>NZ_KQ959728.1:0-231645 GCF_001552965.1 Corynebacterium sp. DNF00584 | reverse complement strand
AGCTGAGGTAGGAACTAAACCCAGGACGCTTCAGAAACGAACCACTAACTAGAACACGTGCACCGTAAAAAGTAAAAATCCCCACAACACAGCGTAGCGGTTAACCGCTACGCTTCTTTTATGCTCTTCCTATGCCCCAACTTTGCAACAGCACCAATAAACTGGCGCCCCGGTTATAAGTTGGGGCGCCAAGTCGATGTGCTCGAGTCGGGGGATGTTAGTGGCCGGTGCCAAGCCGGCCAGACAGGCGGTTCAGCCGGTCCTGACTGGGACCGTCGAGCCCGATAATGGACACGGTTTTGCCTCTGTCCTGGAACTTCTGCGTAATCGCGTCAAAGGTCGCGACCGTGGAGGCATCCCAGATCTCCGCCTCAGTGAGATCAATAGTGATATGACGGGCAGAATCGGTGTAATCAAAGCGATAAACCAGGTCATTGCTTGATGCCCAAAACAACTGGCCATGCACCCGGTAGGTACGAGTATCAATCTCGCCATCGCCGTCGCCGTCGATCTCGGAGACCTTTTCAATGGAAGCGATATGTGCCATCCGACGGGCGAACATGATCATCGCGGTGACCACACCCAACACCACACCAATGGCCAGGTTGCTGGTGGCTAGGGTGGCAATAATCGTCACGGCCATAACAATGGTCTCAGAGACCGGCATGAGTTTAAGGGTGCGTGGATGCACCGAGTGCCAGTCGATGGTGCCGACCGAGACCATGATCATGATTGCCACCAGCGCAGCCATCGGGATCATGCCAACGATGTCGCCCAGTGCCAGGACCAGGACCAGCAGGAACACACCGGCTAACAGGGTGGATAGGCGGGTACGTGCCCCGGATTCGCGGACGTTGATCATGGTTTGACCGATCATCGCGCAGCCACCCATGCCGCCGAAGAAACCGGAGGCAATATTAGCCACCCCCTGTCCCCAGGATTCACGAGTTTTATCGGAATGAGTGTCGGTGATGTCATCGACGAGCTTGGCGGTCATCAACGATTCCATGAGACCGACCACGGCCATGGCCAGGGCATAAGGCGCGATGATCTGCAGGGTCTCCAACGTCCACGGCACGTTCGGAATAAACAGGGACGGTAAGGTCTCCGGCATCTTGCCCATGTCCGAGACCGTCGGGACAGTCAAACCGGCGGCAATGACCAAACCGGTGAGCACGATAATCGTGACCAGCGGGGCGGGGATCACACTGGTGAGCTTGGGGAAGAAAATCATGATCACCACACCCAAGCCGACGAGTGGGTAGACTATCCAAGGCACATCAATGAGGTGTTCGAGTTGGGCGGTGAAAATCATAATGCCCAGTGCATTGACGAAACCCAGCATCACCGATCGGGGGATAAAACGCTGAAGTTTCGCCACACCGAGGGCGCCGAGCACGATTTGTAGGACACCGCCCAACAGGACGGTGGCGATGAAATAATCCATCCCGTAACCACGCGCCACAGGAGCAATGACTAGGGCAATAGCCCCGGTGGCGCCGGTGATCATTGCCGGGCGGCCACCGGTAAAGGCGATCGCAATGGCCATGACTACCGAGGAAAACAGACCCATGGCTGGGTCAACACCGGCAAGGATGGAAAAGGCAATGGCCTCAGGGATCAGCGCCAGGGATACCGCCAGTCCGGCCAGAATCTCTATACGGATACGGGCGGGGGAAGAAAATGCGTAACGGAAGGATGCGATGATCCCGGTAGGGGCATCAGCGCCGTCTGGACTCAGGAGGGGGCGGGGGGCCGCCGTGCTAGTTTCAGTCATAGATGTCCAATCTTTGAGGGGATAGGTAACTGGGCGAACGCCCGAAAGGAATCCAACCCTCTAGTAACTTTAGGTTTGGTGATGGTGGTCATGGTAGCGGGAGTTTTACTCAACCGCCAACCCAGGCACAGGAACCCGTGGGCAACATCACCGTGAAGGAGAACAGGCAATGCAAAACAGTAATTTCAAGATCGGCGAGGTCGTTGACCAGACGGGGTTGTCGATTCCCACCTTGCGTTATTATGACAACGTCGGCCTGATTACCCCATCGGGGCGTAGCCCTGGTGGGTTCAGGCTTTATAGTGAGGCTGATGTACGTCGTGTTTTGCTGGTGCGACGGATGAAACCGCTGGGGTTTACTCTGGATCAGATGCGGGAATTCCTGGAAGCTGCGGAGATTCTTCATAGTTCAGATGGCGGGCAGGAAAGTGATACCGCACAGCAGGCACGGAGTAATGCCAAGGCCACCCTTGCCGACATTCGTGAGGAGACGCGCACCCGCTACGAAAAGCTACGCAAGCAAATTGCCTACGCTGAGGAATTCCTCGATCTGGTCAACACCCTGGCACCCTAAACTGCCCCCATCCTTCGCAGGGAGAAAAAGACCATCGTATTGAATGCGCTCTGTCGAATCGCGTTCCAGATGAAGTGGACGAACGTTCGCGGCCTCTCCGGAGTGGATGGCGATAGTACAGAGGACTTCTGAAATCCGTGCAGACGACTCCTCAAAACGACACAGTCATCCAAGGTCACAAAATCGAAAATTGTCACTTAACCCCATCACTTCCAAACCGGCTTAAGTGACAAAATGCCATCGCTAAAGTCCCGATTTGAGTCCCAGGACGTGCGCCTTAAGAGAAATAACTAAAGCCCCTACCAGTGTTTCTCCTGGTAGGGGCTTGGAAGTTGGTAGCGGGGGCAGGATTCGAACCTACGACCTCTGGGTTATGAGCCCAGCGAGCTACCGAGCTGCTCCACCCCGCGACGCGTGAAACAAAGAGTTTCACTATCGACTGGAAGGCTTGCGCCCTCCGTGGCGACCCCTGTAACTATACATACCGTCTCCGACTAGACAAAATCGCCAGGGCATCCCGTATAAAAGGGAACCCTGGCGATGGTTTCACGCGGGGTAGCGCTTACTTGTTGAGGTTCTGGTACTCCTTGACCGCCTTGTCGAGTTTGTCGAGAGCCTTGCCGTACTCCTCGTGGGAGCCGTCGCGGGCGTCCTCGATGCCCTTGAGCGCGTCGTTGATGGCGTTGATGGCCTCACCCTCGTTGGAGCTCGCCGGCGCGGACGCCGGAGCCGAGGGGGTGATTGCCTTGTCGGCATCGCCGGAGGTGGGGGCATCGGAAGGCTGAGCGTCGGTGGAACCGGTGTCGCCGTCGATCTCCTCGATGTCCTGAGCAGCCTTCGGGTCGATGCCCACCTGGCTGAGCGCCTCAGAGATGGTGGGCGCGTAACCAATGGAGCCCTTGTAGGACACGAGCACGCGCAGGAGCTTGGGGAACGCGGATTCCTGGTTCTTACGCTTGGAGTAGATGGGCTCGAGATAGAGCAGCTCGCCGTCGCCGACGGGGAGGGCAAGCAGGTTGCCGTTCTGCAGCTGGTTCGTGGACTCCCATAGCGAGCGGTCGCGGGCGACCTGGTCCGAGGACATCATGGCGTCCTGGGCCTGCTTGGGGCCAAGCGTCTGCGTGTCCGTGGGCAGGACGCGGACGGTGATCTTGCCGTAATTGTCCGGGTCCGAGGACGCGGACATGTGGGCGGAGAGGAACTCACGCTTCAAGCCACGGAAGGTGGTGATGAGCTGGAAGCTCGGCTTCTTCGTCTCCGGATCAGCGGCCATGACGTAGTACGGCGGCTGAGACAGCGCGTTGGTGCCCTCGGCGGCATTGGGATCCTGCGGGACGGACCAGAACGCGTCGTTGTTGAAGAAGACGCCCGGATCGGAGACGTGGTAGCGGGCCAGCAGGTTGCGCTGGACCTTGAACATGTCCTCCGGGTAGCGCAGGTGGTCGCGCAGCTCCTCAGAGATCTCAGAGTTCGGCTTCACAACGCCCGGGAAGACGCCCTCCCAAGCCTTGAGGACGGGGTCTTCGGTATCGAACTCGTAGAGGGAGACCGAGCCGTCATACGCGTCGACGGTGGCCTTCACGGAGTTGCGAATGTAGCCCACCTGGTCGTTGATGAGGCGCTGCGTCGTGCCGTCGGGGCTGAGCGCGTCCTGCGTCTCATCCGCGAGCGAGGTGCGCTGGGAGTACGGCAGGTTGGACAGCGTGGTGTAGCCGTCGACGATCCACTTGATACGGCCGTCGATGACGGCCGGGTAGGTCTTCGAGTCGGTGGTGAGCCACGGGGCGACTTCCTCGACGCGCTGACGCGGGTCGCGCTCGTAGAGAATCTTGGACTCCGCACCGACGCGATCAGAGAGCAGGAAGTTCATCTCGCCGTACTTGAGGGCGTACGCCGTGCGGTCGACGATATTGCCGATGCCGACGCCGCCGGAGCCCTCATAGGTGTAGGTGGACTGGTCCGTGTCGTATTCGACGGACTCGTTACCTGTCTTGCCCACGATGGCGTAGTCACGGCCGTCGCGCGCCGAGGCGATGACGGGGCCGAAGTAGATGCGCGGCTCCTCGACGTTGATGCCCAAGGAGGACTCGGCGTCCTTGGTCTCACCCTCACCCTCGGCCTCCTTGCCGGCCTTGGTCTGGAGGTCAGAGACGGTAAAGACCGGGTAGCCACCACGGGTGGAGCCGGCGTCACGGGCGACCTCGTCGACCTTGTTGGCCTCGGCCGCAATGAAGCCGTTGCCGTGGGTGTAGACGGTGTGGCGGTTAATCCAGTTGAGCTGGTTTTCACTCAGCGCGTTGGGGTCAAGCTCGCGGGCGGCGACCACGAAGTCGCGCATCTCGCCGTCGATCTCGTAGCGGTCCATCTCGAGCGTGTCCGGGAAGCCGTAGAAGTTGCGCAGCTGCTGCATCTGGGTAAAGGTCTCGCCCAGGATGTCCGGGTCGAGCAGACGCAGGTTATTGATCGTCGCCTCGTCCGAAGCCACGGCCTCGTCCGACGCGCCTTTCGCGCCCCAGTTGTTCTCGTAGGTCACGTTGTCATCGCCAATGCCGTAGGCATACTTCGTGGACTCGATATTGCGCGTAATCGATTCCGCTTCCTTCGCCTGACGGTTCGGGTCGACGGAGAAGCGCTGCATGAGCACCGGCCACACGTTGCCGATGACGACGGAGGAGACGAGCATAAGCACGACGGCTAGGCCCGGAATGCGCAGGTCCTTGATCACGATGGCCATGAAGAACGCGATGGCCACGAAGACGCCGATGACCATGAGGATGATCTTCGCCGGCAGGTACGCATTGATATCGGTGTAGGAGGCACCAGTGAAGATGGAGTTGTCCCTGTACAGCAGCTCGTAGCGCTCAAACCAGTAGCCAGCGACCTCGAGGAGCATCCAGATGCCGCCGGTAATCGCCAGCTGCTTGCGCGCCGCCGGTGAGACGGAGCCGCGCACGCCCGCCGGGCGGGAGCCAATGCGGATGCCGCCCAGCACGTAGTGGCCCACGAGCGCGATGAGGAACGCGAGCATGGTGAGCAGCGAGAGCGTGGAGATCACAAACTGGTAGACCGGCAGCTGGAAGGCGTAGAAGCCCAGATCCATGTGGAACTGCGGATCGTCCACGCCGAAGGACTGTCGGTTGATAAACAGCATGACCGCACGCCAGTTGGACTGGGCCAGGAAACCGGCGACGATGCCGACGAGGAGAGGCAGCACGCGCAGGAACGCGCCCATGGACTTCTCAATGGACTGGCGGTAGGCGTAGACCGGCGAGTTGAGATCACCCAGGTCGAGGTCGTCCGGACGTCCGCGCCACACGAACCACGCCGCGGCCCACGTGATGAGTCCCGCGATGATCGCGGTGACGAAGAAGATCGCGAGGCGTGCGAGCACCGTCGTGGTGAAGACGCCGCGATAATCAATCGCACCGAACCACTTCCAGTCCGTGTAGAAGCCCACGAGCAGCGGGCCTACAAAGAAGAGGAGACCAAGAATGGTGACGGTCCAGGCCAACAGCCGGGATGGCCGTCGCATGGGGGCATTGGGTCGTGTGAGTCCGGTGGACAACGCCAACTCCAATCAGTTATCGAAGAGATGAGCAAACGGTATAGTCTTCCAGCTTAAGGAAGTAACACAGCATTAACGAATGAGGTCATCAATGAGTTCCCTCTCCCCCAATCAGCAGGCGCTCAATAAGGCCATGCGCGAGGCCGTCGAATTCGTCCACGCAGAGGGCTGGGACGCCGCCCCTACCCTCTTCGCCCTCGTGCCCTCCGAGCTGCTCGTCGACGCGCTCGACTCCCTCGATGACTCGCCGCTGACCCTCGTCGTGCAAAACGATCTGCCGGACAATATCGAGGCCGGCTCGGAGCAGCTCGCGGATTATGTCTCGCGCCTGGCCTGGCCAGCCGAGGTCGCCGGCGTCATCCTCGCCCAGGAGATCCTCTTCCGCGACACCGCGTCTCACGACGCGTCGGCTAGTGTCGCGTCGGCGCCAACCGACGCCCCACGCCCGGCGCGCCTCTACTCCGGCGTCCTGCGTGAGGAAGGAATTGAACAGACCTTGCTGCAGCTGCGCCCCACCGAGGAAGAGCTCGAGGCCGCAGGCCCCTTCGCCCAGGACGAGATCCAGCTGCGCGGCGGTCCTCAGGTCGCCCCCGGCGTCATCGCGGCGCTGCGCTACGGATTAGAGCAGGATCCCGAGGAGCTTTACTAGCCGCGTCCTCTAGACTGATAGAAGACTTCACTCACAGGACAACTCGTCTCAGGAGGCTCTCGTGCGCCACGTTTCCGCCGCCCACTCGCTCGCCCGTCTCGCCACGGTCGCGCTCATCCCTGCCCTCCTCGTTGGTTGCGGCTCCGATGACACCGCCGACACCCCGCCGGAGACCCCCGCCCCCGCCGCTCCTGCGTCCCCCACTGTGACCTCCACGTCGGCGTCGAGCACCTCGTCGCCCGCGGCGACGACCTCCGCGTCGACTTCCGCGACGTCTTCGGCATCTGAGTCCTTAGAGCCGTCTTCTTCCAGCGCCACCACGACGTCCTCGGCGTCGCGCTCCTCGCGCGCGGACTCCGTGGAAGATGTCGCGGACATCTTTGGCACGCTAGCGCCCCGCTCGTTCTTCAACGAGCTAGAGGAATGCGACAGCGCGGGACTCAAGGATTCCTACAACTGCTCAGGCCCCGAGGTCGGCCAGTTCCAGTTCTCTAAATCCGAGACCAAGGCCGCGCAGACGACGCAGCTGCTCGAGGAGCTCAAGTCCTCGCGCCTGCTCTACAACGATGACGTGCGCCTCGTGGGTTGGACGATGTTCGGCTCCACCGCCATCATCACGGTCGTCGACAATGACGAGGGCCTCGTCATGCAGCAGATGACGAGCACCGACGAGCAGGATCCCAAGGACAAGATCCGCGAGCTCGGCCTCCTCGACGGCGTCGACGCCGCGGAAGAATAACCGACCGCGCCATGAAAGTCGGCGGGTTAAGGCTGGCAGGTCTTTACCTCGCCGCCGTGGGCGAAGGCGTCCATAGCTGCGACGGAATCCGCGATGGTGTCCACTGACGCAATGACCATGTCGCCGGTATCGCGGCTCATGGCTTCCGCGCAATTGCTGCTGGGCGCAAGGAAGAGTTCCGCGCCCGCGTCGCGCGCCGCGCGCACCTTGTGCACGATGCCGCCGATGGGGCCCACCGTGCCATCCTCGGCGATGGTGCCGGTGCCCGCCACGAAGTGACCGCCGGTGAGGTCGCCGGGCGAAAGCTTGTCGATGACGGCGAGCGAGAACATCATGCCGGCCGAAGGTCCGCCAATGTCTTGCAGGTTGTAGGTGACCTCGACGTCGGTGACCGGCTGGGAGGACATGAGGATGCCAAGCAGGGCCTTCTTCTTGTCATTCGGGTTCTCGCCGAGCGTCACGGTCGCAGTCTGCTCCTTGGCGTCCTTGGCAGCGTCGGCCTTGTCATCCGGCTGCGCGGACTCATCCGCCGCGCGCTTGAAGCCGAGTTTTACCTCGTCGCCCGGCGCCTTGGCCTGGATGAGCTTCTGCGCTTCCTCCGGCTTGGAGACGGCCTGCCCGTCGACGGAGGTGAGGATATCGCCGGCTTCGAGGGCTCCTGCGGCCGCGGCGTCATCCATAACCTTGGCAACGACAATTTCCACGGGTTTGCCCAGGTAGTCCATCGCGGCGACGGTCGCGGCAGACTCGGACTGGGTGAACTGGGCCTCGTTGGCCTCAGTGACTTCTTCCTGCGTCATATCCTGCGGGATGATCTGCTCGACGGGGACGATGGTGTCATCCGTCGAGGCCCAGCGCGCGATGACCTGCGCGAGCGACATGTTGGTGCGCACCGAGACCGTCGTCATATTGAGCTGGCCCTTGGGCTGCTCGACCTCAGTCTTGCCTTCCGTCGACTCGACGTCGACGACCTGGACGCCCTCAACCTCGCCGAGCGTATCCACGGTGGGACCGGGGCCCTCGGCAGCATAAGGCACGGTGAGCGAGATATCCGTGCCGGGAACGTGGTCGAGGCTCACGGCCGCAGCGAGCACGAGAACAGGGATGGCTCCCCAGGTCACAGTCCGCAGGCGGCGCTTCGATGCTGAATTCACGAATGAACAGCCTACCCGTGATCGCTCAAAGCGTTGTATTTCGAGACTGCATGCGACCCATCTGCCGCGCCTGGGCCGGTACATTGGGAAGGCATGAGCAATGGATTCGGTTTTTCCTTCCCCAACAACAATGGCGACGACGACGATGACAACAACCGCCGCGGCGACAACCCGTTTGGTGCGTTTGGATTCGGCGGCCCTGGCGCCGGTGGCTTGGGCGACATGCTCAACCAGTTCGGCCAGATGCTCTCCGGCATGGGCTCGTCCATGAATAACCCGGAGAATTCCGGCCCCGTGAACTTCGAGATGGCGCAGCGCATCGCGCGCCAGCAGCTCGGCACCACGGCCAAGCCCTCGGACGCGGATGTCCGCGCCGTCGAGGAGGCCGTGCGCTTGGCGGAGCTCTGGCTTGACGATGCCACCGCGCTGCCCACCGCAGGAGGGCGCGTCGCCGCATGGAGCTCGGAGGACTGGCTCGAGAACACCATGCCCATCTGGCAGCGTCTCGTGACGCCGGTTGCGGAGCATATGAATGAGGCACAGCTCGAATCCATGCCGGAGGAAGCCCGCGAGATGATGGGCCCGATGGCGAATATGATGCGCCAGATGTCCGGCATGAACACCGGCATGCAGCTGGGTGGCTCGCTGGCCGAGCTCGCCAAGTCCGCCATCACGGGCGCAGACTTCGGCCTGCCGGTCTCCCCGGCTGGTGTGACGGCGCTACTGCCGAAGAATATCGAGGCCATCTCGCGCGATCTCACGGTCCCGGCGCAGGAAATCCTCGTCTACATCGCGGCCCGCGAGGCCGCCCGCCAGCGCTTGTTCACCCACGTGCCGTGGCTTGTCGAGCGTGTCGTCTCCGCCGTGGAGGAATACGCCGTGGGCCTGGTCATCGACACCTCGCACATCGAGGAAGCCACGCGTGAGCTCAACCTCGAGTCCGGCGACCCGCAGGCCATCCAGGACGCGATGGCCAAGCTGCAGGGAATGGACCTCACGCCACGCATCACCTCGCGCAACGCGTCCGCCACCACGCGCCTGGAAACCCTCCTCGCGCTCGTCGAGGGCTGGGTCGACGTCGTCGTCACCGAGGCGCTCACGGAGCGCATTCCGTCCGTGGCGACCATGAATTCCGCGTGGGCGCGCCGCATCGCCTCCGGCGGCTCGGCCGAGCACGCGCTGAGCAAGGTCGTGGGCATCGAGATCGGTGCCCCGCAGATTGCCAAGGCCGCCGAGCTGTGGCGCCGCTCCACCATCGCGGTGGGCTCCACCAAGCGCGATACGGCCTGGGACCACCCGGACTTCCTGCCGACTGCAGAAAACATCGAGAACCCGGCCGAGTTCATCGATACGCTGCTCGATGACGCCCCGGCAGATGACTTCGAGGCCGAGTTCGCGAAGCTCGAGGAGATGCTCCGCGGTGAGGGTGGCGCCGAAGAGAAGGACAAGGACCCCGAGGACGACGAGTAGTCGTACCTCTCCCCTGCCCCGGGCCGGATGGCTGAGCTAGCGCTCGCCGCCCGGCCCGAAGCGTTGGTAGGCCTCGAGAAAGCCTTTCGCACGCTCGGCACGCGGCGCGCGGTCCGCCCACTCCCAGAACTCGCGGCTGTGGTTGGGCACAAAGGTATGCGTGAGTTCGTGGACGAGCACCGCATCCAGCACATAATCGGGCACGTGCTGAAGCCGATCGCTCACACGAATCGCGCCCGTGGACGTTGTGCAGCTCGCCCAGCGCGTGGTCATATTCCCCACCCATCGGATAGACGTCCACTGCGCGTGGCCCTCGAGGATTTCGGCGTTGAGACGTGCGGCGCGGTCGCTAAGGGCGGCATCGGAAAGCGGGGCGACCTTGCGCTTCTTCATGGCGCGCGCCAGCATGTCCTCCACGGCGCGCTCCTCCTCGGCCTTGGATAGGCGCGCGGGGATGCGGACCTCCAGCACGCGGCCTTTAAACCGCGCCTCGATGGTGCGGCGGCGCCGGGCGGAGCGAATGACTTTGACCGGCGGACGTGCGCTTTCTTCCATAGCGGGCAGTCTACCGCTGGCTCAGCTAGACTCGCAGTCGCACTGTTTAAACGCTAGGGGGAAGTGTCATGGGGGTTCTGTATCGCCGCACGCCCGGGGTCCGCATTATTGTGCGCGATCCCGGCGCCATCCAGTTCGGTTTCGACGCGACGCGCGCGGGGCTTATCGAAGTCGCCGATGCCGCCGCCGTGGCCCGTGCGCTGCGCCAGCTCGATGGTTCGGTCTCGCGCGAGCGCTTCGTTTATCAGCTGCGCGCGGCAGGCGTGGGCGACGGCGCTCCAAGCCTCGTGGACGAGCTCGTGTCCTTTGGTCTGTGGCAGCCGCTACGTCCGCCGGACGCCATCTACGTGCTGGGTATGTCTCCGCTTGCTCTACAGGTCTGCGATGCGCTGCGCGCGGATGGCTTCCGCGTGCGTCGGCCACGATTAGGCGAGCTCACCGCACACTACGTGCAGCGCATCGACCCGGACGTGCCCGTCCTGTGCATCGACGAGGACCGCCACATGGCCATGCTCGCGCGGATTATCCGCTCGATGCCCAGCACGTGGCTGCCGGTCACGACCTTCGATACCCGCGTGTTGCTGGGTCCCTTCCACACGCACGGCAAGGGGCCTTGCCCGCTGTGCTTTAGCCTGCACCGCACGGACGCGGACCCGCACTGGGTCACGGTGACGGACCAGCGGCATCCCACAGACTCGCTTGACTCCCTCGTGGCGCTGGCCGGTGTCGCGCACATCGTGGCCGCCGCGCGCCACCTCGTGGGAAGGCCAGGCCTGCCCGGCGCGACACCGGTGCGCTGGATGCCCGGCGAGGTACGCGAGATTGACGTCTTTGGCCGCACGCACCAGCAGTTCCTTGAGCCGCATGCGCGCTGCCCGGCGTGCTTCCAGGCGGAAGCCTAAAACGCACAAACCCCGGCCTTGTGCGGCCGGGGCGGTGCGCGATGTATTAGGAACGGACGAGAGCCGCGTCCTCTGCATCCTCTGCGGACTCCGGGTCGAGGATGCCCGCAACGCCATCTTCGGCAGCGTCCCAGGTGTCCTTGTCCCAGATGCCGGCACGCTTGGCCACGATGGTGGCGGCGAGCGACTGGCCGGTGACGTTGACCGCGGTGCGGCCCATGTCGATGATGGGCTCGATGGCGAGCAGCAGGCCGACGCCGGCGAGCGGCAGGCCCAGGGTGGACAGCGTCAGGGTGAGCATGACGGTCGCGCCCGTCGTGCCAGCCGTAGCAGCCGAGCCAATGACGGAGACGAAGATGATGAGCAGGTACTGCGTGAGCGTCAGGTCAATGCCGTAGAACTGTGCCACGAAGATGGAGGCGACGGCCGGATAGACGGAGGCGCAGCCGTCCATCTTGGTCGTCGCACCCAGCGGGATGGCGAAGGAAGCGTACTCGCTGGGCACGCCCATGGCGCGCTCGGTGACGTGCTCCGTCACGGGCATGACCCCCATGGAGGAACGGGTCACGAAGCCCAGCGAGAAGACCGGCCACACGCGCTTGTAGAAACCAAAAACGGACAGGCCGTTGAGCTTGAGCACCGCCGGGTAGACGACGCCGAGGACGAGTGCCAGGCCGATGTACATAGCGAGCACGAACTTGCCCAGGGAGCCAAGGGCGTCCCAGCCGTAGGTCGCGACGGCCTTGCCGATAAGAGCCGCGGTGCCAATCGGCGCCAGGCGGATGATCCACCACAGGATGACCTGGATGACCTTGAGGAAGGACTCGGTAAAGCGCAAGAACGGGTCCGCGGCCTTGCCAGCCTTCACAGCAGCGATGCCGATGGCCAGGGAGATAACGAGCAGCTGCAGCGCGCCAAAGCTCAGGGAGACCTCGCCATCGCTAAAGGATGCACCCAAGCCGATGAGGTTGCTGGGCAGCATGGACTGCAGGAATGCGGTCCACGAGCCGACGTGCGACGGGTCGGCGGCGGTAGCTGCATCGACGGAGGTGCCCACACCTGGCTTGAGAACGACGGCGACCAGGATGCCGACGAGTACGGAGAAGAACGCCGTGATGGCGAACCACACGAGCGTGGAAATGGCGAGCGAGGCCGCGTTGGTGACCTTGCGCAGGTTCGCCACGGAGGTAACGACCGCGGCAAAGATGAGCGGCGGGACCATGACCTTGAGCAGCTGGACGTACGCCGAGCCGATGCCTGTGAGCGTCGTCGTCAGCCAACTGGCGTCGTCCTCGGCGCGGCCGGCGTCCATGCCGGATGCGATAAAGCCCAGAATGAGGCCGATGATAAGGCCCGCGATGACCTGCGCGCCGAAGCCGGTGGCCCAGCCCGGCAGTCCGCGCTTGGTCTCCTGCGGCTGCGCGTTCGCAGTGGTGGTGTTACTCATGAGGAGTTCCTTTAAACAGCTTTGTACATTATTGAACCGTCTCGGCTATAAATTTTAGACCGATCGGTTTATTTACTTTCGGTACAACAGCCTAACCCCTCGTGCGCATTCCACCAATGCGGAGCGATGTTCGTCACAGTCGCTCGCACGGCAGCTTCCCCCAAAAATCCCTCCAGCACATATAAGCCCCTCGCCACACCGGCGAAAGCGCCTCTATATGTGCTGGACGTAGATCTCATACTCCGCTAGCCGGTCGGACCGATGCGAGCGCCCCAAGGGTCGTCGTACTGACGGGTGAAATAGTGGTGCCATCGCGTCACCATGCGGTGAAGCCGGCCGGCTAGATTGGGAGACTTCGCCGTGGCGATTTGTTCCACGACATCGCCAAGATGGTGCGCGACGCACGTGCCTGTGTAGCGCAACGTGGTCCAACCGCGAAGGACAGCATCATTGTTCTTCCAATGGGCGCGCACGACGGCGTCGGGCTTGGAGTGAAACTCGAAACCGTTAATTTCGACCGCTACCTGCATGTCGGGGAGAACGATATCCCATAGATAATCACCGATAAAGAAATTGGTGTCCACTCGCATTCCCCGAGCCTTCAGTGCACGCGCGACCTTAGCTTCAGCCCCAGAGTCCGTGAACAAGGCAGCCTGCGTGAGCAACCCGTGGGTATGACGCGGAAGTCGCTCGAAGCCACTGCGGTGGCGTTCGAGCAGGCGCCGGCCGCGCGCGTGGGCATAGTGGTGCTCCAGCGCTGCGAGTGCGAGGTCTCGAGGAGTATCAGTGTCAAAAGCCAGCAGCGGATGATGCACGCGTAAGTCACCCACGATCACATGGGTGCGCTGTGAGCGTCGTTTGACTGTGTAGAAAGCTGACGGCCCCAATTTCTGCCCGTATGCAACGCTCAAAGGGAATTCGAGCTCCTGTCCGAGATAGAGATGCGCCGCGCTCGTCCCAGTAGCGACAAGGCCCGGATGGCGGCGCTGCAACTCGTGCAAGAGTTCTACAGGCGTCGGCGTACCCCACACGTGAAAACCACGCGTGATGGCGGTGATTGTGCCTGCAGCAAGGTGTGTGCGCAGCTGATGGCACGTGAGACCAGAAACGATCTTCATATCTCCCCCGAGTTGTGCATTGAGCGTTGTGCCGTTCATCCTAACCCGGGAAGCGCGCCAACGCGCGCTAGCGGAAGTTCGACAGGATCTGCAGCACCTCGGCGCCGTAGTTATCCAGCTTCGTCGCGCCCACACCGGACACGCTGAGCAGCCCCGGGAAATCAGAGGGCATGGCTTCGGCGATATTCATAAGCGTCGCGTCGCTGAAGATGATGTACGGCGGCACCTTGTCCTGGCGGGCTCGGTCTGAGCGCCAGGCGCGCAACGAAGAGAAGACGTCCTCACTCATTCCACCGTCGCAGTGCTCGTGGCGGCCCAAGGCCTTCTCGTGCGGGGTGTCCAAGGCAAGGCGGCATACGCGGCAGCGCTTGGCGCGGGAAGTCCGACGGTTGCCGCGGGACTCTTCCAGCTCCGGCACGATGCCGTCGAGGAAGCGCGTGCGATTGCGCGTGGGCGCGGAATCCGGGTTCTTCGCCAGGGACCAGGAACACTGCAAGTGAATGCGGGCACGGGTCACGCCAACGTAGAAGAGGCGGCGCTCTTCTTCTACTTGCTCGTCGCCCGCGCGGATGGCGTGGCGAATGGGCATGGAGCCTTCCTGCAGACCGACGAGGAACACGGCGTCCCACTCCAAGCCCTTGGCGGCGTGGATGGAGGACAGCGTGACACCCTCGACGGTGGGCGGCTGCTTATTGGCCTGGCGCTGCTGAAGCTCCACGCATACGCCTGGCAAGTCGATGCCCGGGGCGTCGTGGACGATCTGCTCCACAAGTCCCACGAGCGCGCGCAAGGACTGCCAGCGCTCGCGTGCCTGAGCGCCGTCCGGTTCCGCAGCGGATAGGCCCAGCGGAGCAAAGGCCGCGCGCGCGATTGCCACGGGGTCATTGGGCAGGTCCGTGCGGCGGGTAGCGCGGATGAGCTCGCCCACGGCCTCGCGGACCTCGGAGCGCTCGAAGAAGCCCTCGCCACCGCGAACCTGGTAGACCACGCCTGCATCCGCAAGCGCTTCTTCAAAGGCGACGGACTGTGCATTGGTGCGGTAGAGAATCGCGATTTCCGAGGCCTTCACCCCCTCGTTGAGCAGGGTAAGAATCTGGCCGGTGACCTCACGGGCCTCGGCCGGCTCGGACTCGTAGGCGTGGTACTGCGGCTCCGGACCCGCCGGACGCATACCGGTGAGTTGGAGACGCGTGCCCGCAATGCGGCCATGTGCCTTAGCGATGACCTCATTCGCGAGATCCGTGATCTGCGGCGTCGAGCGGTAGTCGCGCTGGAGCTTGACCACCGTGGCGTTTTCATATGTGCGCGAGAAGTCGAGCAGGAAGCCCGGAGTTGCGCCGGTGAACGAGTAAATCGTCTGGTTGGCGTCACCGACCACGGTGAGGTCGTCGCGCTCCCCCAGCCAAGCATTCAACACGCGCTGTTGGAGCGGCGTGACGTCCTGATACTCGTCCACGACGAAGGTGCGGTACTGCTCGCGGAACTGCTCGGCAACACCTTGCGAGTTCTCAATCGCGCCCGCGGTATGGATGAGCACGTCCGAGAAATCCAAGAGCATGCCTTCCGGCTGCGTCTTCATCTCCTCGTAGCGGCGATAGGCCTGCGCGACCTTCGCCGGGTCCGAGGGAGTCTTGCGCTGGTACTTCGCGGCGGCAGCCGGGTACGCGTCGGCCGAGACGAGGAAGGACTTCGCCCAGTCAATCTCGCCAATGATGTCGCGGATCATTTCCGTGGACGGCTCCAGCCCCGCCGAGCGCACGGCACGCGCGACCATCGGGAACTTGTTACTCAACAGCTTCCACGGCAGGTCGCCCACAATCTGCGGCCAGAAGTACTTGAGCTGGCGCATGGCCGCCGCGTGGAAGGTACGCGCCTGCACGCCGCCCACCCCCAGCTGGCGCAGACGGTCGCGCATCTCGCCCGCCGCGCGATTGGTAAAGGTCACGGCGAGCACGCGCTGGGGGCTCACCATACCTTCGTCGCAGAGGTGCGCGATGCGATAGGTAATCGTGCGGGTCTTACCAGTGCCCGCACCAGCTAGGATGCACACCGGGCCACGCGGCGCGAGGGCCGCTTTTAGCTGGTCCTCGTCGAGGACAGACAAATCAAGCGCCACTGTTGTACCACTCCATGATCATTCTGTGTGCGATCGAACCGGGCGCCGCAAGCGGGACGCGCGGCAGCTCTGCGCGGGTCACCCAGCGGATCTCCGTAAGCTCCCCGTCGGTCTCAGCGACGGGCTCAAGGTCATTCGTCTGGCCCCAGAAGCCGAGCATGATGCTTCCCGATGCCGCCCACGGCTGCGAGCCCCAATACCGGACGTCGTGCACGCGCCGCCCCGTTTCTTCGAGCACCTCGCGTATAAAGGCTTCCTCGAGGGTTTCCCCCACATCGACGTAGCCGGCAGGCAGAGAGAAGAAGCCGCTGCGTTGCGCGTTGCGACCGAGAAGCAGATACTCGCGGTGGGTAACGACGCCGATGACGGCGGGATCGAGACGCGGGAAGACCTCAAGGCCCGCGGGCGTGCGGCCCACGATATTGCCGGAGGTATAGGTGAGCTCCTCGCCCGTGGACGGGTGGAAGTTATTGAGCTTGCGGTTGCGCCACAGCGCTACGCCGCGAGTGACGACGCGGTCGTGGGCGAAGTCCACCGGACGCAGCGTTTCGTAACCGGGGTGGGCCTCGAGGAATTCCCCGGTGACCTCGACGACGTGGTAGCCAGGCACAATCTTCACGGCCGGGCCGACGGTGGCTGCGCCACCACCAGGCAGGGCCGGCAGCTCGGGTAGCCAGACGGCTTCACCGTCCGGTTGGGCGACCACGAGGCCGCGCGCGGTGACGAGCAGAAACATGCCTTCCCCCTGGCTAGTCATGGGTTTTAATCATCATCCTCGTCGTCTTCGTCATCGTCCGTGAGCGGATCGTTGACGCTCGGCAGGTCATGCTTGATGTAGAGCAAGCGGTCGCCGGGCTTGAGCGCGGCGGCATCGTTAGTGTCGACGCGGTGGACCTCGTTATTACGCAGGACGGCGAGCACGATATCGGCGAGGTGGCGCGGGTTGGAGCCCACCTCGAAGTCGCGGACGGGACGCTCGGCAACGGAGAAGCCCTCGTTCGGGGAGAGCAGGTCCTCCATCATCTCCACCACGTTTGGCGTGACGGTGGCCAGGCCAAGGAGGCGGCCGGCGGTCTCCGCAGAGGTCACCACGTTGTTCGCGCCCGACTGCAGCAGCAGGTGGCGGTTCTCCGACTCACGGACAGACGCCACGACATTGGCCCGCGGCGCAAGCTCGCGCACGGAGAGCGTGCACAGCACCGCGGTATCGTCCGTGGACGGTGTCACGACGATGGAGCCCGCGTGCTCGACGCCGGCGATCTTCAGCACATCTTGCTTGGTACCCGAGCCGTAGATGGTGACCAGGCCGTGGTGCTCCGCGTTGGCGAGTGCCGCACGGTTATTGTCGATGACCACGATCTGGTTGGATGGCACGCCGTCCGCCAGCAGTGCGGCGACCGCGCCGGCGCCCTTGGTGCCATAGCCGATGACGACGGTGTGGTTCTTCAAGTTTTTCCTCCAGCGCTGGATTTCAACGGTCTTGCGGGTCTTTTCCGTCAGTACCGACAACGCGGTACCGACCAATAAAACAAGGAAGATAAGGCGGGCAGGGGTGATGATGATGAGGTTAACCAGGCGCGCTCCGGCCGAGACCGGGACGATATCGCCGTAACCCACTGTGGTGAGCGAAACGGACGAGTAATACGCCGCGTCGAGCATGGACAGGTTTTCAGAGTAGCCGTCGCGGTCGAAGTAGACCACGAGCGTGACAAAGATGAGCAGTAATAACGCCCACCACAAACGTCGCGCCAGCAACTTCCACGGGCTGTCAGTATGCGCGTGCGGAACGGTGATGACGTCAAGCAGGCCGTGATCCGGAAGGTGGTTGAGCTCAACCTGCGCCTTGATGCGTCGCGAGAGACGCCGGCCCATGCGCCGGGTTCTTCCGTTAGCCACGCCGAGACACCTTCCTTGCACGAAGACAGAAAACCTATAAGAGACAGTAAACCAGCTACCCTACCCTAGTCGCGCCGCAACGATTCACCAACCTTCTCACTCCTTATTCAACACGGCTCATTACGCGCGACGGCCACGCTGCGGACGCCGAACCTCAAGCAGCGCGGCGAGCTCCGCCCCTTGCGGCAGGTCCTCCGGCTGGAACGTGTCGTTGTCCGCGACGTAGTGGAACGCCGCCGCGACGGGCTTGCCATCGCGAGCGAGGCGACGCCACGCCTCGGCGTAGACCGCAAGCTGGATCTCCGCGTCGTGCAGGTCCCGGCCGGTGGGACGCCGGCCGGTCTTCCAGTCCACGATGAGCCAGCTGCCGTCCGGCTGCGCAAAGACGGCGTCCATGCGCCCGCGCACCACGGCGTGGCCCACGGTGATTTCAAAGGCCTGCTCCACGTAGTTCGGCGTCCGGTCCGCCCACGCAGACTCGAGGAACGCGTCCTTGAGCTCCTCCAGTGTTTCTTCCGGCACCGGCTCGCCGATGCCCGGCAGCTCCTCTTCACCGATGAGCTCACCGCCGCCAAAGCGGTCCTCGAGCCACGCGTGGAACGCCGTGCCGCGCTTGGCATACGCATTCGGCTTAAACGGCACGGGGCGACGCTGGCGGCGCGCAAACATGAGCTGGTCCTTCGAAATCGCCACGAGGTCCGAGGCTGTTAGCTCCGTGGGGACCTCGACCTCCACGACGGGCTCCTGCAGCGCGGCGTATTCCTCGATGAGCGCAGAAGCCTCGGACTCCCATTGCTCATAGAGCTCACCGGCACGCGCTGGCGGAAGCTCCCCGTCCGCAGCGGCGTCCATGGCTGCGGCAACGCGCTCGGCGCCAGCGAGAACCTCCGCCCGCGGGGCGAGCGCGGGGAAACGTCCTTCAGCCACGCTGTCGTCGACGGCAGGCTCAACCGGATCCACCGGCACCTCCCAGTGCACGACGAGATCCGGGTGCGCCGCGTGGAGTCTCTCAAGGTACTCGTACGGGCCCTTCTTCGCCTTGCCCCTCGCGCGGTTGGTACCGGAACCGGTGATGGTGAGCGTCTCCTCCGTGCGCGTCATCGCGACGTAGAACAAACGCGCGGCCTCCTCGGCCTGGCCCTGACGGTCGGCCTCGATGAAGGCCTTGCATGCCTTTTCGAATTCGCCGCGGTGCGTCGCGTCCCCGGCGTCGATGACATCATCGTCGCCTGGGACCTTCTCCATGACGGTAAGGAACGTCGAGGCCTGCGCTTTATACGTCGTCGAATCCGCATGGAGGACGCACACGTGCTGGAACTCGAGGCCCTTGGCCTTGTGCGCGGTCATGATCTGCACACGGTCGTGGCGCACGGGGACCTCGCCAGGCTTCAAGCCCTTTTCGTGCTCGCGCGCAAGCGCCAGGTAGTCGAGCAGGCCGGTAAGGCTCGCGCCCGTGTAACCAGCGACGACGTCTGCAAAGCTGTCCAGGTGCGTCGTGCCGCCCGCCTTGCCGCGCGCAAGGACCTCAGTACGGATATTGAAAAGCGCCTCGATGTCGGCGAAGATATCGCCCAAGGTCTTGCCCAGCGAGTACGTGCGCAGGTGACGCAGCTTCGCGGCGAGCTCCTCAATGCGAGCCAGGCCCGCCGGGGTGTAGCGCTCGCGCTCGGCGAGGTCGGCCACCGCGTCGCCCAGGCCCGGCACCTGGTCGGGGCCCTCCTCGATGAGTTCAGCGAGCTCCGCGCGCAGGTGCTCCACGGGGTCCGAATCCGCGGACCAGCGCACGCGCTCGGACTGCAGGTCAGCGAGATTGCGCGCACGGCCTTCGAGCGCCAATAGATCCTCCAGCCCCAGCCCCACGAGAGGGCCGGCGAGGATGCGCAGCGCCGCCGCCGTATCCTGCGGTCGCACAAGCATGGTTGCCAGCGCCACGAGGTCCTGGATCTCCGGCTCCCAGAGAAGTCCGCCCAAGCCCACAATCTCGTTGGGCACGCCGCGCGCATCGAGCGCCTGCGCGATGGCGGCCGAATGCGCGTTGGCACGCACAAGCACGGCTGCGCGGAACTCGCCGCCGTCAGCTTCCTTGTACTTTGTGCGCAGGTGGTCCGCGACGAATGCGATCTCTTCTTCCTCCGTCGCGAAGTAGCCCAGCTGAATCTCGCCGGGCTCGGCGCCCGGGCGCGCGGAAAGCGGATCCACCGGGCGTGGGCCGGAGCCGAAGACGCCGGTCGCCACGTCATTGGCCAGATCAAGCACCCGCGAGGGGTTGCGCCACGACGTGGTGAGCTGGTCCTTGGGCGCGGGCGAGCCATCCGCCTGCGGGAAGTCCTCCACGAAGGCGGCGAGGTTCTCGCTCGTGGCACCACGCCAGCCGTAGATGGCCTGCATGGGGTCGCCCACGGCAGTCACCGACAGGCCCTCGTGATAGCCGCCGCCGTAGAGGCCGCGCAGGAGCACGCGCTGGGCATGCGAGGTGTCCTGGTACTCGTCGAGGAGGACCACGCGGTAGCGGGCACGCTGCTGCGCGCCCACCGCGGGGTGCTCCGTGGCGAGCTTGGCCGCGGCAGCCATCTGCTCGCTAAAGGTGGTCACGCGCAGCTCGGCCTGACGCTCCTTGAGCTGGCGCAGCAGCGGCAGGTATTGCACGCGCAGGCGCTGCTTGTGAAGATACTTCTCCAGGTTCTGGCTGTACTCATTCTTCGAGCGCGGGGACTTGTCCAGGCTCGCGAGCTCCAGACGGAAGGCGCGCTCGTGTTCCTCGATGTCCGCAGGGTTTGACAGCGCCGAGTCCATGGAGTTGGACAGCGCGAGCAGCGTCGCGACCACCGTGGAGACCGTCTCATGAGCGATGAGCTCCCCATCCCAGTTGGTGACCACTTCGTGGGCAATCGCGTAATGCTCCGCGTCCGTGATGATCCGCGCGGTGGGCTCGACCGGCACGAGCAGGCCGTACTCGCGCACAAGGTCGCCCGCGTACGAGTCGTACGTGGAGACATTCACGGCCACATTCTCCACGGCCTCATAAGCCGGGCTGCCCGGCACGAGGAGCCCTGAGCCACGCAGCGTGAGCAGCTGGCGGCGGATGCGCTGCTCGAGCTGCTGCGCCGCCTTGCGCGTAAACGTGAGGCCCAGAACCTGTTCGGGGCGCACCAGGCCGTTGGCCACGAGGTAGATAACGCGCGAGGCCATCGTTTCCGTCTTGCCCGCACCCGCGCCGGCGACGACGAGCTTGGGGCCGAGCGGCCCCTCGATAACCTTGGCCTGCTCCGCGGTGGGCGGGAACTTCTTGCCCAGGCCGCGCGCGAGTTCGATGGGATCAAACTGGATCTCGGAGTTAGTCGACATCGGTGACCATCCTTCCTTCCGGGCGCACCGGGCATAAGGTGCGCACCTGGCAGCTATCGCACGTGGGGTTAATCCGCGCGGTAACCTGTGGCCCGCGCATTTCCTGGACGAGGCCCGGCAAGTAATCCGCGAAGGCCTGCAGCTCCTCCGGCGCCCATGCGGCTTGCTCCCGCACGGTGACGTCCTTGGCCTCGCTCGCCGGGTAGAAGAGCACGCCGCCGCCACGCTCGAGTCCCTTGCCGTCAGCCACGCGGACCTCGCCGTTGCGTTCCGTGAGCGTGCCGTGGGCCAGGGCCAGCTGATACGTCGCCAGCTGCGCGTGGTCCTGGGCTTCGGGGCCCGTCACGGCGTGCTTGCCGGTCTTGAGATCCGCCACGTAATACGCCGGGTTGTCCGCGTGATCGCGTTCCAACCGGTCGATATAGCCGTGAATGGTCACGCCTTCGGCGACGGTGACGTGGACGGGCACCTCAACGCCCACGAGTTCGAAGGCGCCGCGCGTCTGCGCCACCCAGGCGCGGGTGCGTTCGAGAAGCCGGTCGAACTGGGCGAGCTCAAAGTCGCGCTTCCACGCGGGTACATCGAGGATTTCCGCGAACGCACCGCGCGTAAGCTCAGCGGCCTCCGCTGCGTTAACGCCGCGGCCGAGGGCCTCGAGGAAGGCGTGCGCCATGGAACCACGCAGCAGCGCCATGGGCGTGCCTTCCTCCTCGCCGACGTTGCCCAGCACCGCGTTGAGCGGACACGCCAGCAGAGATTCCACGCGCGAGGGCGAGACGGTGGGCGGAATGCGCAGCTCGCCTTCCGATGCCACCGCACGGGCGCCCCACCACTGCGCCGGGTCAGCACCTGGCACGCCAGCGTGGGCCAAGCGCGCGAGCTGGCGGGTGGCCTGCTCGCGCTGGGTCTCTTCGGCCTCGGGGTCACAGACGATCCGGCGCAGGTGCGAAACAAAGGACGGCACGGACAGCACAGAGGTGACGAGCGGATTGAGCTCGCCCGGTTCCTCGCCCGCGCCACCTTTGAGGACGAGGCGCGGCAGATCCACGCCGACCGCCATTCCAGCGCCCGGCGCGTCTGGCACGTTGAGCCCCAGCTCGCGCGCCACGGCCGTGCGGCGCAGGCGCTCGTTCGCCTCCCGACGCGCAAGGCGGCCGGGCAGGTCGAGTCCCTGACCGGCGAACTCCGCAATAAAGCGGGAGGGCTCGAAGACCGCGTCACCCTCGGGAGCATCGATGGCGGCGATGAGCAGGCGCGCGCGGTGTCGCGACGTCGCGACGTGGAAGAGGCGACGCTCCTCCTGCAGGCGCGCGGCGAGGTGGCTCACCGGGACGTCCGGCTCAATGCCCTCGTCGAGGTAGTCGATGAGGTCTTCCTGCCCGAAGAGGGAGCCGGTCTCCCCCAGCGACGGCCACGTTCCTTCCTGGGCGCCGATGACCACGACGGTATCCCACTCGCGCCCCACAGCGCCGTGAGCGGAGAGGACCTCCACGGCCTGTGGCGTGGCGGAACGGCGGTCGCGCACGCCGGTGGGCAGCTCTTGTTCCTCGATGCTGATGAGGAAGGACTCGAGTGGCGCGTGCGGGTAACGCTCCGCGTAGTCGCCTGCCGCGTCGAAGAGCGCCATCATGGCATCCAGGTCGCGGTCCGCCTGGGAACCCGTCGCACCACCGCGCAGCGCTGCGGCCTGGAGACGGTCCGAGAGTCCCGTCGCGGACCATACAGCCCACAGCACGTCCTCGATGCTGCCGTCCAGTGCCGCGCGTCCGGCGTCGAGCACGCCGCGTACGCGCTCGAGGATGGCCTGCTCGCGGCCGGTGAGCAGACCACCGAAGTCCGGCAGCTCGCCGTCCAAGACCTCGCGGAGCGAATCGATGCCGCGGACCGTGGGGCGCCAGCGGCGCAGGCCGCGAATGAGGCGGCGCAGCGTCACGGGATCCGCGCCACCCACAGGGCCGGTGATGAGTTCCTCGAGTCCCACGTTGTCGAGCGGATCCGTGAGCGCCCGGACAGCCTGCAGCACCGCGGAGACGAGGCGCTGCTCTGAGAGCACGACGTCCGTGGGGCTGATGTGAACGGGCACGCCCGCGGCGAGCAGCGTGCGGCGTACCTGGCCGATCTCTCCGCCGCCACGCACGATGACGGCGATGTCCCCCCACGCCACGCCGTCTTCAAGGTGGCGGCGGCGCACGGCGTCCGCGACGACGTAGCGCTGCGTCGCGCGCGAGTCCGCGATCGCGATGCACGCGGGCGCGGGACGCCGGCGCGGCTCGTCCAACACGAGCTCGTGGACGGTGGGAAGCGCCGTGGCAAAGTCATCGAGGAATTCCTCATTCGCGCCACGGAAGGCAAAGACCGCCTGGTCCGGGTCGCCGCCCACGACGGCGAGCTCGGCCGAGCGCGCGAGCTCCGTGACCATGGCGCCGGAGAGGGGATCGAGCAGCTGCGCGTCGTCAACGATGACGGTGTGCCAGCGGTGCTCCGCCGTGAGTTGCGGCTGCTCCGCGACGATCGCGACAAGCTCCGCGGCGGAAAGCGACTTGCGGCCCGAGAGCGCCATGACCTCTTCATATTCGTGCATGAACCGGCCAGCGGCCGCCCACATGGGGCGCCGCCACTGCGTGCCCAGTTCTTCCAGGCGCGCCGGCGAGAGCCCACGCTCGTGCGCGCGGAGCATGAAGTCACGCAGCTGACGGGCAAACCCCACCATGCCGAGCGCCGGGCGCACGCTCTCCGGCCAGTCCACGCCCCCCGCGTCGACGTGGCCAGCGAGCAGCTCGCGGATGACGGCGTCCTGCTCCGCACCGGTGATAAGCCGCAGCTCATCGTCCATGCCGCCGCGCAGCAGTGCGAAGGCGAGCGAGTGGACGGAGCGGACCATGGTCGACGCCGCCGCATAATCCTCGAGCCGGCGCGCGATCTCGCGGCGCAGCAGCGCGCCCGATTCCTTGGAGGGTGCGACGACGAGGATGCCCGACGGATCTGCACCGGCCTCGATGCGCGCGATGACGGTATCGATGAGCAGGCTCGACACCCCCGTGCCCGCGGCTCCCGTCACACGCCACGCGCCGCGCTCCGGCAGGTCAAAGCCCCATTCGCGGTCCGCCGTGGATCCCACGGCAGCGGGGATGAGCCGCACCTCCGGCGAGGGCGGCAGCAGCACGCCAGTGCGCACCGCGCCGGTTGGGTCATACGCGTTCATACGGGTCCCACCTTTCCCGCCCTGCGGACGCTCCGCGTGGCGGCTGACAATCTGAACTTAAGCCAGTGTGCCACTCACCCGCGACACGAAAAGATCCTCCACCTCCGAGATCTTCGCACGCGTGTTCGCGCTCGCGGCGGGGTGCAGGTTATTAACGTGCCGACGGTAGGCCGCCGCACGCAGGAGGAGATGGTCGAAGCCCGCGATATACGCGAAGCGATCGCAAATGCCCGGATCCACCGCGTCGTTGATGAGCCCGTCCACGCACACGAGCGCCGTCGTATAGCCCCGCGGGCGCGGCGCCGCGGTGGGCACGATGTCGACGATGGTGGGCGGATTGGCGCCAGCGAAGATGGTCGTGGCGAGCAGGTCGGCGTGGCCGACGCCGAGCACGGGGGCATCGGCAAGCTCGGCCTCGGTGGCGGAGTAGGCCTCACCAGTCTCCTCCCACGCGGCGAGCTCGGCGCGCGCGAAAACATCGTCGCGCTGGGCCGGCAGAATGAGCCCGCTGAACTGCACCATCGCCGTGGCGAGGGCCTCCTCGACGCGCAGTCCCAGCTGCGCGGTCTCGTCCACGCGGCGCGCGAGCTGGCCCTCGACGAATTTCGTGGCCTTCCAGCCACCCACCGTGTGGCGGCCATTCGTGGCGAGCACAGGCCGGGCCACGCGGGCGCCAGCCACGGCGAGACGCTCACGGACCTTCGCGGACCAGCTAGCATAGGGCCCGGCCTGTGAGTAGACAACATCGCCGTAGCGCCAGCCGTTATCCCAGGCATAGCCCATGTGCTCTGGGCGCGCGGCGTCCTTCACAGGCGCGCGGAAAGCATAGAGAACGAGGTCATCGGGCTGAGCCATGCGGGAATCCTTAGAAGTTGAGACTGAAGTTTTACGCGGGGGCGTGGACGTCGAGGTTGGACGGATTGGGGTACGGCCACGGGTTGGGATGGCAGGTATCCGGGTTGTCCGGGTAGACCTCACCCGGTTCCTTAGCGAAGAGATCCGAGTTCTTCAGGCTGATGGTCTGCTGCATCATGATCGGCGCGAGTGCCCCATCCGCACCGCAGGGCTGGTGGGCCGCGTATCCGATGGCGTGGCCGAACTCATGGTTGATGAGGTACTGGCGGTAATTGCCCAGGTCGCCCTCGTAAGGCAGGGCACCGCGGACCCAGCGAGCCTCGTTGATAATGACGGTCGACGGCCCCGTGATCGTCGTGTGGCACGAGGTCTCGGTCTCCAGCTGCGCGCCGCACAGCTCCGCGGTCGTGGTGAGCGAGGTGAGACGGATGATCGTGTCCGGATTATCATCCGCGGCGACGTGGATGAACTTGAACGCCTTGTCATTCGACCACGAGCGCGGGTCAGACAGGGTGGCGTCGACCATCGCAGCAAACGCGTCATCCCCGCCGTAAGGCGCAGAGTCGATACCGTCTTCGACCTCGATGGCGTAGCGCACCGTGCGCTCCGTGCCCTCGCCGAATTCCAGGCCCGGCGTTCCTACCTGGTGGTAGGTCTTCTTCCCTGTTTCCGTAAACGCGCCGCCGGCAGGCAGCTCGTCCTTGGCCTGCTGGACCGCCGCGGCGTGCGCGGGGTCTGGGCCCTCGGCTGGGCTTTCCGATGCCCCCTCAGTCGCCGGCGCGTAGGTCCCCTCGGCGATGGACGCCGTGGGCTCCGCGTCGGGACGGAACACGTCCACGAGGACCCAGACAGTAATAATGGCCATCACGGGGATGGCCACTACGCGCCACCAGCCGTAGTCCTGGGCGAAGCGCACGATGGGATGGGTACCGCGCGCCTCACGTGCCTGCGGCCGGTGTGTGTTCGTCATGAACACATACTTTAGACGGGCTTATGCGCCCGCAAAACCGACGGTGGTCGGCTTCGTCACGCCGATCTCCGCGTAGACGACGCGATCGGTGCGGATGATGTACTTGCGGCCCTTGTCGTCCGCGAGCTCCAGCACGGAGTTATCCGCGAGCGCACCGTTAATCTGCTGGCTCAGCTCTTCCTGCGTACCCTCGGAGCGAATCACGAGCTCGCGTGCGGTGTCAGCGAATCCAATGCGGATATCCATACCAATTCTCCTTATATGTTCATCATGAGGTTTGATGGCCCCACTATAGCCCCACCCGCTACTATCGAGGTGTGTCTGAAAAGCAGCCTCAAGCCTCCACCACGCCCACGTTCGCGGAGCTCGGTGTCGCCGCAGAGATCGTCGATGCCCTGGCCAGCCGCGGAATCACGCACACGTTTGCCATCCAGGAGCTCACGTTGCCGATCGCGCTCAGCGGACACGATCTCATCGGTCAAGCCCGCACCGGCATGGGCAAGACGTTGGGTTTCGGCGTCCCACTCCTCGACCGCGTCTTCGACGACGCGGACATCGAGGAACTTGACGGCACTCCGCGGGCGCTCGTCGTCGTGCCCACGCGCGAGCTCGCCGTCCAAGTGGGCGAGGACCTCACACAGGCCGCTCGGCACCTGCCTATCACCGTCGCCACCATCTACGGCGGCCGCCCGTACGAGGCTCAGAAGGAACTGCTCAAATCCGGAGTCGACGTCGTCGTGGGCACCCCGGGCCGCCTGCTCGACCTGCACTCTCAGAAGGCGCTACACCTCGACCACGTGGCCATCTTGGTGCTCGACGAGGCAGATGAGATGCTCGATCTCGGCTTCCTGCCGGATATCGAAAAGCTGCTCGAGGCGCTCCACGGCAATCCGCACCAGACCATGCTCTTCTCCGCGACCATGCCCGGGCCCATTGTGACGCTTGCGCGCACGTTCCTCACCAAGCCGGTGCACATCCGCGCCGAGGGTGCCGAGGAATCCTTCACGCACGAGCAGATTAAGAAGGTCACCTTCCAGGCCCACAAGATGGACAAAGGTGCCGTCCTCGCCAAGGCCCTCCAGGCCGAGGGCCGCGGCAAGACCATCATCTTCACCCGCACCAAGCGCACCGCCGCGGAGGTCTCCCACGATCTCGCCCAGCGCGGCTTTACCGTCGGCGCCGTCCACGGCGACCTCGACCAGAAGGCCCGCGAGCGCTCCCTCCAGGCCTTCCGCGACGGCGAGGTCGACATTCTCGTCGCCACGGACGTCGCCGCCCGCGGCATCGACATCGACGACGTCACACACGTCTTCAACTACCAGGTCCCGGATGACCCGATGACCTTTATCCACCGCATCGGCCGCACCGGCCGCGCGGGTCACTCCGGCACGGCCGTGACCCTCGTGGGCTACGACGAGCTACCCAAGTGGCAGATCATCAACGACGAATTCGATCTGGGTCTGCCTACCCCGCCGCAGTGGTTTAGCACCTCCCCCGAGCTCGCCGAGGCCCTCGCTATCCCCGAGGACGTTTCTGAGACCGTCGGCCCTGCCACTAAGGTTATCGGGGCACCGCGTAGCCGCTCTCAGCGTGACGGCGGCCGCGGTTCCGCCCGCGACTGCGCTCGCCGCTCCGGCTCACGCACGCGCACCCGCACTACCCGTTCTCGAAGCTCGAGGAGCCGCCGCCGATGAGCCGCACCCCCATCCTGTCCGCCAGCCGCAAGGACTGGATCGCCACCGGCGTCATCACGGCCGTGTGCGCTCTCGCGGTGGGCGGCGCGTATTTCACGTCTGATATCCGCAGCGCCGCGCTCACCACGGAAAACACCCCTGGCGACGTGGAGGTCCAGGTCCTCGCCGAGGCCCCCAATAAGCTCGCGGAAGCCTACACGCTCGATAACGCCGGTGTCCCCGGCGAGCACAAGCCGCTCGTCACCGCCGGGCTCGTCATCACCAACGACGCGCGCACGGTCCATGCCACCAATCAGGATGGCTCTGAGGCGTGGTCCTACTCGCGCAAGAACGACGACATCTGCTCGCTCGGCACCGCCTGGAACAAGGTCGTCGTCACCTACCGCACCGGTGTGGGCTGCGGCGACGTTGTCTCCATCGATGCCGCTACCGGTCAGTACGCCAACACGCGCAGCGCCATCAACTC
This sequence comes from Corynebacterium sp. DNF00584, assembly GCF_001552965.1. Lineage (NCBI taxonomy): Bacteria > Bacillati > Actinomycetota > Actinomycetes > Mycobacteriales > Corynebacteriaceae > Corynebacterium > Corynebacterium sp. DNF00584. Next base: position 203,151 of record NZ_KQ959728.1, on the reverse strand, counting down.
CGAAGACGTCGTCTCCGTGACGTCCAATGACCGCATCGGCACCGTGTCCACAGATCGCATTGACCTCTGGCGCTCGGATCTTGTGCGCACCGTCGAATACGGCGACGTGGAGGCACCCCAAGAGCCCGACATGCAGCCCAACGCGGACTGCACGATCAGCTCCGCGCTCACGCGCACCGAAAACGTGGCACTCACCGAGTCCTGCCCCAACGAGTCTGGCACCTGGATGCGCCTGATGAAGGGCACCCCGGAAGACTCCCGCAAGCCGGAGGTCACCACCAACGTGCAGCTACCCGAGGACGGCGCGCGTCTCGTCGCCATCGGCCAGGAAGCCGCCACCGCCTACGTGCCTGGCCCCACGCCCGCCCTGCGCTCCTTCGATAAAACCGGCACGGAAACCGCCACCCGCACCGTAGCCGAATCCCCCGCAGTGACTGAAGGCACCACGCCCTTCGCCCCGGCCACTGCGGATCTTCCGCACCACATGACCTGGTTCGACGGCACTCGCCTGTATCTGTTTACGCCAACGGAGCTCAAGGTCGACCGCGTCTTCGAGGACGCCATCGGCACGCCCGTCGCCGTGGGCGAGCGCATGCTCATGCCCACCGACAAGGGCATCGCCGTCGTCGATTGGGCCACCGGCGAGACCGAACGCACCATCCCCGTCGACCGCGGCGGCTACTCCGGCCCTGTCTACCTCGCCATGGCCGGCACCACCATCGTCGAGTCCCGCGGCGCACAGACCGTCGTCCTCACCGCCTCTTAACTCTCCTACATACAGAAAACTCCCCACAATCTGGTTTCTGATTTCTCAGTCCGGATTATGGGGAGCAGTTCATCCTGGTGGGGAATTGTGGATTCTGCTCAGCGCGTAGCTCTCAATAGAGACCTCGGAGCGCTCTAGTAATGCGAGACGCGCTTTAGTAGTGCGAAGCCGCCCACTGCGTCGAGGCAGGCACGAGCATGAGCAACCACAGCGCCACCGCGGCCGAGAGAAGCACGAGCACGCCCAGCGCAATGGCACCGCCACTCATCATCTGGAACGAGCTCGCCGCGAGGATGAATTGTACGAGCACAATCGCGCCGCGCCCCCAGCGCTTACCCTTCACCATGGCCACGGCGCCGAAGATAACGAAGCCGAATACGATGAACAAGAATATCGCCGTTCCGGTGCCGACCCAGCCGCTGGCCGCGGCATCGGAGACCATCGACTCATTCTTCGCACCCGTGACGTCACGGATGATGAGCACAATGCCAAAGATGATCACGGCGATGGCCTGCACCACGGCGATGCCGGCGCCGATGAGCACAGGTTGCGGCGCACGTTCTTTTTCCGGCGCGGCAGGGCTTGGGACGGGACGCTTCTTCTCATTCACGCGGACTATCTTAGCCACCGCAACGGCGTGCGCCGCCCACCGACCAACAGTCCTTGTCTCACTGGTCGCGCGCCTGCGCACCTGCGCCCGCACGCACCGACACACCCACGCATGTATGAACGCGTCTCCACTTTCCTCGTTTCGTGTACGCGTCCACGAGTTTGCCCAGCTGGAACGAATGTAATTCATACGCAAGCCACCGTTTACCTATCCCAAACGCACATCACATCCTCAACCTAGGACGCAACGGGGGCAACGGTTAAATGACAGATTTGACCTCAGAGCACTCATCCCACTCACCCCACCACGACAAAAACCCAAGGTCACACGATTTTAGGTCAGCCTAATTCGGCCCAAATATGCTTTTGCCAACAAATGCTTAGGGGGTAAATCCAGTGACGTTTACCACAATTTACCCCCTGACCCTAGCCAAGCCTGAGTTTTCGTGCGATTATCTTCAAGTACCGCAAAACAGGGAACGGTTAACCGCCCCTTAACTGCAGATTAACCTCCGAGAGGAAGTTAGTCTTCACCGCGAATGTTGCCATGGCGGCGTCGACGCGGCCTGGGCCTCGGATTTCTCCGCGGCTTGCAGGCCCCACTGCTCGCAGACCGGCCATTCGCACCTTATCCACTACAACCCGAGGTTCGTTGGCGCGTCCGCGTCTCGCACCTTCATCACACCGCTGTCAAAATTTGTTAGGAGATTTCAATCATGGATTGGCGCCACGAAGCTGTTTGCCGCGACGAAGACCCCGAGCTGTTCTTCCCGGTCGGTAACTCCGGCCCTGCCCTTACCCAAATCGCAAAGGCCAAGCTGGTCTGCAACCGTTGCCCGGTTGCTTCCCAGTGCCTCAAGTGGGCGCTCGAGTCCGGCCAGGATGCCGGCGTCTGGGGCGGCATGTCTGAGGAGGAGCGCCGCGCTCTCAAGCGCCGCCGTAACCGCGGCCGTGGCCGCGCTCGCGTCACCGTCTAAAATCTCTTAACCCGCCGCGATTTCCCCACCGGCAGGTCCAAACACTAAAGTCTGTGGGTAAGTAATTATCCGCTCACCAAATTAAACAAGGAGGCCGCCCATGTCTAAGCGTGGTCGTAAGCGTAAGGACCGCCGTAAGAAGAGTGCAAACCACGGCAAGCGTCCTAGCGCATAAGCACAGCATGTAAAACAAGGGCCCGACCTTTTGGTCGGGCCCTTGCTGTATGTCAAGCCATGTGACTGAGGCGATTTCCTCCTCACACCTAGAGATACTTTGACGCCTCACGCACGGACAGCGGCGCCATCTCGGCGCGGTGCGCGTCGACGAAAGCACCCACCCAGTCGGGATTCGTCTTCGAGTAATCGCGCAAGGCCCAGCCAATCGCCTTATTGATGAAGAACTCGCTCGAACCGAAGTTGGCTTCGATGATCTCAGCGAGCAGCTCGGTGTCCGTGTGCGTCTTTCGGCCACGCTGGTGGTCGATGGCAATGCGCCGCAGCCAGAAGTCCTCATCGCGCGCCCAGGCCCGCAGCACGTCATTGACGGAAGGATCACGCAGCGCGATGTCCCCCGCTACTTTGTCGAGCACGTCGATGGAATCCCACCAGGCCTTGGACTGTGCCAACGCGCGCAGACGCGGCACGTCAGCAGCGGACAAGCGCCCGCGGACCGCCACGAGGTAATCCAACGCGACGTACTGATACTCGCGCTCGTCCGCGTCCCAGCAGGCGTCCACGAAGTCCCAGTCCACGCCAGATTGAGCGCGCAGTTCTGTGAATACCGGCTTCGCGGCCGCGCGCAGCGCCGGGCGCGGAATGCCCAAGAAGGCGAAGCGCCCCCGCATGTAGGAGGACATGGCAGGGGCACGGGTGGCATCGGCAAGCAATGCCAACGCCGCAGAGAGTGCGGCGAACGTTACTGAGTCCACCGGACCTCCGTGCGGGAGATCTCAATGGTGATCTTCTGGCGTAATTGCTCAGGGGCTTGGGCGCCGCCGCAACACTTGCGGACCATGGCACGCACGATCTCCTCGGCCGCGAGGCGCTCAGAGCATTCCTGGCACTGCGCGATGTGCTCACGGATTTCCAGGGTGCGGGCCCGGCTCGTGTTCTCATCGAGGAGCTCACAAAAGAGAGCCTGAACCTCCGGGGAGGTACACGCGCCGCAGTTATGTCCTTGTGCGTGTTCCATTATTTATCCTCCATATCCGGGTGGTGCAATCCAATGCCTTGTTCGCGTGCTACGTCCTTCAACGCGCCGCGCAGTAATTTTCTTCCACGATGGAGGCGCGACATGACAGTTCCCAGCGGAGTGCCCATCACTTCCGCGATTTCCTTGTACGCCAACCCCACGACATCCGCGTAGTAGACCACCATGCGGTAGTCCTCCGGAAGGTCATTCATCGCATCCGAAATCGCACCATCCGGCATGCCGCGCAGGGCCTCGACCTCAGCGGATTCCAGTCCAGACGAGTCGTGTCCAGACGTGGTGTAGAGCTGCGAATCCGTGAGCTCATCCGCGGAGGACTCGTGCGGACGTCGCTTCGCCTTGCGGTAGGAGTTGATGTACGTATTCGTCATAATGCGGTACATCCACGCCTTGAGGTTGGTGCCCCGCGTGTACGAGTCAAAGGAGTTATACGCCTTGAGATAGGTCTCCTGGACCAAATCCTCCGCGTCCTGCGGGTTGCGCGTCATGCGCAGCGCGCCGCCATAGAGCTGGTCGAGCAACGGCATGGCCTGTTCCTCGAAGCTCGGGCTCTTTTCTTGTGTAGCCACGAAGTAGCAGTCCTCCTTTTTCTACTTACGCTGTTAAACCTCTACCCTACTGTTATGGCTAAAAAGAAGCCGCATGCGGCTACCCCGGCACTGAAAATCCTCGAAGACGCGGGCGTCGCGCACTCCGTTTCGACGTTTGAGGGCGGCACCGATCATTTCGGTGATACCGCGGCCGAAGCGCTGGGCATCGACCCCGACCGCATCTTCAAAACCCTCGTCATCGACCTCACCGCGGGCAAAGGCCCCAAGCGCGAGCTCGCCGTATGCGTGCTGCCGGTGAGCCACCAGCTCTCCCTCAAAAAGGCCGCAGCCGCCTTCGGCGTCTCCAAGGCCACCATGGCCCAGCCTGCCGATGCCTCCAAATCCTCTGGGTATATCCCCGGCGGCATCTCCCCGCTCGGCCAGAAGCATGTGCTGCCCACGGCCATGGATGAGACGGCGCTGCTCTTCGACACGGTCTTCTTCTCTGGCGGCAAGCGGGGACTGGACATCGAGATGAACGCCGAAGACCTGCCGAAAGTCCTCGACCTGCAGTTCGTCGACCTCGAGGCCGAATAGCGCTCTTGGAATCCGGCGGCGCGCCAGCGCCGCCGCTAGAACAATTTCTTCTCCGCGGGCCCCTCGATGAGCTCCGCGTAGTCATTGCGTACATTGCCCACCGCCGGGTCCGCCGGACGTGTGTGGAATCCGCGTAGCCCGCTGGGCTGGAGCAAGTCCTCGCTCGTATCGCCCTCGAGCCACGGGCGAATCTCCTCGGGCAGGAGGAACTTGGGCAGGCGGCCGTGGAGCCACTCCATCTCCTCCGTCGCCGCCGTCGTCACCATCGTCGCCGACAGCTTATCCAGACCGGTGGCCCAGAGTCCGGCCGCCCACAGCTGACCTTCGGGTGCGGTGACGTAATACGGCTGCTTCTTTCCGTCTTCGCCCGTGTGCCACTCGTAGTAGCCGTCGAGCGGGATGATGCAGCGGTTCTTCTTGTACGCGTCGCGGAAAGACGGCTTGGTCGCCACGGTCTCCGCCCGCGCGTTGAACAGCGGCGGGCCCTGCTCATCCTTCTTCCAGTGCGGCAGCAAGCCCCAGCGTGCAGGCTCGATGGCGGCGAGCGTCTCCTTCACGCGAATGATGGGGATGGTCTGCGTGGGCGCAATGTTGTAGCGCGCCGGCGGCAGGCTCTGCGGCGCGTGGACTTCGCTCACGCCGGGCCACTGCCCCACGGCGTCGAGAAGGGACTCGGGTTGGAATAAGACAAAGCGTCCGCACATGCCCTCTATTATGGACTGCATGCCAGATTTATGGACAGCCCCAGTCGCCCCCAGCCCGCTCGATGCCACCGTGCGCGTGCCGGGTTCGAAGTCCATCACGAACCGCGCGTTCATCCTCGCGGCGCTCGCAGACGGCCCCTCGGTCCTGCGCGCCCCGCTCGTCTCGCGCGACACGGACCTCATGTCCGCGGCGTTGCGCGCCATGGGCGTGGGCGTCGAGCAGGCCACCGGCGCCGACGGCGTCCCCGAGGTGCGCCTCACCCCAGGCCCGCTCCACGGTGCCACCATCGACTGCGGCCTGGCCGGCACGGTCATGCGCTTCCTGCCGCCGCAGGCCGCGCTTGCCAGTGCCCCCGTCACCGTCGACGGTGATCCCCAAGCGCGTCTGCGCCCCATGGGCACCATTCTCCAGGCGCTGCGCGACCTCGGCGTCGAGGTCGAGGGCGACGCGCTGCCATTTACGGTAACCTCGCACGGCATTCCGGAAGGCGGCACCGTCACTGTGGACGCCTCGGGCTCCTCGCAGTTCGTCTCCGGCCTGCTGCTCTCCGCGCCGCGCTATGCGCAAGGCATCACGGTCGTCCACGAGGGCGGCACGCTACCGTCGCTGCCCCACATTGAGATGACGTGCGCCATGCTCCGCGAGGCAGGCATCACCGTCGAGGAACACGCTGACGAACCGCGTCCATCCTGGACCGTTCACCCCGGCCCCATCGCCGCGCGCACGTGGGAGATCGAACCGGATCTTTCCAACGCCACTCCGTTCCTCGCCGCGGCGGCCGTCGCCGGCGGCACGGTGCGCATCCCCGGCTGGCCGTCCGCGACGACGCAGCCAGGCGACGCCTTCCGCGGCATCCTCGCCGAGATGGGCGCCGACGTCGCGTTGTCTGACGGCGTACTCGCTGTCACGGGCCCCGCGGGCGGGCGTCTGCGCGGCATCGAGCGCGATATGGGCGACATCGGCGAGCTCACGCCCACTGTCGCGGCGCTATGCGCGCTCGCGAACACGCCGTCGCGGCTCACGGGCATCGCGCACCTGCGCGGCCACGAGACGGACCGTCTCAAGGCTCTCGCGACGGAAATCAACAACCTGGGCGGCCGCGTGACCGAGCTGTCCGATGGTCTCGCCATCGAACCGGCGCCACTGCACGGCGGTGAATGGCATTCCTACGCGGACCACCGCATGGCGACGGCAGGCGCGATCCTCGGGCTGCACGTGCCGGGCGTCGAGGTGGACAACATCGCGACGACCTCAAAGACGCTGCCGGGATTCGAGCACATGTGGGAGGACATGCTCCATGGGTAGAAACGCCCGCGGACGCTCCGCCCGCGACTACGACGAGTCCGACGTCCACATCCGCCCGGGCAAGGGATCGCGCCCACGCACGAAAGATCGCCCCAAGCACAAGGACGCGAAGTTCGGCATGGTCATCACCAAGGATCGCGGCCGCTGGGGCGTGGCCCTCGATGACGGCCCCGTGGTGGTCTCCATGCGCGCTCGCGAGCTCGGTCGCACGCCCGTCGAGGTCGGCGACCGCGTCGGCGTCGTGGGCGACACGACGGGCCGCAAGGACACCCTCGCGCGCATCGTAAAGCTCGCGGAGCGCACCTCGGTCCTGCGCCGCACGGCGGACGACACAGACCCGTATGAGCGCATCGTCGTCGCGAACGCGGACCAGATGCTCATCGTCACCGCCGTGGCCGACCCGCCGCCGCGCTCCGGTTTCGTCGAGCGCGCCCTCATCGCGGCCTTCGTGGGCAACGTCTCGCCCATTCTCTGCCTCACGAAGACCGACCTCACAGACCCCACCCCGTTCGCAGAGGAATTCGCGGACCTTAACGTGCCCGTCGTCTACGCCGGCGTCGAGGACGGCCTCGAGGCGGTCGAATCCGCCATCGATAACCACATCACCGCCCTCATCGGACATTCTGGCGTGGGCAAGTCCACGCTCGTCAATCGCATCGTTCCCGACGCCAACCGCGAGACCGGCGAGGTTTCCGCAGTGGGCAAAGGCCGCCACACCTCCACGCAGTCTGTCGCGCTGCGTCTGCCCGGCGCGCCTGGGCCTTCCGGCTGGATCATCGATACCCCGGGCATTCGCTCCTTCGGCCTGGCCCACGTCGACGCGGATACCGTTATCAACGTCTTCGAGGATCTCGCCGCCGCGACCGAGCAGTGCCCGCGTGGTTGCACGCACGCCGGTCCCCCAGCAGACCCCGAATGCGGACTCGACGATCCGGAGCTCGTCCCGCCCGAAACCGCCACGGCCCGCCGCCGCGACGCCGTACGCAAACTGCTCGCCGCGCTGCGCACCAACGTCGAGTGGGAGATGTAGCCAGGCGGCAGCCTCCCTGCCGCGAAAGCAAGAACGGACCGAGTGACTCGTGCTAAGCCAATCGGTCCGTATGCGTTCAGCGAGAGCCGGTTCTTAGAAGGGAAGCTTCACGTTGCCCAGGTTGATTCCACCGTGCGAGACAACGTACGCAACGCCAGTGAATGCCGCCGTGCCCAAGAGCCCCAACAAGGTGTAGAGCAACTCATCCGGCATCTGGGACGAGGTGTTGGCTGCGTCCTTGGAGTTGCCGGTGTCCGGCTTGGTCTCGACGCTGTCATCTTTGGACGAATCGTACGGTTTGCCGTTCGCGCAGGCGTCGAGGGCATTCTTGTACGCCTTCTCGTGCTTCTGGATCTGCTTGATGACGGCAACGTTGCCCTTGTAGAGCGGAATGTCATCCTCAGCGACAGTCTGCGCATCCAAAGCATCCTGCTGGTCCTGCATGAGGTACACAAGGCCCTGAGCGCCGTTGAGCTTTTCGTCAAAGCTCGACTTCGTCTTCTTCGCATCCTTGATGTCGACGGAGAACGGCATGACCGATTCCTCGTTGACGTTATTCTTCTGCTCGACCGCAGCGTCCCACTCCTCCTGTTCGGAGAAGTTGAGGTTGAACTTACACGTCTTCTGGGACACGGAGGTGTCCAGTGCGGTGGCCGGGGCGACGAACAAAGTCGCGGCCACAGCGACGGAAGCGAGAGACGCAACAATGCGAGAGCGATACATGAGAGGTTTCCTTTCGGGCGGTAGTCACTTTCACCCTATCAAGGACCCCTCTCCCTCCGCGGGGACTCCCCACATCTGTTGGGGCCACGGTGCCACTGTGTGCGGGGCACACAACGAACGAGAACAGACGGCTAGAACTTGATGCCCTTGATGAGGTTCTGCAGCGCCGGAATTTTTGAGCCGAACGTGTTGTATGCCGCAAGGAGCAGGCTTACAACAGCCAGGATAACGCCGAGGATCGGCGCAGCCTTCGACTTCGAGGACGCGTCGAGGATACGCAGCCACGGCGTCGTGTTCTTATCCTCAGTCATATCTCCCTCAGAGGAGCCACCGTTGTCCTTGGAATCATCCGCGCCGTCGGAGTCATCATCCTCAGAACCCTCATCCTGCGAGCCTTCGCTCTGGGAGTCCTCTCTGTTCTTCGAGTTCTCGGAGTCTTGGGATTCGTCGCCCCCAGCCTCGGTTGAGTCGCCACCGGTAGTGGCGGGAGCCGTCGCCGTGGTCTCTGATTCGGTAGTGACGTCCTCGGCCAAGGCCGGAGCAACGGCCAGCAGAGAGCAGCTCGCCGCAGCAACGAGGGCGGTGGACAAACGCAAAGAGGAACGCATGATATCTAACCTTCCGGAGATAAAAATGACCCACGAGGGAATGAAATCTGGAGCCAGACTATCCCCCGCATCACACCAGATCAAGAACGCGGACCTGCAGGTGCAGGTCCGCGAGGTAAATAAATCTTCGCGTCAGCGCGACTCGATTAGAGCAGTTCCACGAGGAAAGGCAGCTCCGACGGGTCGTAGAACGCCATGAAGTTGTCCAGGGCATCACCAACGGCGAGCTCGGCATCCTCGTCGCCGAGATCGGCGGCATCGATAAGCTCCACGGCTTTCTTCGTTGCTTCTTCGGACTCCTCAATATCGACGTGGATCGCGGCGAGCTGCTCCGGGGTAAAAATCGCGGGCTCGAGCTTGACCACGGCCTCGCCCATGTCCGGCTGCGGGTGCACACACTCGACGGGAACGTCGAGGGAGATGACCACGCGGCGGTGCGGGAAGTCCGTCTCATCACCGATGGCCAGCAGGCGCAGCGAGCTCATCGCCGCTTCCTGGTACGCGGAGTAGGCGATCTCTTCCTCGTCGCCCTCCGTGTAGAACTCCTGGAGCGCCGGCGTCACGGCGAAGCCCCAGCCGCTGCGCGCGGCGAGCTTGCCATTCTCTTTGAGCTCCGTAAGCATTCCAAACGTCGCAGGAACGTAGACGCGCTCGGTCTTCGCTGCCACTAGAATTCGCCCTCAATGTCGAAGACGGCCTGGATTTCCACCGAGGTGCGGTCAAAAACCGTGTAGAGCATGCCCACCATGCCGAAGTCCACGGCGGCGCGGACGTTGAGGATGGAGTCGTCCACCATGACGCAGTCGTTGAGCGGAAGAGCGATGGCGTCCGCCGCAGCCTGGAACGCACCGCGCTCCGGCTTATCTGCGCCGACCTCGCCGGAGAGAACAACGGCATCCACGAAGCCGCGGTATTCCCACTCGCGGATGTGCTCGGCACCGGCTCCACCCGGGTCGTTGGACAAGATGGCGGTGGCAACACCGTTCGACTTAGCAGCGGCGAGCAGGGTGCGCCAGCGCTTTACTTCTTCCTCAGCGCCGTCTAGGACGCCCACGAAATCAACGATGAGTCCGCGCATAGTTGTGAGTATTCCTCCCAAGAGATCTAAACGGTGCTACACGCCGCCGCGACCAGCCCATACCGTGGCACGGACCTGGCTCGCCGCATTCGGAGCACTTGACTACACGCAGTATAACGGACAAATCCCCTGCGCGCCGCCACCCCTTACAGGAAACAGCCAGCAAATATACAGCTACTGCGTGGACGGCAGTTTCATGGCATGATGTCGGTTAACCATCACGCATGTACTCGTCTCTTCCTTTCCCACCGATTTCCTCCCCGGATATCCCTGGAGAACGACATGTACGCCCCCATCCCCGGGTTCACACACCTGCGCGTCTACGTGCCACCCGACCCCGTGCACTATAACCGCGCGGCTCCTCCCGATGAGGACCGGACGCGTCGGCGCACCCTCGAATTGGTTCACATAGTCCTCGAGGCTGCCGCTGGCCTTCGCCCACTCACGCATCTCAACAATGACCGCTTCAGCGCCGCCGTGATGCTCCACATCCGCGCCTGGTCCCGCGGCCGCTCGCAGCGCGCCATCGGCTGCCAGCTACTCTCGCTCCACTGCCAGCCCAGTGGCGAGTACTTCGGCTCGGCCTCGATGGGCGGCAATCGGCATGCGTTTACGGGTCGCTACGACGGTGAGGCCCTCACATCGTTCCGGCTCATTTAAGCTGCCGATGCCGCCGTGCGCGCCCGCAGTCTAGCTCAGCGATGTTATGTCCATGAGGTTTTGAACTTGGAGTCCAAAACCTCATGGACATAACTGTTCTAGGGCCTCAGCCCCTTTTATTATTAAGCCCCTCACCAAACCCCAGACCACACGGCCTGGGGTGTGTGCGCTGGATCGGCGTGCGTGCTGCGCGTAAAGAAGCACCCCGCACGGATGTTCTTGGAACTCCGTGCGGGGTGTTGTGGGTGACTGGCGGCGCTCGCCAGCTATGCGCCTTAGGCCTGAACGGTACCGTCGCCCTCAGCGGCGGCCTGGGCCTGCTGCTGTGCAAACTGCTTGCGCAGCATAAACAGCTGGCGGACGGTCTCTTCCTTGACAGCGTCGTTCATGGCATTGAACATGTCGCCGCCTTCCTTCTGGTACTCAACGAGCGGATCGCGCTGGGCCATGGCACGCAGTCCAATGCCCTCCTTGAGGTAATCCATCTCGTAGAGGTGCTCGCGCCACTTCTGGTCGATGATCGGCAGGATGATCATGCGCTCGGTGTTGCGCATCTGCGACTCGCCGCCGATGGCGGTGATAGCCTCTTCGAGCTGGTCGTACTGGGCGTTTGCGTCGTCCACGAGAGCCTGGCGCAGCTGCTCAGCAGTGAGCTCGCCGGCGGAGCCGTACTCGGTGCCGTCGATGAGCGACTGGTAATCCATGGAGGGGCCGTAGAGGGACTCAAGGGCGTTCCACAGCTCTTCGAGGTTCCAGTCCTCGACGTAGCCGGTGGCGGTGGCACCAGCAACGTACGCGGAGATGGTCTCGTCGATCATCTTGCGGATATTGTCCTTGATGTCGCCCGCGTCGAGAATGCGGTAACGCTCACCGTAGACAACCTTGCGCTGCTCGTTGAGCACTTCGTCGTACTTGAGGACGTTCTTACGCATTTCGAAGTTCTGGTTCTCCACCTGCGCCTGTGCGCCCTTGATGGAGTTGGAGACCATCTTTGCCTCAATCGGAACGTCGTCTGGGACGTTAAGACGGTTCATCATGTTCTCCATGGACTGACCCACGAAGCGGACCATGAGCTCGTCGCGCATGGACAGGTAGAAACGGGTCTCGCCCGGGTCGCCCTGGCGGCCACAACGACCACGCAGCTGATTGTCGATACGGCGGGACTCGTGACGCTCCGTGCCAAGGACGTAGAGACCGCCGGCCTCACGCACCTCGTCGCCGAGGCGCTTGGAACGAGCCTTCTCTTCCTCGATCTCGGCGTCCCACGCTTCCTGGTAGCGCTCTGCATCCTCGAACGGGTCAAGTCCGCGCTCGCGTAGCTTGTCGTCGAGGATAACTTCCGGGTTACCACCCAGCACGATATCGGTACCGCGGCCGGCCATGTTGGTCGCGACAGTGACGGTGCCCGGGCGGCCAGCGCGGGCAACGATCTTGCCTTCTTCTTCGTGGTGCTTTGCGTTAAGAACGGAGTGCTCGATGCCGCGACGCTTGAGCAGTTGCGACAGGTACTCGGAACGCTCGACGGAGGTAGTACCGACGAGGACCGGCTGGCCGGCCTCGACGTGCTCGACGATGTCGTCGACGACGGCTGCGAACTTCGCTTCCTGTGTCTTGTAGATGCGGTCCGAGTGGTCAATACGCTGGTTCGGACGGTTGGTCGGCACCGGCACAACGTCGAGACCGTAGGTGGAATGCAGCTCGGCAGCCTCGGTCTCAGCGGTACCGGTCATGCCAGAGATCTTGTCGTAAAGACGGAAGTAGTTCTGCAGCGTGACGGTTGCGAGAGTCTGGTTCTCGTTCTTAATCTCGACGCCTTCCTTGGCCTCGATGGCCTGGTGCATGCCCTCGTTATAGCGACGGCCAGCCAGGACACGGCCGGTGAAGGAGTCAACAATGAGGACCTCGCCGTTGCGGACGATGTAGTCCTTGTCGCGCTCGAAGAGCTCCTTAGCCTTGAGCGCGTTGTTGAGGTAGGACACGAGCTGCGAGTGCTCCGGAGCGTAGAGGTTGTCGATACCGAGCTGATCCTCGACGAACTCGACGCCTTCCTCGAGCACACCCACGGTGCGCTTCTTGTGGTCGACCTCGTAGTGAATGCCTTCACGCATACGCGGCGTAAGCTGTGCGAAGACGTTAAAGAACTGGGAGTTCGTATCCGTCGGGCCAGAAATAATGAGCGGGGTACGCGCCTCATCGATCAGGATAGAGTCCACCTCATCGACGATGCAGAAGTTGTGGCCGCGCTGAACGATGTCGTTCTTCGTGCGAACCATGTTGTCGCGCAGGTAGTCGAAGCCCAGCTCGTTGTTCGTACCGTACGTGATGTCGCAAGCGTAGGCTTCCTTGCGCTCATTCGGGCGCATCTCAGAGAGGATGACACCCACGGACAGACCGAGCCAGCGGTGGACACGGCCCATCATTTCCGCGTCACGCTTAGCCAGGTAGTCGTTGACCGTGACGATGTGAACACCCTTACCCTCAAGTGCATTGAGGTAAGCCGGCAGCAGCGAGGTCAGGGTCTTGCCCTCACCGGTGCGCATCTCGGCGACGTTGCCGAAGTGCAGGGCGGCACCGCCCATGATCTGCACCTTGTAATGCTTCTGGTCGAGCACGCGCCAGGCAGCCTCACGCACGGTGGCGAAGGCGTCGAGGAGGATATCGTTGAGCTCCGCGCCGTCCGCCAGCTTCTGCTTGAACTCATCGGTCTTTGCCTTGAGCTCTTCATCGGTCAGTGCGGAGTACTGCTCATCAAGGTCCATGACCTGCTGTGCCATCTTGTCGAGACGCTTGACGGTGCGTCCTTCACCGGCGCGCAGCAGCTTGGAGAGTCCAAACACGTAAAAAGTCCTTCTTGTCGCGGCAAAAAATAGTTAACTTCCATGCGATTATACGCGCATGGAGTGCCGGCCCTGCGCGAGCGGTACGGTACGCCGCGGGGCCGTGGATCGCGGCGACCGGAACGGGCCGCAGCAAACAACGAAAACTAGACTACCGCCCGCCCCGGCGTGGTGCCGGAAACGGGCGGTAGGAATTGAAGGGTGACTTACTTGTCAGCCTCAACCTCGTCGCTCAGCGAGATGATGCCGTAGTCGTACGCGTGGCGGCGGTAGACGACGGACGGACGCTGGGTCTCTTCGTCGATGAAGAGGTAGAAGTCGTGGCCAACCAGCTCCATCTCGGACAGGGCATCGTCGACGCTCATCGGAACAGCGGCGTGCACCTTGGTACGAACGATCTGGCCCGGACGCTGCTCCTCAATGGTCTCAGCGTACGGATCGACGTAGCGATCCTGCTGTGCAGCCTTAGCGGCAGCTTCCTGCTCGGCAACGAACTCAGCTGCGAGCTCGCCGGTGCCCTTCTGAGCGCGGTGGCCGGACTTGACCTTCTCGCGGCGGACCTTGACCTTACGCAGGGAGCGCTCCATCTTTGCCAAAGCGGTCTCCAGCGCAGCGTAGAACGAGTCCTCCTTAGCCTCGGCGCGAGCCAAGTGGCCCTTGCCAGTCGCGGTGATCTGCAGGCGCTCTGCCTCGGCGTCGCGACGTGGGTTCGGCTCGTGCTGCAGCTCCACATGGAAGAAGGTCAGCGTGGGATCGAGGCGCTCAATCTTGGCCAGCTTGCTCTTCACGCGTTCTGCGAAGTGCTCAGGAACCTCGACGTTACGACCAGTGATGGTGACCTGTGCATTGGACTCGACCTGTGGGTTGGTCATTGACTTCCTCCCTAGTAGATGGGGACAAACTATGAACCACGAGACCTCCACCTGCGGCAAACGTCCCGGATGAGTACCGGAATTCCTGCACCAAGTTCTGTGACTCGGCCATTTAGGTGGAACTCTTTGTGACACCCCTCATTGTAGCAGTGGTCATAACATGGCTTTCACGGATCCCCCTATCGGGTGCCACCATTCGGTGCTTTCAGGCGTCTGCCAGCGTCAGCCCTGCCCGAACGAGGGCCCCCGCGCCACGCACAGCGCTTGCCGATGCCGCCAACGTCGCACCCGTTGTCACGACATCGTCGACCAGCACGACGTGCGCCCCGCGCAGCTGCGCGCGGCTGCTCGGACGCAGCTCGATGGCATGGGCCATATTCTCCCAGCGCGCATCCGCGTCAAGACGGGACTGATCCGCGGCCGAGGAGCGAATACGCAGGCACGCCAGCACCTGCACGCGTAGCCCGGCACCCGGCGCCTCGGCGAGCGTACGCGCAGCATGCTCGCACATATGGAGCACCGGGTCGCCGCCGCGCTGGCGTGCAGAGCGCACGCGTGTGGGCGCGGGAACGAGCACGAGCTCGTGGGGAATCTCACCTCGTGCGTGAAGGTACCGAAGAGCGGCCGCCAGCACGGCACCCACGTAGGCACGCACCGTCTGATTGTTGTATTCCTTCATCGCCACGATGAGTGACCGGCGCATGCGGTCGTACGGCCCCAACGCGAAGACCGGCATACCTAGGGTACGAGGACGGTGACTGATAAGCCGCGGCGTGGCGCGCAGCTTCTCCCGACACGGTCCGCACAACACATCGCCCGCCGCACCGCAGCCCGCGCACGAGCGCGGGATGACCAACTCCCCCAGCCCCGAAAGAAGATTCCCCAGCACCAATCATCACCCCATGATCCTTCACCCCATGAATTCTTCTGCTGCCCGCAAGACTAGGCCAAAAGCCCACCATGCGCGCGCTGAACGCATGGGAGCCGCAGCCAGGGTTTCGGGGTGCCCGAGCGCGACGAAGCGCTACTTCGCGACAATGGGCGCCGAGCGCATGCCTTGGAGGCCGGGGACCTCGCGCCAGAAGGCGGAGGTGGAATCTTCCGCGGAGACCTGCAGCGTGGCGTGTGCATCCGTGGCGAAGATGGTCGTCTGCGTCGCGGCGACGGAGACGACCGGCGCCGTGATATTGCCGCTGGGCAACGTGGACACAGCGGAGCCGTCCTGCTCGACGCGCCACACCGGAGTGTCGGGGCTCGAGGTGCCCACGACGAGGGAGCCATCCGGCTGCCAGTCGAGGGACAGGGCCATGCCGCGCAACTCGCTGGCGATTTCCGTGACGTTCGCAATGCGGTGGGCGCCGCCGTCCTCGCGCACGGTCACGCCGGTGTAGATCTTGCCGCCGATGATGAGCGCGACGCGCGCACCTGAGGTAGACAGACGCAACACGGAGATTTCGCCGTCGATATCGTCGAGCGCCGATGTATCGACTTCGGTTTCGACGATGCGGCCCGTAGCGGAGGACTGCACGAAGCGCGAGACACGTTTGCCGTCGACGACGGCCCAGGCGGCCTCGCCGCTGTTTTCGAAGGACGGCCGCGAGATGGTGTCCGCTTCCACGGAACGCTGCGGCGTGCCATCGAGATCGCCCATCAGCAGCTGCGACTTACCGTCGCCGAGCTGCGTGACAGCCGCGACGGTGCCCTCCGTCGAGATTTCCGCAGATTCGAGTCGGCCGCTGCGCCCCATTAAGCCGCCCACCGGAGTGGCGATGGTGCCGGTAACGCTCAAAATATTGCCGCCGTTGAGGGCGTAAAGGTTGCTAGCCTCGGTCGCCGCTGCGCGCGGGTTGTACTCGGCAAAGTCATCCGTGGTCATCTCGACCATGCCCGGGACGAGGGCGGCGCCATCGGCGATGACCTTGTACGGGCCCGCGACGCCCGCGTTAGACAGCGTCCACACGAGCTCCGCGGCAAAGTGCACGCGCTCTTCTTCATCGAGACCGCTCAGGCCAGTAAAGCGGTAAGCACCGTCCTCGATGCCGGCGAAGGCCGCGTCGTTGCCCGTGAGCGTGGTCACGGCGGGCGCGAGCGTAGCAGACGGGCCTTGCATGAGCAGCGTGATGAGCTGCGAGTCCAAGGCGTCGCTGCCGGAGAATACCCAACGGCGGTCCGAGATGAGCGAGCGCTGGTCGCGGTCGAAGAAGTAAAGGCTTTCGGGTTGGTACTGATTGCGCAGCTCGTTGCGTTCGATGACGACGCCGGCGGGGAGATCGGAGATACGCCATTGCCCATCCACCATCTTCATCTTCACCGTCGCCTCATAGGCGCCATTTTCCGCGCGGTAGGCGCCGCCGTCCTCAAGTGACCCGATGACGTTGCCACGCACGGCGAAGGCGCGCTCCTCGGTGTCGGCTTCGGCTGCCGCAGACGCGGAGTTCAAGTCGATGGCGTCAACGAGAAGCACCGAGCCCCGGGGATCCCAGGACTGCGTGGCATCATCCGTGAGGAAGGCGCGTGCCGCGGCATAGTCGCCACTGGGGATGGCCGAGGCACGATAGAAGTCACGAAGCAGCAGGTCCGGCTCCTGGTCCGGCTGCGGACCAACCACGGGCACGGCTTCTTGCTGAGGGGCAAAAGAACGCAGCACCTGCGGCGCGGTATTCGACGGCAGCGTCGAGCAGCCAGCAAGGGCCACGACGCTAGCCACTGCCAACACGGTGCGTGCCGGACGGTAAAGCGACGTGCGGTGGCGCGGGTTGGGGAACACTATCATTCGCTCTCCTCCTCGGATCGGGTCGCCTTCTCCGCCAGCGTTTCCGGCTTC
This sequence comes from Corynebacterium sp. DNF00584, assembly GCF_001552965.1. Lineage (NCBI taxonomy): Bacteria > Bacillati > Actinomycetota > Actinomycetes > Mycobacteriales > Corynebacteriaceae > Corynebacterium > Corynebacterium sp. DNF00584. The sequence goes on along the minus strand of NZ_KQ959728.1, from coordinate 185,820 downwards.
CGCATCTGGCCGGGAGACTCGGGCTCCTCGTCGTCGAGGTCGGCGCTGGCTGAGGCGGCTGACGCCGTGGCCTGCAGCGTGGAGCCCTCGGCCGAGCCGTCGGAGGGGGCATCGGCAAGCTCGGCCTGCACAGACGGCAGCTCGAGGGCGATGGGATCATGGTCAATCTCGGCGCTTGGGGTACGCGGCAGGATAAGGCGGAAGCGGGAGCCGACGCCGAAGATGCCCGTGGCATCGAGCGAGCCACCATGGAGGACGGCGTCCTCGCGCGCGATGGCAAGGCCCAAGCCCGTGCCGCCGGAGTGGCGCACGCGCGAGGCATCGGCACGCCAGAAGCGATTGAAGACGAGCTCTTCTTGGCCGTCCTTGAGACCCACGCCGTGGTCCGTGACGGCGATGCCCACGGCGTCCTCGGTCTCCGCGATATCGACGTCAACGGGGTTGCCCTCCGAGTGGTCGATGGCGTTGGCGAGCAGGTTGCGCAGGATGCGCTCGATGCGGCGCGAGTCGCCCTCGACCGTGACCGGGTCGTCTGGGACGTGGAAGCGCACCTCGACGCCGAGTTCCTCGGCCAGATGCGAGGTCTGCTGCCAGGCGGAGTCGACGCAGCTGCGGGCGTCGAGCTGGGCCTTAGACAGATCCGCGACGCCAGCGTCGTGGCGGGAAATCTCCAGGAGGTCCGCGAGCAGCGCCTCGAAGCGGTCAAGCTCGCGGGTCATAAGCTCCGTCGCACGGCGCGTGTGCGGCTCGAGCGAGTCAGCGTCCGCCGCAATGAGGTCCGCGGCCATGCGCACCGTGGTGAGCGGCGTACGCAGCTCGTGCGAGACGTCCGAGGTGAACTGGCGTTGCAGGTTGCCGTACTCCTCAAGCTGCGTAATTTGTTTGGACAGCTTCTCGGCCATGTCGTTGAAGGACGACGCAAGGCGGCCCATCTCATCCTCGCCCTCAACGACCATGCGCTCCCGCAGGTGGCCGGCGGCAAGGCGCTGGGCAATGCGCGAGGCCGAGCGCACCGGCGCGATGACTTGCTGGGTGGCCAGCCAGGCAATGCCGACGAGGAGGACGACGACCACGACGGCGGCGGCAGACAGAAGGCCGCGCATGAGCGCCATCGTGGATTCCTCGGACTCCATGGACAGCACGATGTAGACCTGCGTGCCGGGGATATCCGCGTGTGCCGGGGTACCCATGACGAGCGCGTTGTAGTTGCCACCGTTGGCCTGATCGATATTCGTGAATTGATACGCGATCTGGTCCTGGGCGACGAGGCTGCGCAAGTTATCTGGGATGCGGTACCCCTCGGGCGAGGTGGTCTGCGTGCCGTCCGAGTTCTGGACAACGATGACGGGCTCGAAGGCCGCGTGGGACTCGCCATCCGAGCCAAGCTGGGTGAGCGACGCGCGCGCCGAATTGATGCGCACCTGCACGGAATTGCCGGTTCCGGTGGCGCTGATCTGCTGCTCGACCGTGATGCGGGCGCGATCGATTTCCTGCTCTGCCGCGGACAGCTTCTGGTCGATGAGCCGCTGTGTGAGGACGGAAATGAGCGCGTAGGCAAGAATGAGCATGACCACCGAGGAGGCGGCCAAAATCATGCCAATGAAGCGCACCTGCAGGGAGGAGCGCCACGAGTCGAGGAACCGGTCCTTGATCCGGCTTAAGCGAGTGAGAATGATTTACTCCCCAGCTGCACCGGCACCGACCTTGCCGGTCTTATAGCCCACGCCGCGCACGGTGAGGACGATCTGCGGGTCTTCCGGATCGTGCTCGATCTTGGCGCGCAGGCGCTGGACGTGGACGTTGACAAGGCGCGTGTCCGAAGCATGGCGGTAGCCCCACACGGACTCGAGCAGTTCCTCGCGGGTGTGAACCTGGCCGGGCTTGCGGGCCATCTCAAGGAGCAGATCGAACTCGAGCGGCGTAAGCGAGATTTCCTCCCCATCGACGCGGCGGACGGTGTGCTCCGGGACGTCGATGATGAGGTCGCCGACCTCGATGAGCTCCTGGGAGGTCGACTCCGTGCGGCGCAGGCGGGCGCGGATACGGGCGACGAGCTCCTTCGGCTTGAAGGGCTTGGTGATGTAGTCATCCGCGCCGGACTCAAGGCCCAGCACGACGTCGACGGTGTCCGTCTTCGCGGTAAGCATGACGATCGGCACTGAGGAGGTGCGGCGGATGGCGCGGCAGATATCCACGCCATTCATGCCGGGGAGCATAAGGTCGAGCAAAATGAGGTCCGGCTGGTGCTCCTCAAAGGCCGGTACGGCCTGCGCGCCGTCGGTCACGGCAATGGGCTCAAGCCCCTCCGATTCCAGGACGATAGTGAGCATTTCCGAGATTGCCGGATCATCGTCGACGACCAAAATCTTAGGGGCCACAGTAAACCTCGTCTCCTTCTCAAATGTGGCGCTGCCTGCACAGCGCCTCTATCCCGCACTGCCCACCCACAGTGGCACGCGACCTCCCGCCAACCGGCGTGGTCGCACACTGAGGGCATGCAGCGTTTCCTACCCAGTATGTCGGATCGGAGCGCCCCGCGCGATGAGCGGCGCGCGTGCCTTCCCCATGCTGGGACTTTCAGGGCCGCCTAGATCGCGTCCTCGCTGCCAGCGCCGAAAAGCGCGCGCACGGCCTCGATGACGCGGTCGGCATCGCTGGTCACAAGCCACGGCCCGCCCCACTCTGCGGCGGCCAGGCGCCGGTAGGCTGCGGCCGTATGCGCCTGCAGCGCGTCGTCTTTTTCGTATTCGTCCTTAGCGCGCGTCGCGTCCTGTGCGGCGCGACCCGCGGCACGCTCGGCTGCGAGAGCCACGTCCGTGTCCAAGAAGATCTGCAGGTCCGGGTGCGGAAGCTTCAAGCGGCCGAACTCCAGATCGTAGACCCACTGCACGACTTCAGGGTTGCCTTCGGCGCCGCCCAGGCGCGCGGAGGAGTACGCAGCGTTCGACGCGACGTAGCGGTCGAGTATGACCAGCTCCCCGTCGCGCGGCGCGATGTCGTCGCGCGCGCCACAGCGGTCGAGCGCAAAAAGCGTCGCCATGGCGTACGGCGACTGTGTCATATCCCCCATGCGCCCATAGAGCGCCTCACGTGCGAGCTGCGCATGAATGGACACCTCGTAGCGCGGGAAGGCGATGACGCGCACCGGCACGTCGAGTGCCTCACGTAGGCGACCGACGAGAGTGTTCTTGCCCGCTCCGTCGATTCCCTCGATGGCGACAATCATGGCGTTCCTTTCCCTGTTGTCCTGCACAGCTTTCCTGCACAGCTTTCCTGCACAGCTTTCGTGCGGATTCGTGCGCGCGGCATTTTCAGCGTGCGCGCGATATCCTCCCCGCACTATACGGCGCAACGACACCGCGTACAGCGATAGCCTCGAGCCACAGAGGGGTAGCTCGCGAGAGACGTTGACACCCCCATGCGTTCAGCCTTCTGCCCTGCATACAGCGGTGTAATCCCCGCTCCGGCGCACTCCGAGCGACTATTCGCCCTCGCGCGCCGTGTCACGGCGGTCCCTAGGACAAAGCCTCGGTGAAGGGCTCGAGATCCACCTCATCCTCAACGGATTCCAGCAGCTCCGCAGCCTTTTCATGTAGTTCCTCGTCGCCAGAACCGGCGAGCGAACGAATGAACGGGTATTCGGTAATGATCTCCCCCGCCGTAAAAGGCGCGCCGGCCCAAATGGCGGCGATCGTCGCCGCAGCAAGGCCGTTGCTTTCCTCGTCACCAGAGGCATCGCCGCTGGCAGCAAGCATAACGGCGTCACGCACGGCCTCCACGATATCCTCATCTTCGAGGTCGGCCAGCTCATCGAGGAAGTCTGTATTCACGTCAGAGCTGAGGATGTGCTCATCCCAGGTACTCATATTCTCTCCTTTATCAAAGGTCTAGGCCAGACGGCGACCATGGTATTGTCGTTACCAACTTGTTACCACAGTCATGTCACGAGAGGAATACCGCAGGTGAAAGCCGATACGCGCCGCGCGCTCATCTTCATCGTTGTCGGTGTGCTTCTTGCCGCCGGCATCGGTGCAGTTGTGTGGCGCCTCGGGACCCCAGGGTCCTCTTCCTCTGATCCTGCCATGAATGAGGCCGTCGGCGCCGGTGACATAGACCTACGCAGCACCCAAGCTGCGGGTGACGATGTGCACGACCACGTCTACGCCACGGAAACCGGTGATAGCAGCAAGTCTGGCCGCAACGTGGCACCGCTGGCGGATGACCCTTTCTTGGCACCAAACGCCGTGTTCAACACGAAGAAGCTGGATGCCAACCCCACCACGTATTACCGCCCGGGCAATATCAGCGACGGCACCGTCCTGCCCACGTCAACCCGCGGCCCCTCGGCACGGACGCAGATTCCCGCCACCATGGCGCCTGGTGCGACTGCGGCCCCCACGACTGTCATCACCGCGGTGACGGGCGACCTGCACCCGGGCGCGCCGACTTCCATTGGTACCTTGCCCACCAATGCGCCGGCCCCCGCGCCTAGCCCACGCGACTCCACGTCCAGGTCTGATGACCCGGCTCCGGCGCCCACCCATGCGCCCACGTCACAGCAGCCGACGCCGCGGCCCACCATTGAGATCCCCACGGATAAGCCGGCAGAAGGCCCCACGCGTGACGAGGACACGCCTGCTACCTCGACGGACGAGACCACTCCGGTCGAGCCCACGGAGACCACAAGCACGCAAGACACGCCGACGACCGCCACGAACGGCCACACCTCGCCGGCGAACGAACCCACGAGCGCCGACTCGCCACAGCCCACGGCTGACTCCCCCACCGCTGAGACCACCGGCGTGCACACGACCACGCAGGCGGATCCGCAAGAGCCCACGGAGCTGGCCAACTAGCGCGCACCAAGAACGCATTCGGCCCCGCTGTCTCCTTCGTTGTCAACGAAGGAAAGGCAGCGGGGCCATGGGCGTGTGCGGCGCCGTACGCGACCGGAACGAGGCGCGAACTAGGCGCGCGCGACGAAGAGCTGTGCCGGGGCGGCGGCAGCGGAGTCAACGGTGACCGTGACGGGACCGTCCGTAACGGGCAGCCAAGCGGCCTCGCCCGGAGCCAGAGAGGTCTCACCCAGCGTCACGGTGCCGTGCGTGCACAGCGCGATGGCCGGGCCGGTGGGGTTGAGCGTGCCCGTGGCACCAGCCGGCAACTCGTAGCGGTCGACGGTGAACTCGTCGGCCGGGGTGATGTATTCCTCGGCCACCGTGGCGGCCACAGAAAGGCCATCGCCCAGCTGTTGCGGGTGCACACGCGGCTCCTCGAGCGCGGCGAATTTGAGGACCTTGACGAGCTCGGGCACATCGACGTACTTGGGCGTCAAACCGCCACGCAGCACGTTATCCGAGTTCGCCATGACCTCCACGCCGAGGCCGTGGACGTAGGCGTGGAGCTGGCCTGCGTCGAGATAGACAGCCTCGCCCGGCGCGAGCTCGATGTGGTTGAGCAACAGCGCGCCCAGCACGCCGATATCGCCCGGGTACTGCTCGTTGATGTGGAGGACCGTATCCATGACGCGCGACATCCAGCCTTCCGGCACGCGCGGGGCCGCAGCGACGATGGCGTCGATGAGCTCGCGGCGTGCGGCAGAGGGAATGGTAATCCACGTCGTAAACAGCGCACGCAGGTTACCTTCCTCCGCGTCCGGGGTCTCCTCCGGCGAAAGCATGGACTGGTAGCGGTCGAGCTCCAGGCACTCGAGAGCAGCGAAGAGCTCGCGCGTGCGCGCCAGCGGGCGGAAGCCCGCCATGGCGTAGAAGGGGCTGAGCGCAATGATGATCTCCGGCTTGTGGGAGCCGTCCTTGTAGTTGCGCTTCGCGTCATCGAGCGCGATGCCCAACGCATTCTCACGGGCAAAGCCTTCCGCGGCCTGCTCCGGTGAGGGGTGCGCCTGCAAGGACAAGACGTCGTCTGCTGCCAAAATCTTCATGAGGAACGGCAGGCCGCCGGCCCACGGTGCGACACTGCGCGGGTCCGCGTCGATGACCTCGTCAAGGCGCGCGCCCGTCTCCGCGATCGTCGAGGGATCCCCAGGGTGGGCGCCGTACCACAGCTCGGCGAGGGGCTGGCCCGAAGGCTCAGAGCCCACGAGCTCGGGGATGAGCGTCCGTGAGCCCCAGGAATAGCGGCGTGCGGCAGGGACAATCTTGTCCATGAAGTCTCCTCTCAATCCGAGCTAGTGCTCGGAGGCATGAAAAGCTGTCGCGGCTAGGGCGCGCACAAGCAACTGCAAGGGATGTGCTGCGGCCGTAGAAGCCGTGACTGCGATATACGTGGGCGGCGTCGTTGATGCGCTGGAACCGGAATATTCAGCGGAATCCGGTTCTTCAACCGACGCCATAGGATAATCCTGACTCGGGGCACCCGCCAAGCCCTGCGGGCTCTCGGGTGCGCCATCCCAGATAAGCACCTTTGACAGTACCATTGGCGGACCGTCAAGGAAGGGATCGTAGAACGGGTCGGCGCGATCCGCGCCCTGTCCCGTGCTCTCCGCGGCGCGGCGCTCGAGCACCGACGGGACCAGCTCCGGCTCGACGTAGGTGCCGCCCAATCCGCCTGCTGCCCACAGCGCCGCGGCGACCTGCGCCACGGCACCGCCAGTGTGGATAACGTGCGTTCCTTCCACGGCGTTGCGCAGCGCACGCGCAGGGTTGACCGCCGCGTCACGCTCCGGGGAGAGCATCTCCAGTTCCTGGTCGAGCTCGTCCGCCAGCCCCACGAGGTACTCCGTGGTCACCGTCGCCGGCTGATGGAAGGCATGGAAGATAGCCTCCAGTCCCGCGATATAGCGCGCGGGCGAGGTTCCTTCGGCCGTGGGCAGGGCCTCGATGATAAGCGTGCCCTCTGCGTCTCGAGCGTCCTCGGCCAGCGGGCCGCGCGCAGGGCCCAAGTACACGGTCTGCGCACCGCGCCGCGCGGCGGTGAGCAGCGCCTGCGAGGCCCAGTCACAGGAGCCTCGCTCGCCCAGCACGACCACTGTGTCGAGTGCTCCCACGAAGGCGGGCAGCTGTTGCGTCACCACAACGGGAACACCGGTCTGCTGGTCCGCCACACATTGCGCGCACGCGCGCGCCACAGCGTCCGTGGGCAGCAGGACGACGGCGCGCGGTGTCGCACCAAAGAGCAAGGATTCCAGGGCGGAGGTTGCCCCCGACAAGACGCGTACCTGGGCGCCTTCGTGCGCGACGTCGAAGAAGCGGACGGTTTCCGGGTCATAGTCGCTGGAACCAGACCAGTATCCCGGCTCCGCAGCCTCGTGAGAACCGTCACCGCCCAGCTCGGGGCGGTCCTCCCAGTTCGAAGTGTTCATGGTCCCCCACCCTATACTGATCTCCCATGACATATCCTGTGATTTTGGTAGGCGGCGGCCCCGGCACATGGGACCTCATCACCGTCCGTGGCCTGCGCGCGCTCGAGCAAGCAGAGGTCATCCTCGCCGATCACCTCGGGCCTGCCGCACAGCTCGAGGATTTCCTCGATACCTCCGATAAAGAGATCATCGATGTTTCCAAGCTCCCCTATAGGAAATCCATCTCGCAGGAGAAGATCAACGAGCTGCTCATCGAGCACGCTCGCGCCGGCAAGCGCGTCGTGCGTCTCAAGGGCGGCGATCCTTATGTCTTCGGCCGCGGCTTCGAGGAGCTGCAGGCGCTCACGAACGCAGGCCTTGCCTGCGAGGTCGTCCCCGGCGTCACCTCCGCGATTTCCGTCCCGGCGCTCGCAGGCGTGCCCGTCACCCAGCGCGGCGTCGTCCACGCCTTCACGGTCGTCTCCGGCCACCTCGCCCCCGGCCATCCCAAGTCCCTCGTGGACTGGGAGGCGCTCGCCCGATCCGGCGCCACGCTCAGCGTCATCATGGGAGTGAAGAACGCCGGGAAAATCGCCGAGGCCCTCCTGGCTGGCGGTCGTCCCGGGTCTACCCCGGTCGCCGTCATTCAGGAGGGCACCATGTCGGGTGAGCGCACCTTCCGCACCACGCTCGAGGGCCTGGGCGCGCTCATGGAGGGCGAGGCCATCGCCCCGCCCGCCGTTTACGTCATCGGCGAGGTCGCCGGACTGTAGGCATACTCCCGCGCGCTTGCCGATGCCCCCTCACGCGCAGCGTCGTCTTCTCCCTCGCGCGCAGCGTCGTCTTCTCCCTCGTCCGCCGCAGGCTCCACGGTCGCACCGTGGAGATCCGCGGTATCCGCTTCCTTGCGCGCCGCCCGGTAGGCCAGCGTGCCGCGGACGGTGAGCGTCACACCCACCACGCCGAGGACCACGAGGACCCACGCCGGCGCATCGACGACCTTGGGCACGTTGAGCACGACAATGGCCGTGCCCACCACCCCGCCCAGCGCGACCGGGTTAATACGCGAGATAAGCCACGCTGCGATAGGCGCCGCGATAACGCCACCCACGAGCAAAGCCGCGACGGCCGCAGCGTGCGCGACGATCTCGTCCCACAGTCCCAGCACGAAGCCGAGCGTCGCACCCAAGGTCACGAGGAACTCCGAGGCGCTCACCGTGCCCACAATACGACGGGGCTGCTCGCGGCCGATCGCCATGAGTGTCGACGTGGACACCGGGCCCCAGCCGCCGCCACCAGTGGCGTCGACGAAGCCACCCACGCTGCCCAGCCCAATGAGGAAGGGCGTCGAATGCATGCGTCCGGCCTGAGGGTCGCGGCGCACGCGGCCGCGCGAGAAGCGCCACACGAGGTTGCAGCCAATCGCAGTGAGGATGGCCCCGGTCACCGGCGCCGCCGCATCCGTGGAGATCCGCGACAGGACCGTCGCTCCCAGGAATCCGGCAATGCCGCCGGGCACGCCAAGGCGCACCACCGTGGGCCAGTGCACGTTGCCAAAGCGCCAATGGGAGGCACCGGAGACCAACGTGGTGCCCAACTCTGCCGCATGCACGATGGCGGACGCCTGTGCAGGGCCAAGGCCCGCGAGCAACAGCACCGTCGTGGACGTGACGCCAAAGCCCATACCAATGCCACCGTCGACCAGTTGCGCGGCGAAGCCCGCCAGTGCAATAAGAATAAGCGTGCGCATATTAATTCCTTACTGTGACAGAGGTAGCGTGGCCCCGCAACGGGAAGCGCACGGGGGCGACTTGTCCGCTGTGACGGGCATGGACCACCCCGGGGGCGCCACCGCGCGCACGGGCCGCGACAATGGGCGCAAGTGCCGCGCCGAGGGGCTCAGGAACGCCGCCGTCGTAGGTCTTTCCAATGCGATGCACGCCGCGCGGCTCGAGCAGGTCAAGTAACAGGCCCGGCGCGACGAAGAGCGGGAGCACCTCGGCGCTGCCATGCGTCGCACACTGGGCATCCACGCCGGCCAGGCCATACGGGGTGCCCGCCGCCTTCGTGGCGAAGATGCACGAGGTCGACTGCCCCGTGAGATCCCCCACGCGCACCGCGAGCCGCTCGACAGCGGCGTTGGCCTGCGCATTCGAGGAACCCACGGAATAGATCACGAGGTGCGCGCTCGGATCGTGCACGCGAGCTGCAAGCAGTGCCGCGATATCGGAACCCGTGCCCAGCACGGGCGCGACGCGCAAGTCCACGCCGGTGAGCTCAGAGGCTTCCGCCGCAACCGTGGGCACGTCCACGCGGGCGTGGTAGCCCTCAGTAAAGAGCAAGGGCACGACCGTTGCCTGCGTCTCGCCGGCCAAGGCGAGCGTGAGGGCGGCATCGGCAAGCGTGGGCGCGGTGAAGTCCAAGTACGCGGCGCGGGTGACCTCGCCGGTGAGATCTTCGGTAGCCCGGGCGAGCTCCTCTACTGCACCGGCCGCGGCAGGGTGCCGCGAACCGTGGGATAAGACGATGATCGCCATGACGGGGAATCCTTTATGACTGGGGACGGGCGGAATGTCCGTGCCGGCGCAGGGAGTCCTGCAGGGCTTGGGCAGCGGACGGGGTGGCGGACGCCGCCACGGGGGCGTCGTCTTGGCCGTGGAACATGACGGAGAAGACGCGCAGGCACGCGCTGCAGCGCCACGCGAAATCGCCTTCCTCATCCGGGAAGAGCGACTCGGACGCGCAGTACGGGCAGTACGCCGGGTGGTTGCGGTTCGGGTTGGGCTCGCGGCGGAAACGCATTACTTCAGCAGCTCCTCGTCGGCGCGCACGACCCAGTCACGGAACTGCTCGCCGGGCTCGCTGTTCTCCTTGAAGTTCGTGACGACGCGGGTGACGTACTCGCCCACCTCATCCGCGATGACCTTGTGGCCGCGCAGCTTGCGACCCCAGGCCTCCTCGCCCAAGCCGAGCGCGCCGCCCAAGTGCACCTGGAAGCCCTCAACGCGGTTGCCCTCGTCGTCCGTGACGGTCTGGCCCTTGAATCCGATATCGGAGACCTGCGAGCGAGCGCACGCGTTAGGGCAGCCGTTGAGCGAGATGGAAATCGGCACGTCGAGGTCGCCCACACGCTCCTCGAGCTCATCGACGAGCTGGATGGCGCGCGCCTTCGTCGTCGCGTGCGCGAGCTTGCAGAACTCCAGGCCGGTGCAGGAGATGATGCCGCGGCGGAACTCGGAGGGTTCCGGGTACAGGCCGGTCTCATTAAGCGCAGCCTTGAGCGGCTCGATTACTTCTTCCTTGATATCGAGGAAGAGCAATTCCTTCATGGGCGTGGTGCGGATGCGCTCGACGCCGAAGCGGTCTGCGACGTCCGCGATGGCGATGAGCTGCTCACCCGTCGCGTGGCCGACCGTCGGCTTGACACCCACGTAGTAGTTGCCGTCCTGTTGCTTGTGGACACCGAGGTGGTCGCGATTGCCCAGGTGCGGGGCGACCGGCTCCGCGCGCTCGAGCGGCGCGTCAAGGTACTCGGTTTCGAGCACCTCGCGGAACTTGTCGATGCCCCACTCGGCGACGAGGAACTTGAGGCGCGCGCGGTTACGCAGACGGCGGAAGCCATAGTCACGGAAGATGCTCACCACACCGTGCCAGACCTCCGGCACGCGCTCAAGCGGGACGAAGACGCCGAGCGAGCGCGCGAGCATGGGGTTGGTGGACAAGCCGCCGCCCACGAAGCAGTCGAAGCCCTTGCCGAGCTCGGGGTGCTCGCGACCGACGAAGGCGATGTCCTGAATCTCGTGCGTCACGTCCTGACGGGCGTTGCCGGAAATCGCGGTCTTAAACTTGCGGGGCAGGTTCTGCACGTCGTCGGAGAGCAGGTACTTCTCCGTAATCTGGTCGATAGCCCAGGTGCCGTCGATAATCTCGTCTTCCGCGACGCCGGCGACGGGCGAGCCGAGGATGACGCGCGGGACGTCACCGCAGCCCATGAGCGTGGACAGGCCCACCTTCTCCAGCTTCTCCCAGATAGTGGGGACGTCCTCGATCTGAATCCAGTGCAGCTGAATATTCTGGCGGTCCGTAAAGTCCGCGGTCGAGCGGGCGTAGTCGCGCGAAATCTCGCCCACGGTGCGCAGCTGCTCCGGGGTGACGCGGCCGCCATCGAAGCGCACGCGCATCATGAAGTACTCGTCCTGCAGCTCGGTATTGCTCAGCGTGGAAGTGAGCTCGCCGCCTAGGTTCTGCTTGCGCTGGGTATAGAGGCCTAGCCACTTAAAGCGTGGCGCCAGGTCTTCGGCCGGGATGGAGCTAAAGCCCTCCTTGGAGTAAATGTCGATGACGCGCTGGCGCGCGGACAGGCCCGGGTCCTCCTGCTTAATGACCTCGTCCTGGTTCAGCGGCTCGGTGCCGTCAATCTTCCACTGGCCTTCCGGCTTCTTTTTCCTTGTGCGGGGCGTGCGCTCGCGGGTCGCGGTCGTCATGGGGTGCTGTCTCCTGAATGCTCATCGATGCCGCCGTGTGCGAGTGGCGGTCACGTGCGTTGTGCTGTGTTTTTGTCGTTCCGGCGGCGCGGGATATATGGCCCACACCACAACTGGATTGGCAACCACGCTAGTGAAACAACATGGTTCAAACAATATAGACAGCTTGGTCTTTAAAATTCATACCGTATTACCTGCCACTTTGGGACGAATGAAATTGGGGGACTTGCCCACCCACGCAAAGATGAGTTCAATAGGACGCGCATACCGTATGCCCCTAGCCTGGGCATTCGGCACTATGATGGATATATTTATGAACAGATACGTCTAGTTGCGCACCGAAGCACTAGACACGAGACCACTGTGGAAAGGGATCTTTCATGACTTCACCCCTGCGCGTCGCCGTCATTGGCGCTGGCCCTGCCGGAATTTACGCCTCCGACATCCTCGTCAAGAAACTCTCCGGCAACGTCCAGATTGACCTCATCGAGCAGATGCCGGCCCCCTTCGGCCTCATCCGCTACGGCGTGGCTCCGGACCACCCGCGCATCAAGGGCATTATCAAGTCCCTCCACCGCGTCATGGAAACCGAGCAGATCCGTCTGCTCACCAATATCCACGTCGGCCGCGACGTGACTGTCGAGGAACTCCAGGACTACTACGACGCTATCGTCTTCGCGACGGGCGCCGTGGGCGACCGCCACCTCAACATCCCAGGCGTCGACCTCGAAGGCGTCCACGGCGCCGGCGAGTTCGTGGGCTTCTACGACGGCAACCCGCGCTTCAAGCGTGACTGGGACCTCTCCGCTACCGAGGTCGCCGTCGTCGGCGTGGGCAACGTTGGCCTCGACGTCGCCCGCATCCTCGCGAAGACGGGCGACGAGCTCCACGTCACCGAGATCGCGGACAACGTGTACGAGTCCCTGAAGAAGAACAAGGCAGAGACTGTCCGCGTCTTCGGCCGCCGCGGCCCAGCCCAGGCAAAGTTCACCCCGCAGGAGCTCAAAGAGCTCGACCACTCCCCGACTATCAACGTCGTTGTCGACCCAGAAGACATCGACTACGACGAGGCCTCGCTGGAAGCTCGCTCTAACTCCAAGTCCCAGGACCTCGTGTGCCAGGTGCTCGAGCAGTACGCCATCCGCGAGCCTAAGGAGGCTCCGCACACGCTGCAGATTCATCTCTTCGAGCAGCCCGTGGAAATCCTGGGCGAAAACGGCAAGGTGACCGGCATCAAGACCGAGCGCACCGCCCTCAACGGCGACGGTTCCGTCTCCGGCACCGGAAAGTTCACCGAGTGGCCGGTCCAGGCCGTCTACCTCGCCGTCGGCTACCGTTCGGACCCGATCGAGTCCGTGCCGTTCAACGATGACCGCCACGTCATCAACAACGACGGCGGCCACGTCACCTCCCTCGACGGCGAGGTCGTCCCTGGCCTCTACGCCACCGGCTGGGTCAAGCGCGGCCCCGTGGGCCTTATCGGCAACACCAAGTCCGACGCCACCGAGACCATCGGCATGCTCGTCGCCGACTATGAGGCAGGCAAGCTCTCCCACTCCCACGGCGAGGACTTCACCGAGCTGCTCAAGGATAAGAGCGTGGACTACCTCACCTGGGACGGCTGGAAGAACCTCGATGCCGCCGAGCGCGCCGCAGGCGAGGCCGAAGGCCGCGAGCGCAAGAAGTTCGTCGAGTGGGAAGACATGGTCTCCCAGTCGCACAACTACCAGATCTAGGCTTTCCAGCCCCGACACCACCGCCGCCCCGCGGTCCGCTTCGTGCGGACGGCGGGGCGGCGCGGTATTTTCTGCACCCCGGTCGAGTGCACGGGGGTCGTCTTTGGGTTGTATGGCTTCAGGCCGGCAGCGAGGGCCTGAGATGATAAAAACTCACAGTACACAAAACCGCCGGCCTGGAAACCAGGACGGCGGCGAGCGGCGCGAAGCGAGCTACGCGCGAATGATGGCGAGGACCTCGTCAACGATTGCTTGGACTTCCTCGGCGGTCTTGGCCTCGACGTTGAGGCGCAGGAGCGGCTCGGTGTTGGAGGCGCGCACGTTGAACCAGGCCTCGGTATCCTTGAGCTGCACGGTCACGCCATCGAGCTCGTCAACGGACTCGATCTTGTCAGCCAGCGCGTCGAGCACGGCCTGCGTCGCTGCCTTCTGGTCGGCGACGGTGGAGTTGATCTCACCGGAGGCCTCGTAGCGAGAGTAGTCCGCCATGAGCTCGGAGAGCGGCTTGTCGGACTCGCCCAGGGCCGCCAGGACGTGCATCGCGGCGAGCATGCCGGAGTCCGCGTTCCAGAACTCCTGGAAGTAGTAGTGCGCGGAGTGCTCGCCACCGAAGACGGCCTTCTCCTTGGCCATCTGAGCCTTGATGAAGGAGTGGCCCACACGCGTGCGCACGGCCTTGCCGCCGTTCTCCGCGATCATCTCCGGCACCGTCTTCGAGGTGATGAGGTTGTGGATGATCGTCGCACCCGGGAATTTCTTGAGGTAGCGCTCTGCAACGAGCGCGCAGATAGCCGAGGGGCTCACCGGGTGGCCCTTCTCGTCCACGACGAAGCAGCGGTCCGCGTCACCGTCGAAGGCCAGTCCGATATCGGCGCCTTGCTCGACGACGAACTTCTGCAGGTCGACGAGATTCTTCGGATCCAGTGGGTTGGCCTCGTGGTGAGGGAACGTGCCGTCGAGCTCGAAGTAGAGCGGGCGCAGGTCGAAGGGCAGGCCCTCGAATACCTCGGGGACGGTGTGGCCACCCATGCCATTGGCGGCATCGGCAGCAATGACGAGCGGACGGGACGCCTCGAGCGGCACCAGGCCGCGCAGGAACTCCGCGTAGTCCGGCAGGACCTCGCGCTCGGTGATGGTGCCAGGCGCACCGTCGAAAGCGGGCACGCCCTCGACGAGCATGTCCTTGATGGTCTCCAGACCGGTCTCCTGGCCCACCGGCACGGCGCCAGCGCGGCAGAGCTTAATGCCGTTGTACTTGGCCGGATTGTGGGAGGCGGTGAACATCGCGCCCGCGTGGTTCAGGGAACCTGCCGCGAAGTACAGCTCGTCGGTGGACGTGAGATTCAGCTTGATGACGTCGAGGCCTTGGGAGACGACGCCCTCCGCAAAAGCCTGGGACAGCGCCGGCGAGGACGGGCGCATGTCGTGGCCGATGGCGACGGTGGTCTCACCCTCGCCGCGCAGGATGGACGCGTACGCCGCACCCGTGTCCCGAACGAGGTCTTCGTCGATATCCTCGCCCACGACGCCACGCACGTCATAAGCCTTAATCACTGCATTGAGCTGTTCACGAGTTCGCATAAGCCCCAAGTGTAGCCCCCATTTTCGGCGAACCGAACACGCGACGGCCCGGCGTCACACTTAGCCAGCGTCTTTATGGCGAGCTTTCAGCTATTCCCCAGGCTGTCCAGGCTCCCGAGCGTCGCTCGCGTCCGCGTCGTCCGCATCCGGGACGACGTGGAGATGCGCGCGCCGCGCCGCCCGCACGTCAGCCACGCGCCGCATGCGGAAGACCGGGTGATTAGACCGCGCCGGATCCGCACCATCAAAGGTGGGCTCGTAGTCGATGGGATCGCGCGCGCCCTCATCGTTTACTTCATCCGTGACGCGTCCGCCGGCGCCGACGGCCTCGGCTAACGCTAGGAGATCATCGTCATCATCGAGCTCCACGCGGTCCACGCGTACGAGTTCCCAGCCATGCGGCGCAGTAATCCGCGAGGAGTGGTGTTCGCACAGGTCCCAGCTGTGCGGATCTTTCTCCTCGCTCAGGGGACCCACGACGGCGGTTTGCTCCGCGTAGGCATATGTGAGCGTTGCTACGGCAGGGCGGCCGCAGCCAGGACGCGAGCAGTGTCGTTCGGCGGGTCGTTGGTGAGTCACGGTCCCCTAGTCTAGTGCCCACCGGCCCAAAGTTGGGCAGGCCCGCGCGCGGCGTGGTTGCCTCCGCGACGTGTGTGCGCCGCCTACAATCTACGGCCATGACCACCGCGCGCCCCCACATTCGCCCGTTCCGTGACCGGCGTGGACGCGGCGCGCGCGGGCCCCTTCTCCCCCAGCAGAGCCCGCGCTTCCGCAGCCGCTCCGAGCTTTTCGATGCCGCCGTGCTTGAGGCTTACGCACCCCTCCAGAATTCCTATGCCCGGGAGCTCTCCGGCGTGGACATCGCCGTCGACACCGTGCCACGCATGCGCCTGCGTGCCGATATGACGGTTCTGCCGGATGAAATCATCGCTGACGGCCCAGTGCCGCTGGGGCGTCTGCTTCCCGCCGGCGTCGACGTCCGGGGACGTCCCACACGCGCCCGCTTCGTCGTTTTCCGCATGCCCATTGAGGAGCGCACCACCAACCACGCCGAGCGCGCAGAGCTGCTGTCCACCGTGCTCACCGCGCTTGTGGCGACGTACCTCAACGTCGAGCCGCAGGATATCGACTCTCGGTTCAACTGGTAAGCGTCACGCTCTAGCTGCAGAAAACCCGAAAAATCCCCTTTCGGGGACCTTCACCGTCGCGCTCGCCTTGTGGCGAGCGCTTTTATACGCCGCGTACGCGGGCGTTTAGCCTATTTGGCGCTTGAGGCGGCGACGCTCGCGGTCCGAGAGCCCGCCCCAAATTCCAAAGCGCTCGTCGTGTTCGAGTGCGTATTCCAAGCACTCATCGCGCACTGCGCAGGCTTGGCAGATGCGCTTCGCCTCACGCGTCGAGCCGCCCTTCTCTGGAAAGAAAGCTTCCGGGTCGGTCTGCGCGCACAGCGCCTGGTCTTGCCACTCTTGCTCAACAGCGCCAAAGAGTTCATCCAACGACAGCGCCGCCGCAGCAGCGCCACGGAGATTGGCGTTATTAGCCATGTCGTCCACGCCGTTTTCCTTTCTCCGTTGGTCGTATCCGCCACGGGCTGCGCCTACAACGCGCCCGGGGGACCTTGTTCTGATTCCAAGGGCGGCGGGGCCCATCCTCCCACTGACGGTGATGTCGATGGAGAGTCACTGCTCCCGCCACGCTTTCTTACACACTTGTGATTTAACCCGCCGCCACTAAATATCGTCAACCTGCGGGAGCTGTTTTTTACCTGAGAACCACGAACGTGCAGCTCGTTTTTAACATCCGCCACATTGATCACAATAAAACCATTCAGGGGGCAAAAGCCGGGGGTACTACATCTAGTGGCAGCAAGGATCGACACTCACAATTTCGCACAATCCTCGGCGTGTCGCACCACTGCGCCGAAAAACTTTTCCCCCCCTTTCGACACGCAGCCCGCGACGCACGAAAGGCCCAACCCGCAGCTACAGGGATTGGACCTTTGCATGGCCGCGCCCGCACACCGGGCTGGGCGTTTTAGGCGTCAGAGCTAAAGCGCACGCCTGCGTCCGGAATCTGCACACCCGGAAAGACGCGCATGCCGCCTTGCAGCTCGCAGCGCGCACCAATGGTGGCGCCTTCGCCGATGACGCAATTGTCGATGTGCGCGTTCGCACCCACGTGGACGCCCGAGGCGAGGATGGAGTTCGTGATGACGGCGCCCGGCTCTATGGTCACTCCGTCAAAGACAACGGTGCCGTCGATACGGCAGCCCGCACCGACCTCCGAGCCGCGACCCACCGCGGTACCCGAGAGCAACAGCACACCACCGGCGATGCCCGCCGAGGGATCGACGAAGGACTCGCCGGTGTGGCCCTCGAGGAGCGGCGACGGCGCAATGCCACGCACGATGTCGGACGAGCCACGCACGAAATCATCCGGGCGGCCCATATCGCGCCAGTAGGAGTTGTCCACGTGGCCGAAGACGCGCTTGCCTGCCTCGAGCAGCTGCGGGAAGGTCTCGCGCTCCACGGAGACCACGCGGTCGGCCGGGATGGACTCGATGAGTTCCTTCTTGAACACGTAGCAGCCCGCGTTGATCTGGTTCGTGGGCGGATCCTCGGTCTTTTCCAGGAATGCCGTGACCTGGCCGTTGGAATCCGTGGGCACGCAACCAAAGGCGCGCGGATCGGACACATTAAGAAGGTGCATGGTGAGGTCTGCATCCTTCTCCTCGTGCGCAGCGAGGATGCCATTCAAGTCCATGCCAGAGAGCACATCGCCGTTGAAGACCATGACGGTGTCATGGCGCAGCTTATCGTAGACGTTGCGAATGCCGCCGCCGGTGCCCAGAGCGGTCTCCTCGACGACGTACTCAATGTCGAGCCCGAGCTCCGAACCGTCGCCGAAGTATTCCTCGAAGACCTCTGCCTTAAACGACGTGGACAGTACGACGTGCTCGATGCCCGCGGACTTGATGCGCGCCAGCAAGTGCCGGAGGAAAGGGTAGTTCGCCGTGGGCAACATCGGCTTCGGCGTACTGATTGTCAAGGGGCGCAGACGCGTACCGCGGCCACCCACGAGGATGACTGCGTCTACTGCAGGAGCAACCATGAAATAAATAATCCTTGTCTTCAGGGATGTCTATCGCGAAAGAGTTTAGCCCTTTCGCGCCGTAGCAACGGCGTAGCACGCCCGCAGACGCAGCCCTATTTTGAGAGCCCAGCGCACAGGTGCCTGCCACCATGCCGGATGACGGTCCGCCTGGAAGCGATAGGCCGAGTCGTGATGAGCACGCAGCATGGCGCCCGCATGCGCCTGCGTCGAGTGCCCTTTGGCGTGCGTGATGATGGCCTCGGGACAAAAGACGTTTTCCCAGCCCGCCCGCGTAAAGCGGTCGCCCAAGTCAACGTCTTCGAGGTACATGAAGTAGCGCTCGTCGAAGCCGCCGATGGCCTCAAACGCATCCCAGCGCACGAGCACGCACGAACCCGACAGCCAGCCGGTGATGCGTTGGCGCGTCATGTCCGCGTCATTGCGGTAGGCCTTCGACCACGGATTGGACGGCCACACGGTACCAAAGAGCGCATGGCCGATACCGGTGGCCAGCGTAGGAATGGCGCGGGCGGACGGGTAATTCGTGCCATCCGGCTCCACGATGCGCGGCCCCACCGCCGCCGCGCGCGGCCAGGCCTCCGCGCAGGCGATGAGCGCGTCGAGCGCCCCGTCCCCGAAGGTGACGTCAGGGTTGGTAATGAGGAAGAAGTCATCGCGAATAACGCCCTCGGCAGCGAGCTCGCGCAGGCGCGCGGCGCCCGCGTTCATGCCGCCGCCGTAACCGATGTTTCCGCCCGTGTCGAGGAGCTCAACGTTGGGGCGCTGGGCCGCGGCGGCCTGAGGCACGCCATCGGTGGAGCCATTATCGGCGAGGACCACGACGGCATCGGCAGCCGTAGCAGCGGGCAGTGAATCCAGGCATGCGGCAAGGTAGTCCCCCGGTGAGAATGTCACCGTGACTACTCCTAATGGCCGCTGCGACCCCGCGTGTGCATGTTTCACAATGCGGACAACTCTACACTGCACTGCACCGATCTAATACGTGACAATCGCCATGTCCGTTAAAAAGATCGGGTCTCACTCGCCTACACTGCTTCACAGTTCACCTTGTCTACCTTTTCTATAGAAAGCGATCCTCCGTGAGCCCTGACATGCCACGCCCCGTGCGCGATATTAAACCCGCGCCGACTCGGGCTCGCAGCCTCACCCAAGCCGGTTCCACCTCCCTCAAAGTGGTCCTGGCCGTCGTCGCCGTGCTCGTCATGCTCGTCTCCGGCACCGGCTATGCCCTCGTGGGACGCCTCGGTGGTGAACTCGGCTCCATCGACAACCTGTCGCTGGGCAACGGTGACAAGGGCTTCAAGGACGGCAACAACGCTGACGGCGCCATGGACATCCTCCTCGTCGGCTCCGACTCTCGCGTTGACGCCCAAGGCAATACGCTCAGCCAGTCCGAGCTCGATGCTCTGCACGCGGGCGTCGATGATGGCGAGCACAACACGGACACCATCATGGTCATCCGTATCCCCAACGATGGTTCCCGTGCCAGCGCCATCTCCATCCCGCGCGACACCTACATCAACAACGGGCCGGAGTACGGCAACATGAAAATCAACGGCGTCTTCTCCGCCCACGAGTCTGCACGCAAGGATGAACTGGCTGCCGAAAACCTCGAAGCCGAGCAAGCCGGCGAGAAGCCCAAGTACACCGACAAGGACATCGCCGCCGAGGGCACGGCTGCCGGCCGCGCGGCGCTCCTCGAGCAGGTCCGCGACCTTACCGGCATTGAGATCGACCACTACGCCGAAATCGGCCTCGTGGGCTTCGTGCTGCTCACCGAGGCCGTGGGCGGCGTCGACGTGTGCCTCAACGCACCAGTTAAGGAGGAGCTCTCCGGCGCGGACTTCCCCGCCGGGCAGCAGACCTTGAACGGCGCCCAGGGCCTGGCCTTCGTGCGCCAGCGCCACGAGCTCCCCCGCGGCGACCTCGACCGTATCGCCCGCCAGCAGGCCTTCACCGCCTCCCTCGTATCCAAGCTCCTGTCCTCCGACACGCTCACGAATCCGTCCAAGCTCTCCAAGCTCTCCACCGCCGTCGAACGATCCGTGAGCTTCGACTCCAACTGGGACATCATGAGTCTAGCGAGCCAGCTCTCCGGCCTGGCCGGCGGCAACGTCACGTTCAACACCATCCCCGTGACCTCCATCGACGGCCAAGGCGACTACGGCGAATCCATCGTCACCGTCGACGTCGCCGAGGTGCACCGCTTCTTCGACGATCTTGCAAAGACTGCGGAAGAAACAAGCGAATCCGCCACCCCCTCGGCCACCGACACGGGCGAAAAACCCGTCGCGGATAACCTCGAGATCCACGTCCTCAACGCAGGCGATGTCAGTGGCCTGGCCGGTGGCGTGGGTTCCTGGCTGGAAAAAGTCGGCTACACCGTCGCCCGCACCGCCAACGCCGACCCGGGTATCTACTCCGAGTCCCAGGTTGTCGCCGCTGACCCCGAGTCTGAGACCGCAAAGAAGTTCGCTGAGCAGCTCGGCGGCCTGCCCATCACGGCCAACGCCAACCTCGACGAGAACACGCTCATCGTCGTCACCGGCAATGACTACACCGGTCCGTCCGACCAGGCACAGACGGATGCCTCCGCCGCGGAGGACAGCACCTCCGAGGAGCCGGTTGGCACCCCGGGCGCCGACTTCGGTACCGCTGAGGTCTCCCCGGAGATCAGCGCTGGCGGGGATTCCCCGCGCTGCGTGAACTAACTGCATCGCGCACAAAGAAAACGCCGAAGGCGCCGAACTCCTTACGGGGTCGGCGCCTTCGGTGTCTCTATCTCTCTCAAGGTGTCCCCTCCGGGCGACGACAAACGCCACCCGCGCGGTGTCTCACGCCGCGTACCCCGGGACTGGGG
Organism: Corynebacterium sp. DNF00584; assembly: GCF_001552965.1. NCBI lineage: Bacteria > Bacillati > Actinomycetota > Actinomycetes > Mycobacteriales > Corynebacteriaceae > Corynebacterium > Corynebacterium sp. DNF00584. The sequence goes on along the minus strand of NZ_KQ959728.1, from coordinate 164,745 downwards.
TCATACGCTCGCCGCAAAGGCGAACGCATACCGCAGAGTATGACTCTCGATTCTGGACGCGAGCTGATCTGCGGCTTCATGTTCGTCTCCGATTCGCTGATAGAACAGTCAACATTCTGCAGAAGCTAGCCGCGGACCCGGCAAAGCGCTGCTGGGCCTCAATTTTCATGAAGTTCCTCCGCAACGCGCCCGGTATTCAAGTCCCCGGAAAGCCCCAGTTAGGGCACTACGAAAAGTAAAGGGTCCCCGTCGCCTGCCTCGGGGGGAGGGCGGCAACGGGGACCGAAATGCAAGGTGGGGCTTCCGAGCAACTCGGGGGGGTGAATGCCCGGCGCCGCACTGCCTTGCACACACAGAATAACGTACCACTCACAAAAGTGCGACATTGGCACGCTGAGCTGGGATTTCGCACGCTTCGCACAGCACGCACACCGAGCGCTACACCCCCATTACAGGCGTGAGGTCACCTTCTCATTGTCCGCAATGACATCGAGCCGCTCGGCCTCGGTCAACCCCGCCACGACAACGGCAGATCCGCCGCCTGCCAACGGCGCGAGGACAGCGTCGCTAAACGTCGCGTTATCCACCCACCCCGTGGACAGCAGACGATGCTCCTGCGGGATCGGCACGACCTCTTCCAACGCCGGGGCGTCGCCCATGTACTGGTCCCCGTAGAAACGCACCGTCGGCCCAAAGTCGAGCGCGCCGGCGGGCAGCTCCCCGCCAGTCTCCGTGACGCCACGGCCAAAGGGATCATCGTTGACCACTACCACGTCACCGCTATGCTCCGACGCACGCTCCAGCGACGCAAACGTGACCTCCGGGCTGAGCTCCGTGTCATCTGTAAATTCGTAGTTCACGCGCGCCGCAACCGCTCCCAACGCAATGACGGCTGCCTGCCAGCTCACCGGCACATCGATGACAATCGTGTCTCCGGGCGCCAGCTCGAGCTCCTCTTCGAGCATGTTGGCGATCTTGCACGCCCAGTTGTCGAGGGTCTGGGCCGAGAAGTCCATGCGTGCGCCTGTGGCCTCGTTGTAGACCGTAAGACGCGGCGAAGATGGATCGCGTTCCAACAGAGTGTGCAGCAGTTTCATGGCCGCCCATCCTACCCGCCCGTCGCGCGCCGAGTTGTCCGGCATAATCGGCGTCATGATATCCCAGACCAGCCCCGCTTCTCACCGCACAGGTTCGCTCACCGTCGTCGGTTCTATCAACGCCGATCTTTTCGTCCACACCGCGCGCCACCCGCACCCGGGCGAGACACTCCTGGGCTCCGGCGGCGAGGTTCTCGCCGGCGGCAAGGGTGCCAATCAGGCCGTCGCGGCTGCGCTCCAGGGTGCGCACGTCACGTTCGTCGGCGCGGTAGGCGACGACGCCTACACGCAGCCCGCGCTGCGCTACCTCGAATCCGCAGGCGTCGATCTCACCCACGTCGTTCGGCTCAAGGACACGACGACCGGCCTAGCGGTGTGCACCGTCTCCGATGACGGCGAAAACACCATCATCGTCATCCCCGGCGCGAATGCTTACGTCGACGCCACTTACGTCACCGCGCACACCGCGGCCATCACCGAGGCCGATATCGTGCTGCTTCAAGGCGAAATCCCCGCAGACGGCTTCCAGGCCGCCATTAACGCCGCCAGCAACACCCGCGTCATCGTCAACCTCGCCCCCGTCGTCGAGGTCGACCGCGACGCGCTGCTCAAAGCCGACCCCATCATCGCCAACGAGCACGAGGCCGGTCTTATCCTCGAGCAACTCGGCAGCCCCGCCACCAGCGACGATCCCCACGACCTCGCGCAGGCTCTCCTCGACGCTGGCTTTGCTTCCGTCGTGCTCACTCTCGGTGCCCGCGGCGCCCTCGTCGCCGACGCCGAGGGCCTCACGGACATCGCGACGCCGCACGTCACTCCCATCGACACGACCGGCGCGGGCGATGCCTTCGCCGGAGCGCTCTGCGCCCAGCTCCTCACCGGAGCCGAGCTTGCCGATGCCGCCCGCCATGCCTCCCGCGTCGGCGCCCAGGCCACGCTCACGCACGGCGCGCAGCCCTCCTACCCGGACCGCGACGCGGAGCTGCCCCACGTCTAATCCCACACCAGTCTCGCCCTCCACCGCACCTCCTACACACGCGCCCTTAGGTACAGTGGCGGCCACATTTCCGCGACCGCCCATCACAATCAGAGGAGAGACCGTGACTCCCCAGACAACGCCCCCAACCACGCCGCGCATCATCGACGCCGAGACCATCGCGGCCCACGTCCGCCCACGCGACGCCGTCGACACGCTGCGCCGTGTCCTGCGCGAGGGATTCGACCCGGCCAACGACCACGCGCGCTCAGCGTTACCCACGGCCAACGGCGAGTTTCTCCTCATGCCGTCTACCTCGTCCACGGCATTCGGCATCAAGCTCATTTCCGTCGCCCCCGCAGGCTACAACCCCGACCTGCCACGCATTCAGGGCACGTACGCGCTCTTCGACGGCGAGACGTTGAGCCCCTCCGCGTTCATCGACGGGATTACGCTCACCAATTTGCGCACGCCCGCCGTGTCTGTCGCCTGCATTCTTGATCTGCTCACCGCCTCCTCGCAGCCTCTCGACGCCGTCATTTTCGGCGCCGGCGTGCAGGCCGACGCTCATGCGGCCACGCTGCGTGACACCCTCGCGGGCGTACGTCCCGTCCGCACGACTTTTATCAGCCGCACCGATCCCGGTGACGGACGCACCTGGCACGCTGCCGGGTCCGCCGAGGCCCAGTCCGCCACCGCCGGCGCTGAACTCATCATCACGACGACCACCGCGTCCGAGCCCATCCTCGATGCCGCCGACGTCCGCACCGATGCCCTCATCGTCGCCGTCGGCTCTCATACCCCGGACGCCCGCGAGCTGCCCAGCGAACTCATCGCCGCCGCACAGGTCATCGTCGAAGACCACGAGGCCACGCTGCGCGAGGGCGGCGACGTCATCCTCGCCATCGCAGACGGTGCCGCCGACGCATCCGCGTTCCATACCTTCGCCGAGGTCGTCCGCGGCGACGTCGAGCTCCACCGCGACTCCCCCATCGTTTTTAAGTTCACCGGCATGCCGTGGGAAGACCTCGCCGTCGCCGAGACCATCGCCGCCGCCATTCCCGCACCCTCCGCCTAATTTTCACAACTTTTGCATCGGCAGGCCTGCCCCGCCGCTCATCCACGCACAACACCGCGCTGATGCCGCTTCCTTCGTGCCGCGCCGGCCATTGACACACTTCACACGAAAGACTTTTGTTTCCCCTTCCTTAGCCATATCCCCAATTGTGACCTAGACTACGTGCCAAACTAATTGCGATTCGCTTAACTATCCCTTCGCATGAAAGGTCACGACCATGGCTACCATCACAGCTCCCGACGCAGCAGAGAAGCGAGAGGCCCCTTTCGCTCGGGCAATGAAACCCATCAATCGCGTCGTTGAAGAATTCACGCCGTCGTCCCTGACGTTTGCCATCATTCTCACCGGCGTCGTCGCGCTCCTCGCTCTCATCTTCACCGATTCTGGGCCGACCACCGTCGTCCAGTCATGGGGCGACGGTCTCTCAGGGCTGCTCTCCTTCATGACCCAAATGGCGCTCGTCCTTCTCCTCGGGTCAATTCTCGCAGGCACACACGCCGTGAGCCGAGTACTCAAACGCCTCGCATCCGTGCCCAAAACCGCGCTGCAGGCGTATCTCTTCGTATTCTTTATTGGCGTCGCCGCCATGCTCTTTTCCTGGGGTCTGGGCCTCATCCTCGGAGCCCTCCTCGCCAAGCGCATTGCTGTTGAATTTCATCGACGTGGAACAGCCATCAGCTTCCCCATGCTCATCGCCTCCGCGTACTCGGCGATGGTCATTTGGCATATGGGCTACTCCGGCTCCGCGCAACTTACCGCCGCTACGGAGGACTCCTTCATCGCTCAGCAACTCGACCATACGATCTCCCTCGGCGAGACCCTCTTTTCATGGTGGAATCTTCTCGGCATTGCATTAACGGTCGCCTGCGTCGCTACCATGCTCTTCATCATTGCGCCCCGCCGCATCGATCCTTCCCACGTCATTGATGAATCGCACGTCGAAGCCCTCGCCGAAGCCGATCGACATGCAGCACCCGGGCGTACCTTCGCGGACCGCATCGACAGCAGCCGCATCCCCACCCTCCTCACCGGACTCGCCCTCGTCGCATACCTCGTCGTACATTTCGCTCACGGCGGCAGCACAACGCTCGACATCGTCAACTGGCTCTTCCTGGCGCTCATCTTCCTATTCGTGCGCAATGTCCACGAGCTCATAGAACTCACCGCTGACGCCGCCTCGAATGTTGGCGAAATCCTCATCCAGTTTCCGCTCTACGCCGGCATCATGGGCATTATGACCGGCACCGGCCTGGCCACGCTGCTGTCCGATTCCATTGTCGCCGTCGCAAATCCAGAGACCATCGGTGTTCTCGGCTTCCTCTCCGCTGGCATTGTCAACTTCTTCGTCCCCTCAGGTGGTGGCCAACTCGCCGTCCAAGGCCCCATCCTCCTCGACGCCGCCCAGTCCATGGGCGCCGACCCCGCCGTCGTCATCATGGCCATCGCATACGGCGACCAATGGACAAATATGATCCAACCGTTCTGGGCGCTGCCCATCCTTGCGGTCGCCGGCCTGAAGATCCGCGACATTCTCGGATACACCACAGCCACACTCATCGCCGCAGGTATCCCACTCGCGGCCACCATGCTCCTCGTTGGCTTCGTCGGATAATCTCCTCGCAACAGCACGCAGCCCGGCTCCGGACGGGCTTTTCTGTTGGAGCCAACGGGATTTTCAGCCCCACACCGCCGAATCATTGCACACGCACGCATTGTGACGTAGGCTACCCCACAAAACTAATAGTCATTCGCTAAACGGGAGGATTGACCACCATGACCGACATCCATTTCGTCTCCGCCGCACGCTTACCCATTGGCAAATTCGGCGGCTCGCTGGCGCGTTTCAGCTTGGAAGAGCTCGGCGTGACGGCAGCAAAGGCTGCGATTGAGCGTTCGGGGATTGCCGCCACAGAAATCGATTCCTCCGTCATCGCCAACGTCCTGCCCATCATCCCCAGCGACTTGTACATCTCCCGCAAGATTGCGCTCGGCGCGGGCATGGAGGACTCCTCGATTGCGATGAACGTCAATCGACTCTGCGGTTCCGGCGTCCAAGCCATCATCTCCGCGGCGCAGCAGCTGCGCGACGGGGACGCCACGGTCGCACTCGCGGGCGGCGTCGAGTCCATGTCGAACGCGCCCTACTCCGTCGAGGGCGCCCGCTTTGGCAAACGCATGGGCGAAGGCAAGCTCTATGACTGGCTCACGGGAGCACTCAGCTGCCCGTTCGGCACCGGACACATGGGCGTCACGGCCGAAAACGTCGCCTCTGACCATGGCGTCACCCGCGAGCGCCAGGACGAGTTCGCGGCCGAGTCGCAGCGCCGTGCGGCCGCCGCGCGCGACGCGGGACTTCATACCGAGGAAATCGTGCCCATCGAGACAAAGAAAGGCACCTTCGACCAGGACGAGCACATCCGTGAGACCACCCCGGAGGCGCTCGCTGGGCTCAAACCCGCCTTCCAGAAGGACGGCACCGTCACCGCTGGCAACGCCTCGGGCATCAACGACGGCGCCGCCGCGGTCGTGCTCACCACGGGCGAGGAGCTCGAGAAGCGCGGCCTGACCTCCTTCGGCAAGCTCGTAAGCTGGGGCATCGGCGGCGTCGATCCCACGCGCATGGGGCTGGGCCCTGTCGCGGCCGTGCCGAAGGCCCTGGAGAAGGCAGGGCTCAGCCTCGACGACATTGATCTCATCGAGTCCAACGAGGCCTTTGCCGCCCAGGCGCTCGCGGTCCAAGACCAGCTGGGTTTTGACCCCGCCAAAACGAATATCTACGGCGGCGCCATCGCCCACGGCCACCCCGTCGGCGCCACGGGCGCCATCCTCACCACGAAGATGCTCTACGCGCTGCGCCGCGAGGGCAAGCGCTACGGCCTGGTCACCATGTGCATCGGCGGCGGCCAGGGCATCGCCATCATCATCGAGAATGAGGAGGTCAACTAAATGACTATCCAGAAAGCCGCCGTCTTTGGCGCAGGCTCCATGGGTGCAGGCATTGCCGCACTGTTGGCCTCCGCCGGAATCGACGTCCTACTCTTCGACATCACGCGCGAGGGCGCACAGAAGGGCATTGACATCCAGGTAAAACGCAAGGGCTTTTATCACCCGTCGCACGTGGAGAATATTCGCCCAGCCGTCACGGGCGAGGACCTCCAGCTCCTCGAGGACCGGGACTGGGTCATCGAGGCCATCTTTGAAGACTTAGACGCCAAGCACGACCTCTACGCGCAGGTCGAGCCGCACCTCAAAGACGGCGCCCTGCTCACGTCAAATACCTCGACGCTGCCGCTGGCACGACTTCTCGAAGGCATCACGCGGAAAAACACGTTCGCGATCACGCACTTTTTTAATCCGCCCAAGATCATGCGGCTGGTCGAGCTCGTCGCCAATAACGACGACACGGCCGCGACGCTGCGCCTGGCCATCGAGCAGCAGCTGGGCAAGGTTGCCCTCGACTGCCGCGACACCCCGGGCTTTATCGCCAACCGCGTGGGCTGCTACTGGCTGGCCGCCGGCGTGTTCACTGCCCGCGAGCACGGCGTGAGCTACGAGCTTGCCGATGCCGCCTTTGGCCGCGCGTTCGGCATCCCCCGCACCGGAGTCTTTGGCTTGCTCGACTACATCGGCCTCCAGCTCGTCGCTCCCATCTGGGGCAGCCTCGAAGCTGCGCTCCCCCAGGGCGACCGCATCTTCGACGTGCCGCTGGGCCGCGACGAATTCATCGCAGGCCTCGTCGAGCGCGGGCTCACCGGACGCACCGGCGAGGGCGGTTTCTACCGCGGTCGCGACGAGTCGGTGCGCGAAGACTACTCATATGGCCCGCGCCTGCAGCCGGACGATCCTGTCGTGGGTCTCAAAGACCCGCGCGAGGTCATGGACACCGACTCCCCCGGCGGCCGGTTCGCGCGCGATCTCTTCCTCGCGACGCTGCGCTACGGCTGCGAGGTTGCCCCGGATATCGCGGACCACGTGGGGCTTATCGACGACGGCCTCAAGCTCGGCTTCGGTTGGAAGAAGGGCATCTTCGAGCTGGCCGATGCCGTCGGTCACGAGTGGCTCGTCGCGGCTCTCGCCGCGTCGGAAGGCGGAGTGCCCGCGCTGGTGGAGGCGGCATCGGAAGGCTTCTACCCAGCTGCAGGCCAGGTGCTCTCCTCGACGGGCAATCCCGTCGAGCTGCCGGAGCGCCCCGGCGTGGTGACGCTCGCGGGGCTCCGCGCGGCAGGCGCCACGGCAGTGCTCGAGCACGAGGCCGGGACCTTGCACCACGTCAATGCCGAGGGACGCGGGATCGGCATCATCGACCTCCACACGCCACTCAACTCCCTGCCCACGGCAGGGCTTGCATTCCTCCGCGCCTGCGTGGAGCACGCGGCCGAGGCAGAGGATATCGACGCACTCGTGATCGGCAACGACGAGGCGCGTGCGTTCAGCGCCGGCGCTGATCTGCCTACCATCGCCGAGGCCGCGGCATCCGGGGATGCCGAACGCGTACGAGGTCTCATCCGCGACGGCTCCGAGACCATGCGCGCCCTGCGTTTCGCGCCCGTGCCCATCGTGGGCGCGGTGCGTGGCGTGGCCTTGGGCGGCGGCTGCGAGCTGGCGCTGGCCTGCGACCGCCTCGTCATTCATGCCGATACCAAGGTTGGCTTCCCGGAACGCAACGTGGGTCTCTACCCCGGCTGGGGCGGCTCCATCGCCATGCTCGAGCACAACCTGGAGGCTGGCCACGCCGATGCGCACCAGCGCGCCTTCGACTTCATTACCTCCGCGACTCCCGCGCCGAACGCCTATTTCGCCCGTGACGTGGACGCCGTGCGCGAGAGCGACGTCATCCTCATGTCCCCTGACCACGTTCTTGCCCGCGCCATCGAGGAAGCCGCCGCATTGGCTGAGGGGTACACGCCCCGCACGGACGTCTCGCTACCGCTCTACTCCGGCCAGCCGCCGCTCGACGCCGCCTGGCCACTCGAGGACACGACGGACAATGACCACGCCATCGTGGCCCAGCTCGCGAAGGTCTACACCGCGGGCTCGCTCGACGAGCAGGAGGCCGCCGGCGACGCGAACGGCGCGGCCGCGCTCTCCTACTCAGAATTCAGCGACCGTGAGGTCGAGCTCGATGTCCCCGTCCTGCTCTGGCCCGCCAACGTGGAACGCTCCGCGCACATGGCGCGCACGCGCACACCGCTGCGCAACTAAGGGCGGGGTCCGCCTGCTCGGCGGCACCGATAGCCACAACGCCCGAATAAGGCCTCAAAATTTTGAGATCCACGGTCTTATTCGGACGTTGTGGCTATTTTCGGTGGGGCCGACTCGTTAGACTATCGGCGTGTCTGACTCTCCCGAAATCTCTGCGTCCACGCTCTCATCACGCGCCCGGACCATCGTCCTCACGGTGGCGCTGCTCAACCTCGCGGGCTGTCTCGTCGAGGCGGGCATCGCCGCGGCCATTGGCTCGGCCTCGCTGTTCGCGGACGCGGCGGACTTCCTCGAGGATTTCCTCATCAATATTCTCGTCGTCACGGCGCTGGGATGGTCGCTCGCGAGCCGCCGCAAGGCCAGCTACGTGCTGGCCGGACTCATTCTTATTCCGGCATGCTCGGCGATCGGCATGGCCATCTGGAAGATGGTGACGCACGAGCCGCCGGAAGCCCTCACCCTGTCGGCGACGGCCGTGGGCGCCATGATCATCAATCTTGTCTGCGCGCTGCTGCTCGCGCAGCTGCGTAACGCGGGCAACGCGCTCACCCGCGGCGCGTGGCTCGCCGCACGCAATGACGTGGCGGCCAACCTGCTCATTCTGGCCGCCGGCGTCGTCACGATGTTCTGGTTCAGCGCGTGGCCGGACATCGTGGTGGGACTTGTCATCGGCGTCATCAACCTGCGCGCAGCGAATGAGGTCTTCGAGCAGGCTCGCGCCGAAGACCCCGAGTTGGAAGAAGACTAACTACTTGTACGCCGAGAAGCCCGTGATCTTCTTGCCCATGATGAGCGACTGGACGGTGTCCGTGCCCTCATAGGTGTGCATCGCCTCGATATCGGCGAAGTGGCGAGCAATGTGATTATCGAGCAGGATGCCCACGCCGCCGAGCATGTCGCGGGCATCGGCAGCAATGCGGCGCGCGGCGCGGGTGTTGTGGAGCTTGGCCATGGACGCCTGCTCCGGCGCGAGCGTGCCCTCCTCCTCGCGAGTGGAGGCCTCGCGGCACATGAGCATCATCTGGCTGAGATCAAGCGCCATGTTCGCCAGGCGCTGCTGGATAATCTGTGCCTTGGCGAGCTCGCGGCCGAATTGCTGGCGCTCGAGAACGTACTCGCGTGCAATTTCGTAGCAGGCGACGGCCGACCCCAGAGCCATCCATGCCACGCCAATGCGCGTCGCCATGAGCACGCGTGCGGTGTCTTTGAAGCTCTTTGCGTTGGGCAGCTGATTCGCCGCCGGCACGCGGCAGTCCGTGAGCGTGATGTGCGCCTGGTGGATGGCGCGCAGCGAGAGCTTGTTCTCGATGACGGTCGCGGAATAACCCGGGGTGTCCTGCGGAACGATGAAGCCGGAGACGTCGCCGGACTCGAGGCGAGCGTAGACGATGGTGATGCCGCCGGAGGCGCCGTTGCCGATCCACTTCTTCTCGCCGTTGAGGATGAACTCATCACCGTCACGTACGGCGGTCGTCTCCAAGGCGATGGAATCCGAGCCGTGATTCGGTTCTGTGAGCGCAAAGGAGCCGAGCAGCGAGCAGTCAGCCATGTCAGATAGGTACTTTTTCTTCTGCTCGTCAGAGCCGAGCATCGCAATCGAGCGCATGGCCAGGCCCGCCTGGACGGCGATGACAGTGCCCATCGACGCGTCGATGCGCGTGACTTCCATAAGCGCCAAACCTGCTCCTAACGAGGACATATGCGCATGACCGTCGACCTCGAGACCGTCCGTCATGACGTCCTTCTCACCCAGCAGGCGCACGAGGTCGAGCGGGTACTCCGCCTTCTGCCAGTGCTCGTTGATGACGGGGAGGCAGGCGTCGCGGAAGGAGGCGGCGCGGGACCATGTGGCGGCATCGGCAGCAGTGATGCCGTCGAAGACGCCCAGGAAATCGGTTGTAGACTCAAACAGGTTGTGTGACATGACGCCTCCCGGCACGCTCGCGTACGAATGATTATTAGTTTGCTATTGTGACGAGCATAACACGTCCTGTCAAGCACTCGACCCATTTCCCCATCCAGAAAGGCAGCCCGCGCCATGGCCAATCAGAAACGCCGCGACCAGATCTCCGCCGCAGCTCTCGCCCTCTTCGATGAGCGCGGCTACCACGCCACCGGCATGGAAGACATCGCGAAGGCGGTGGGCATGCGCGCCTCGAGCCTGTATAACCACTTCCACTCCAAACAGGAAGTCCTCGCGGACATCTCAATCACCGCAATGGAGGACATGCTGCGCGCCAACGCCGCAGCCCTCGCCGGCATCACGGGGCCGCGCGAGCGACTCGCGGAAACCATGCGCACGCACATCGTTTATCACACCACGCAGGCCATGCGCGTGCGCGTGCTCACTGCGCACATTTCATCCCTCGAAGAACCGAGCCATTCCATCGTTCTCCAAGCCCGGCGCGATTATGTCGCGCGCTGGATGACCGTGGTCAACGAGGGCGTGACGGAGGGAATCTTCAGCGCACCCGACGTAAAAATTGCTTGCTGGGCGCTCATCGACATGGGTCTCGGCGTAGCCAATTGGTACTCGCCAGAAGGCGCGTATTCACCAGAGCAGCTGGGCGAGATGTACGCCCAGTTTGCCCTGCGCCAGCTGGAAACCCCCTAGATTCAGGTCACATTTTCTGAAAAATTGTGCTTGACGCCACACCGGACTACCACTACCCTTGGCAGGCAACACGCGAATAGTCATTCGCATTTCGCGGTTGAATTCAGAGCACAAGGAGCATCCCCCATGTCCACCAACAAAGTTGTATCCGACCTCTCTTCGGCACTCGACGGCCTGGAATCCGGCATGAGCATGGCCGTGGGAGACTTCGGCATCTGCGGCAACCCCCTTGTCCTCTTGGAGGGCATCGTCGACACCGGCGTCACCGACCTCGAGGTCTACTCCAATAACCCGGGTACGCAGATCGACGACAAGCACCTGGGCCTGGCGCTGCTCTTTAACGCCAAGCAGGTAGCTAAGTTTGGTGGCTCCTTCATCGGCTTCAACAAGGAATTCGAGCGTCAGTTCTTCGCTGGCGAGCTCGAGGTCGACCTCATCCCCCAGGGGACACTCGCGGAGAAGATGCGCGCGGGCGGCGCGGGAATTCCGGCGTTTTACACCGCGACGGGTGTCGACACGGCGCGTGCGGACGGCGGCCTGCCGGTGCGCTACGCGCCGGACGGCACGCTCGTGAAGGAATCGGAGCCCATGGAAACGCGCGAGTTCACCCGCAATGGCGTCACGAAGACCTACGTGCTCGAGGAATCCCTCGTCACGGATTTCTCGCTCCTGCGCGCGTGGAAGGCGGACACAGAGGGCAACCTCGTCTTTCGTAAGACGGCGGGCAACTTCAATGCGGACGCCGCGATGTGCGGCCGCGTCACCGTCGTCGAGGTGGAAAACCTCGTCGAGGCGGGCGAGCTCGACCCCAACGAGATCGACGTGCCCGGCATCTTCGTCGACCGCATTCTAGAACTCACCCCGCAGCAGGCCGAGGACAAATACATCGAGCGCCCGACTTTCCGCACGCGTGGCGAGGGCGGCGGCCGCCCCGAGGACCCACACACCCCGGAGAAGGGCTGGTCCCGTCTCCAGATCGCGGAGCGCGCGGCGCAGGAGCTTAGCGATGGTGAGTACGTCAACCTTGGTATTGGCATGCCCACGGCGGTCTCCAATTACATTCCGGAGGGCATCAAGGTCACTCTCCAGTCCGAGAACGGCATCCTCAACACTGGTCCGTACCCGTATGAAGAAGACATTGACGCGGACCTCATCAACGCCGGCAAGGAGTGCGTCACCATCCTGCCGGGCGGCTCCGTCTTCGACTCCTCGACCAGCTTCGCCATGATTCGCGGCGGCCATGTAAACACCGCAGTCCTCGGCGCCTTCGAGGTCTCCCAGACCGGCGACATCGCAAACTGGGGCATCCCAGGCAAGAAGATGAAGGGCATGGGCGGCGCCATGGACTTGGTCAAGGGCGCCCAGCAGGTCATCGCGATTATGGACCACACCGCGCCCGGCGGCGAGTCCCGCATCCGCAAGGTCTGCGAACTGCCGCTCACTGCCAAGGGCGTGCTCACCAAGATTGTCACCAACCTCTGCGTCTTCGAGGTGACTCCAGATGGCCTCGTGCTCACGGAGCTCGCCCCCGGCGTCACTGAGGCCGACGTCGCCGCAGCGACCGAGGCGGATTACACCTCGCAGCTGCCCGTCGCTGTGAGCTAACCTGCTGCGGGAATACTCGCGGGGCCCGGGGCGTCTGACTAGGTGTCATTTAATACCGAAATTAAAGAGTAACTTCATGCGCATCGACATCTGGTCCGACATCATCTGCCCGTTTTGCATCATTGGCAAGCGCCACCTTGAGCTAGCACTCGAGCGCTTTGAACACGCGGACGAGGTCGACATCCATTGGCATAGCTTCGAGCTCGATCCGAACGCCGCCCCATATTCCGGCTGCAACGTCGTGGACATGGTGGCGAGTAAATACGGCTCCACCCGCGAGCAGGCCGAGGCCGCCCAGCTCGACATCGCTCGCCGCGCCGAGGCCGTCGGCCTCACCTTCAACTGGGAGGTCGCCAAGCCCGGCAATACCTTCGCCGCACACCGCCTCATGCACGCCGCGTGGGACTACTTCGCTGCCCAGCCTGCCGATGCCCCCGCCCCCTCGCCCGCCGCCGTCGAAGAGGCCTTCATCACCGCCTACTTCACGGACGGATTGGATATCTCCGACCCGGAGGTGCTCCACGCCATCGCCACGGAACTCGGCCTGCCCGCGCAACGCGTCACTGAGGTCCTCGACTCCGACGCCTACGCCGACGCCGTGCGCGCCGACGAGGACCACGCCCACCAGCTGAGCATCACCGGCGTGCCTTTCTTCCTTATTGAAAACAAGTGGGCAGTCAACGGTGCCCAGCCGGTCGAGCTCTTCGTCCAGGCCCTCAACCAGGTCTGGGACGAAACCCACAAGCAGCCCGCGGCGCTCAACGTCATCGGCGGCATCGACTCCGGAGCGGCCTGCGGCCCGGACGGCTGCTAGCTGCCACCCCGGATCACAGTTGTCTCTACAGGATCAGTGAGTTCTAAAGAGAATCGCGAGTTCTAAAAATTCTAAAGGCGCGACCAATTTCTAAAAGTTCTAAAATCTATGAAGAACCTCGTCCTCTACCACCGAGAAAGAACACGCCGCGATGATCCCCGATAACAACCCCTTCCGACCGAGCTTTGGGGCGTCACCCCTCAAGCTCGGTGGTCGTGATTTCGAAGTTAATTCCTTCCTCTATGGACTCTATGGCGGCGTAGGCAGCATGCAACGTGTTGTCCTCATCAGCGGCGCGCGCGGCATTGGGAAAACTGTTCTGCTCAACGAGTTCGAAGACACAGCCCGTTCCATGGGATGGATAGTCCTCCGTGCCTATCCCGATGCCCACATGGTGGAGCACCTCCGCGACTCCGCTATCCCCGAAGCGCTCGCGGCACTCGATTACGCGCCGCGCGACGGTCGCCGTATCTCCGGCGTCTCGGTCGCTGGCATCGGCTCCATCAAGGTCGATGCACCTCCGCCTGCGGATACCCCGCTCCCCACGCTCATCTCACGCCTTCGTGCCCTGGCACGTGCGGCACACGCGCATGAGGCCGGTATCCTCCTGACTCTCGACGAGATTCAGGCTGTCGATGTTAACCAGCTCAGCGAGCTCGCAACGGCAGTCCAGGATCTTGTCCGCGATGATGCCGATATCGCCTTTGCCTCTGCTGGACTCACCTTTGGTATCGATGCTTTATTGAAACACCCCGGCACGACGTTCATGCGCCGCGCACATCGTCTCGAGCTGGCCCCACTGACCGACGAGGTAGTCGCCCGTGTCCTCACCGAAACAGCAGAATCAGGAGGCAGGCGCTTCACCGAATCAGCGCTTTCCCGCGCCGTTGAGCTCGTACATGGGTACCCTTACCTCATCCAGCTCGTCGGCGCCCTAGCGTGGACCAAGGCATCCATCGCCGGCACCACGGTCATGACTGACAAGCATGTCACCGAGCTCGCTCCTGAAATCGTCCAGCACATGGGCAATCAGGTCCACGCCATTGCGCTGAAAACCACTACCGACCGCGAGCACGAGTTTCTCTCCGCGATGGCCCAGTGCGACGCTGACCAACGTGGAGCAATCCCCATCGCCGCCATCGCTCAACGACAGGGAAAGACCACGAAGGCGCTCTCCATGGTGCGTCGCGGGCTCATCGACAAAGAACTCATCACGCCCGCTCGCTATGGCGCGCTCCGTTTTGTACTCCCCTACTTCCAGGACTATCTGCTCATACAGACGCATCGCTAAACACTCAAGGAGGGCAAGCCCGCATGGGACTTCCCCTCCTTGTCACGCTGGGAGACGGCTTTTAAGCCACGGCCTCGTGCGTGCGGTGCGACAGCGTCTCGTCATCAGTGCCCGGCGCGGTGCCGAGTTCGCCAGTCTCCTCGTCCTTCGTGCGGTTGAGCCACACAATGGAGAGCAGCAACCCGCCCCAGATGACGACGATGAAAAGAATCATCAAGATGATGGCGCTCGTGTTCATGATGGTGCGTCCTTTCTTTTAGTTGTGGGCGGTCGGGTTGGCCAGCGGATTGGGAGTGCCCTTCGGTCGACCCTTGGCTGGAACGCCGTAGTCCGAGGTCTCGAGACCGTCGAGGTGCTGGGAACCGCGGAACGTGAGCAGCGGGCCCACGATGGCAATCGCGAAGATGATCGCCATGACCGCCCAGCCGTAGAGACCAATTTGGGACTGCATGTAATCGCCGTACGGCTCCTTGATGAGGCTCATAATCTCAGTGACAAGGAAGTAGACGAGCAGCAGCGGAGTAGCCACGAAGGTGAGGAACTCCCACACCAGCCCGACGCGCAGCGCGGACACGGCGTTGATGTGCTGCGCAATCTCGGTGCGGCGACCGAGCACCCAGCCCACCATGATGAGCGCGCAGACGCAGCCAAAGACGATGCCCAGGTTATTGGTGAACTTATCCATGACGTCGAGGGTGACGAGGCCAGACTGCGTGGAAAAGAGCAGACACGAGACGATGGCCATGACAGTGCCGGCGTAGAGAGCAGCCTTCTTTCGCGGGATGCTGAACTTATCAGCGACGCCAGCGAAGACAACCTCCATGATGGAGATCATCGAGGTCACGCCGGCCAGGAACAAAGACCCAAAGAAGAGGAAGCCAAAGAGTCCGCCCAACGGCATGGAATTGATGATCGTCGGGAACGCGATGAACGCCAAGCCGATGCCGGAAGAGACAACTTCGTCCACGCCCACGCCCTGCTGGGCGGCCATGTAGCCCAACGTCGCGAAGACGCCGATGCCGGCGAGAACCTCGAAGGAGGAGTTCGCGAAGGCCGTGACCAAGCCCGTGTTCGTAATGTTGGTTCGCGGCTTGAGGTAGGACGCGTAGGTAATCATGATGCCGAAGCCGATGGACAGCGAGAAGAAGATCTGACCGTATGCGGCGATCCACACGGACGGGTCAGTGAGCACCGACCAGTTCGGTGTGAAGAAGGCATTGAGACCGTCCACGGCCCCATCGAGGAAGAGTGCGCGCACCACGAGGACGATGAACATGACGGCGAGGACCGGCAGGAAGATGGAGGTGAGCTTGCCGATGCCGTTGTTGATATCCGTCGCAAGAGCCACGATGCAGATAATCCAGACGAGGACCATGACGAGCAGAATCGGCCAGACGAATTGCGCCGAGTAATTCACGGAGGTGTCCGCCTGGAGGAAATCACCCATAAAGTACTCGTCCGGCTTATCGCCCCAGCCCTGGTTGAAGGACTTCACCGTGTAGATGGCCGCCCACGCGACGATGGCAGCGTAGTAGATGGCGATAAAGAAGTTCACGCCCACCTTGAACCAGCCAGTCCACTCCGCCTTGGGCGACATGCGGCGGAAAGCCAGCGGCGTCGAGCCACGGAAGCGGTGGCCGAGGGCGAGGTCAAACCACAGAATCGGGATACCCGCGGTCAGCAGCGCCACGATATATGGAACAAGGAACGCGCCACCGCCGTTTTCGTACGCGACGTAGGGGAAGCGCCAGATATTCCCCAGGCCAACGGCAGAGCCAATCGCGGCCATGAGAAACACCAGGCGCGTATTAAATGTGTCTCGCTCGGAGCGAGTCCTCACTTCATTCGACATAGAAGCCACCTTGTCCTTGTCCGGGGCTGTACCCGGAAACCCGATAGAGAGAGACGATGCTGGGCACGACCCGCCCGGCACCCCACGATGAACATTTCTCTCCCAAAACGCGGGAAAGCAGTGCGCAACGTGTATGAACAGGAATCATAATCTACCTAGCGATCGATAGGTAGAAGATCGGCGAAATTTATTTTCATATGTTTGCCCACGGATGAGCTGCTAGTTCCTAGTACTGCGAAGAGCTAGACGTCACGCAACAAACTTTGCACAGGATCACGCTGCACACGCTCGCCGAATACCCATCCTCATGCGCCTCCGTCGAGTCCGCACAGGCAACACCACCATGACGGAATACTCTGCACCTTTGCGAAGCCAGAAGCCGCACGAACCCTATTGCTTCGCTGCGCTGTGCAGCCCATGTGTCTCCGATAGACTTACCAGCATGAAATTGACACGCGTTTCCCTCAAGAATTGGCGGAATTTCCGAGAGCTCAACGTCGACATTCACAACCGCCTTTTCGTCGTGGGCGCGAATGCCTCGGGAAAATCTAATTTTCTCGATGCGCTGCGTTTTATTGGAGAAATCGCGCGCCGCGGCGGCGGCATGACATCTGCCCTCGACACGCGAGGCGGTATGAAAAACGTGCGCAACCTCAACGCACGGAATTTCAACCGTGGCCAAGTCACCTTCGAGCTACACCTTCAAGACGACTCGCATGACTGGATATACCGACTCAGCCTGCACCAGGAAAAGAACGGTTTACACCGACCACTCGTCGCTGAGGAGGCTGTATACAAAGATAAGAACGAACTTCTCCTTCGCCCTAATTCCGACGACATGGACGATCCAGAGCTGCTCACCCAGACTCACCTAGAACAGATTGCCGCCAATAAGTCTTTCAGACAGCTGGCAGACTTCTTTTCTTCAATCGAGTACTTTCATCTTTCTCCCCAAGCCTTGCGCGAGACCGCTCACGGTGCTTCAACCAGCGACGCCTTTGGACGCGGGTTCTTGGCTGAGATCAATTCCGTTCCGGAACAAACACGAAACGCGTGGCTTGGCCGCATTCAGGCCGCGCTCACTGCGGCCGTTCCTGAATTCGAATCACTCAAGCTACAGGTCGATAGATCCGGCAATCCGCACCTCGTAGCCGGGTACCGGCACTGGCGCAAAGAGGCCGCGCATCAACAAGAAACGGAGTTTTCGGACGGAACGCTCAGGCTCATCGGTTTACTGTGGGCGGTGATTTCTAAATCCTCGTCGTCCGGCTTGCTCTTGCTTGAGGAACCTGAGCTGTCGCTCAACTCTGGAATCGTGCGTGTGCTTCCCACACTCTTCGCGCGCGCCCAGCGCGGAAAGTCAATGCAGATAGCAATGTCGACGCACTCCCCTGATCTGCTCGATGACGAAGGCGTCGACCCCGCAGAAGTTCTCGCTCTGCGTGTCGGACGCGAGGGAACAACAGGCACCCTCCTCTCCGAAATCGAGTCGGTCCATGCCGAGCTGGCGGCTGGCCTTCCGCTCTCTGATGTCGTTGACGCTCTCATCAATCCCCATGGCCTCGATGGGCTCATCAGCGTCGCCAGTTGAAATGGACAACCATGCTCATCAACTATGTCGTTGAAGGTAATTCCGATAAAGGCGCTGTCCTAGCACTTCTCAAAGCAACAGGACATCAACCGGCACACTCTTTCGTCAAACGTGGATACGCGCAGCTTGATAAACATACACCGGGGTATACCCGTGCAGCTGAGCTCGATCCCTCAACAGGCTGGTTAGTGCTGCGCGACAGCGATGGAGCTTGTCCCGTTGAGCTACGAGCACGCCTTTCCACCCCAACAGTGCCCTCTTTTTTCTATCGGGTGGCGTGCACAATGACCGAAGCTTGGCTTCTTGGAGATGCGGACGGTATAAGCGAGTATTTCTCCATTCCGCGTCGCGCCATTCCACGGGAACCTGAGGCGCTAGTACATGCCAAACGCACTCTGCTCTCTCTCGTCCACGAATATGCTCCACGTGAGCTCAAAGAAGAGTTCGTATCGACGCTGGGAACACAGGTGCGGATGGGTCCGCTGTTTGCTGATCACCTCACCGAATTTGGCCGTGATCACTGGGATATTGACGCCGCCCGCCAGCACTGTCCCAGCCTGCAGCGTGCCTGGCTGCGTCTAACTGCCGCTGCTTCTTCCAGCACAGCTCGCTAATCCCTCAGTTTTCCACCGAACTTACAAGGTATATTTCTGCCATGCCCACTTCCTTGCTCGCCGCCCTGCCCGGCATCCTCACCGCCGCACGCGAAGAGGCTGAGCAGGCGAAGGCCGCGGCCGCGCCACTCACGGACGCCGAGGGCACCATCCTGCACGGCGACAATCTGCAGGCCCTCGCGGGGCTTCTCGCCGGAGGTGCGGCGGGCACGGTCGACCTCATCTACATCGATCCACCCTTCGACTCCCGCGCGGAGTACGCGGCAACGGTTACGGTGCCTCTCTCCGATGGACGCGCCGTCGAGATCACGCGGCCGGCGTATAAGGACTCGTGGGGGCACGGCGGCATCGGAAAGCTGAGCGCTACGGATGCCAGCACAGCGGCCTATCTGGGGATGCTTGCGCCGCGGCTTATCCTCATGCGCGAGCTCCTCGCGGAGTCCGGCTCCATCATGGTGCACCTCGACTGGCACGTGGGCCATTATGTGCGCGTGCTGCTCGACGAGATATTCGGGCGCGAATGCTTCATCAATGAGCTGGTGTGGCGCTACGGCAAAATGAGTCGGACTACGCGCCGCTTTCCGCAGAACCATGACACGATTTACTTCTATGCAAGCGACCCGCACCGCTATTACTTCCAGCCGGTCAAGGGCGCGGAAAGCGAATACAAGAAGCGTTACGCGCGACGGCTGCGCGGAGACAAGCTCTACTGGGGCGACGTCAAGGAGAGCACGGATCGGCTCATCGCGGGCCGCGCGCGCAAACGAGTGAAGGAACTCGGACGCGAACTGGTCGATGAAGACGTGCTCTTCGACTTCACTTCGGAGTTCAAAGTGCAGGACGACGTCTTTTACGACATCTCGATTATCAAAGGCAATGCCGCGGAACGTTTGGGTTACGACACCCAAAAGCCGGAGAAGCTACTCGCCCGGCTCATCGAGGCTGCGTGCCCGCCCGGTGGGCTCGTCGCTGACTTCTTTGGCGGTTCGGGCACGACGGCCGCGGTGGCGCAGCGCACCGGCCGACGGTTTATCACGGGTGATGTGGGCGCGGCGGCGGTGAGCGTCATGCGCGCGCGGTTAGGCGTACCGATACGCGCTCTTGTCGACGCCGCGGAAGCCCAGGTCATTGACGCGCAGGTTCGCGTCCTCGATGGGCGCTTGGCTCTGGTCGACTTTGCGTATCGCGACGTTTCCGCGGTCGCGGCGGCGTTGGGCCTTGACGAGGAGAACGCACGGAAACTAGCGGAGATTCATGAAGCGGAGCCGCTGGCGCTCGCGGCCACGTGGACGGTAAGTACTGCGGATGGCACGGAGATCTATTCGGGACCCGTCGCACCCGTGGAGGGCCCCGGCGCGCAGGTCGAAGTCAGCGATGTCTTTGGACACCGC
Source organism: Corynebacterium sp. DNF00584 (assembly GCF_001552965.1). NCBI lineage: Bacteria > Bacillati > Actinomycetota > Actinomycetes > Mycobacteriales > Corynebacteriaceae > Corynebacterium > Corynebacterium sp. DNF00584. The sequence continues at coordinate 144,620 of NZ_KQ959728.1, read as the reverse complement.
GCGACGATCTACCTCTAGGACATATGAGCGGCCTCTGCGTCCATGGATCCGGGGCTTATATGTGCTGAACGTAGATCATGATGTCGCGAGTGGGGGTAGTCATGCGGGAGTGCAGAGCGTAACGGCCTTCACAATATGGGGTGACGCGGGCTACACTACACAACATATTGTTCAACAATCCCGCCCGGGACCTCAGGGCGTCACAGTAGAAAGGACCGGCCCCACATGAGCGCGCTGCGCATTGACCTCAACGCCGACCTCGGAGAGACCACCGCAGGCAACCCCGTCGCGGACGACGCGGCGATGCTGGAGATGGTCTCCTCGGCCAACGTCGCCACCGGCTTCCATGCGGGCGATGCCCACTCCATCGCGCAGACCGTCCGCGCGGCCGCCGAGCGCGACGTCGTCATCGGCGCGCACGTGGGCTACAACGATATGGCTGGCTTTGGCCGCCGCTTTATCGAGTACCAGCCGGAGGAGCTTGCGGACGAGGTCACCTACCAGATTGGCGCGCTCGACGCCCTGGCCCGCGCGGCTGGCACGAAGGTCGCTTACGTCAAGCCGCACGGAGCGATGTACAACGCGATCGTCCACCACGAGGCGCAGGCCAAGGCCGTTGTGGACGGCGTCAAGGCCTTCGGCGATATCCCGCTCATGCTTCTGCCCGGCGGCGTGGCCGTGGACATCGCGGAGAAGAATGGCCTGACCGTCATCCGCGAGGCCTTCGCGGACCGCAACTACAACCCGGACGGCACGCTCGTCTCCCGCACGTTGGACTACGCGGTGCTCGAGACCCCCGAGGAGGTCACGGCGCGCGTGCTCCAGGTCGCAGAGACCGGCTCGGTTACCGCCTACGACGGCACGCGCCTCGACGTCGACGCGCAGTCCATCTGTACCCACGGCGACTCGCAGGGCGCAGTCGACATGCTGCGCAACGTTGTCGCGACGCTGAAGGACAAGGGCATCGACGTGCGGAGCTTCATCTAATGCGTATCCATCCCGTGGGTACGCGCGCGCTGCTCATCGACTTAGACGGCTTGGACCAGGTCATGACGTGGCATGGTGCACTCGAGTCCGAGCCGCTGCGCGACCAGGTCGACTGCATCGCCGCCGCGACCACGCTCCTGCTCACCTTTGAAACCCCCAACGCCGCCGCCGAGGCCGCGCGTTTCCTCCCCAGCTTCGAGCCCGCCAGCCGCGCCGCCGCCGAGCCGCGCACTGTGGAAATCGACGTTCTGTACGACGGCGAGGACCTCGAGGAGGCCGCCCAACTCGCGGGAATGACCCCGGACGAGCTCATCGAATGGCACACGTCGACCGAGTGGACCGCCGCGTTCGGCGGCTTTGCGCCGGGCTTTACCTACTGCGCGCCGGCCGACCCGGGCCGCAGCCTGGCGATGCCCCGTCGCGCCACGCCCCGCACCGCCGTCCCGGCGGGCGCAGTGGGCATCGCGGGCGACTTCTCGGCCGTCTACCCGCGCGTCTCCCCCGGCGGCTGGCAGCTACTCGGCACCACCACGACGCCCATGTGGCAGTCCCAAGCGCAGCCGCCCGCACTCGTCCAGCCCGGCGACCGCGTGCGCTACCGCGCGGTGTCGCAGCTTCCGGAGTTGCTGCCGGATACGTCGCGCCACGCCGGCGCCCCGGCGCGCCTGCCGCGCCTCGAGGTCGTCGAGGCTGGCCTGCTCACCTTGTACCAGGACCTCGGCCGCCCGGGGCGCGGCAACCTGGGGGTCACGCCCTCGGGTGCGGCGGACCGCGCAGCCGCAGCGACGGCCAATATTGCGGTGGGCAACCCCCGCGGTGCGACGGTGCTCGAAAACATTGGCGGGCTCACGGTGCGTGCGCTCACCGATACCGTCGTGTGCGTCACCGGCGCCGTCGCCCGCGTCAAGCTGGGCACCATGCCGGTTCACCTCGCCCGCCCCGTGCTCGTCACAGCGGGCCAGACGCTCACCATCGACAATGCGACGCTGGGCCTACGCTCCTACGTCGCGGTTCGCGGCGGCATCGTCGCCGACGCCGAGCTCGGCTCATCCGCCACTGACATCCTCTCCGGCCTCGGCCCAGACCCCGTCCACAAGGGCGACGTCATCGGCGTGTTGCCGCGCTCGACGGCCATGACGGACGCGCAGCTCGCCAACCCGCTGCGCGTCACCGAGGAAAGCGGCCGCACCGTCGGCCGTCTGCGCTGCGTGCTCGGCCCGCGCGACGACTGGTTCCCGGCCGACGCCGTGCACGCCTTCACGGAGACCGAATGGACCGTCACGCCGGATTCCAACCGCGTGGGTCTGCGCCTCGACTCCGAGGTCACCCTCGAGCGCAACCGCCACGAGGAGCTGCCCTCCGAGGGCATGGTCGCGGGCTCTGTCCAGATTCCGCCTAACGGCAAGCCCGTGGTCTTCCTGCGCGACCACGCCGTCACCGGCGGCTACCCCGTCGTGGCGACGGTACTAGAAGAAGACATTGATATCGCGGCCCAGCTCCCGCCGGGGGCCCGCGTCCGCTTCGAGATTGTGGAGAAGTAAAAACATGAAGATTCAGACCGTGCTCATCGCCAACCGCGGCGAGATCGCCGTGCGTATTGCGCGCACCGCCCGCGACCTTGGCATGAAGTCCATCGCCATCTACTCCGAGGCCGACGCCGGTGCCCTGCACACGCAGGTCGCGGACGAGGCCTACGCCCTGCCGGGCAACACCGCGGCGGATACGTACATGAACGTCCCCGCCATCCTCGATATCGCGGTGCGCGCGGGCGCGGACGCCGTCCACCCGGGCTACGGCTTCCTGTCGGAGAACTCCGAGTTCGCCCGCGCCGTCACCGGCGCCGGCCTGACCTGGGTCGGCCCCTCGCCGGACGCCATCGACTTGCTCGGCGACAAGATTGCGGCCCGCCGCGTCGCCGAGGAGGTCGGCGCCCCGCTGGCGCCGGGTACCTCGGACCCCATCGACGACTGGCAGGAGGCCCGCGAGTTCGCGCAGAAGCACGGCCTCCCCATCGCGATTAAGGCGGCCTACGGCGGCGGCGGACGCGGCCTCAAGGTCGTCGACGATCTCGAGTCCATCGAGGGCGCCTTCAACTCCGCCGGCCGCGAGGCCCGCGAGGCCTTCGGCCGCGCCGAGTGCTACGTCGAGAAATTCCTCACCCACCCGCGCCACGTCGAGGCCCAGGTCATCGCGGATACCCACGGCAACGTCGTCGTGCTCGGCACGCGCGACTGCTCCACGCAGCGCCGCTTCCAGAAGCTCGTCGAGGAGGCCCCGGCCCCGGGGCTCACTGACGCCCAGCGCGAGGGCATCATCGAGGGCGCCCGCGCCATCTGCCAGAAGGTCGGCTACACCGGCGCCGGCACCGTCGAGTACATCGTCTCTGAGGACGGCACCATCTCCTTCCTCGAGGTCAACACCCGCGTCCAGGTCGAGCACCCCGTCACCGAGGTCGTCACCGGCGTCGACATCATCGCCGAGCAATTCCGCGTCGCCGCGGGCGAGGAACTCTCGCTCACCGAGGATCCCGCCTCCCACGGTCACGCCTTCGAGTTCCGCATCAACGCCGAGGACATCCTCAACGGCTTTGCGCCCTGCCCTGGCACCATCGTCGCCTTTGAGCCGCCCACCGGCCCCGGCATCCGCGTCGACGCCGCCGTGCGCTCCGGCTCCATCGTGCCGCCGTACTACGACTCGCTCATCGCCAAGCTCATCGTGTGGGGCCCGACGCGCGAGGTCGCTCTACGCCGCGCGCAGCAGGCACTCACGGAGTTCACCATCAACGGCGTGCGCACCGTGCTCCCCTTCCACCGCGACATGGTCCACGAGCCCGCCCTCGTGAACCTCGACTCCGGCACGGGCGTCTACACCGACTGGGTTGACCACAACTACCGCCCGGGCGGCGCCGTGCAGTCCGCGCCGGTGGAGTCCATCTACGCCCAGCGCCGCACCGTCGCCGTGGAGATCGACGGCAAGCTCGTCAACATCGGCTTCCCCGCCGAGCTCTTCACCGCGCCTTCCGATGCCCCCTCCTCCGCACCGTCTACCGGCGCCGCCCCCACCGACGAGAACGCCGTCACCAGCCCCTTCCAGGCCAACCTCGTGGACTGGCACGTCGCCAACGGCGCGCAGGTCAGCGAGGGCGATGTCATCGCCACCGTCGAGGCCATGAAGATGGAATCCACCATCAAGGCCCCGCACACCGGCACCATCACGCTCCAGGCGAAGCCGGGAGACAAGCTCACCCCCAGCACGGTCATCGCCACCATCGCCTAAGTCGGTGAATCCAGGCTCGGACTCCGTCGCCGTAGAGTAAGGTCAAACGCATGCTTGCTGACACCGTGACCTCTGCCCTGCGCGAGGCTATCTCCGATGGCGAGTTCGAGCCTGGCCAACAGCTCAGCGAAATCCGCGCCGCCGAACGCTTCGATTGCTCGCGCAATACCCTGCGCGAAGCTTTCGCCATGCTCGGCGCACAAGGCTTGGTCCACCGCAAGCCCAACCGCGGCGTCTTCCTCGCTGTCCCGGACGCAGAATTCGTGCGCGATCTTTATCTGGCCCGCGCGGCCCTCGAACCCGCTGGCGTGCGGTGGGGCACGTTCGACGACCCCGGCGCACTGGTCACGCTCACGGCCTCGGCGCGCGAGCACCTGGACGAGCCCGGCCACGCAATGGTGTCGAATATCAACCAGCGCTTCCACCGTGCCCTCGTGGCGAGCCTGGGCAGCGTCTCGCTCGACCGCGAGATGTCCAACCTGCTCGCCCGCATGCGTCTGAGCTTCCTGCGCGTCATCCCCCGCTACCCCGATCTCCACGCCTCCCACATCGACGGCAACGTGGAGCTTGCCACGCTCATTGCCGAAGGCAAGCGCGAGGACGCCGCGGAGCTTTCCCGCGCGACGCTGCTGGGCACGCTCGACAAGATCCTCGCCGTACTGGACTAGCTCTCGCCCTCTGTGTCACTGCCAAAATCGCCACATCTGCGCCGATTTTTCGCGCGTTGAGGCAACGAGCCCTGTACTACGGCACCTGGTATTCGAGGTCCCGCGCGTTGGTCACGAGCATCGTGCCGGGCTGGTGCGTAATCGCCAGGCTCGGCTTGGATTCCATGACGATGGCCTGCGGGGTCACGCCGCACGCCCAAAAGACCGGCACGGTGCCCGCTGGGATATCGACGGCCTCGCCGAAGTCTGGCTGCGTGAGGTCCGCAATTCCGATGGCGGCCGGGTCGCCCACGTGCACGGGCGCGCCGTGAACGGACGGGTAGCGCGAGGTAATCCGCACCGCGTCGGCGACCTGGGCGGCCGGGATGGGGCGCATGGACACGACCATGGGTCCGGAGAACACACCCGCCGGGGTCGTGGGGATGGTCGTGCGGTACATGGGCACGTTGCGACCCTGCTCGATGTGCGCGACGGGCACGCCGTTGTCGAGGAGAGCCGTCTCAAAGGTAAAGGAACAGCCGATAAGGAACGCGACCATGTCCTGGGACCAGTAGGCGGTGGCATCGGAAGGCTCGGCGATGAGCTCGCCGTCACGGAAGACGCGGTAGCCGGGGATATCGGTCCGGATGTCGCCGCCGGGCAGGAGCTCGGAGGAATACTGCCCTGCCTCGAGGACACCCACGATGGGGCACGGCTTGGGGTTACGCTGCGCAAAAAGCAGAAAATCGAAGGCGTATTCCTGGGGCACGGCAAGCAGATTGGCTTGCATGTAGCCGCGCGCCAGGCCCGCTGTCGTGGTGAGCGCCTGGGTGCGCGCTGCGGCGCGAACCTCTTCGGGAATCATCATTATGCCCACAGCGCCGTGATGCCGGAGAAGGCCTTGACGCCGATGAAGATGGTGAGCAGCCAGGCCAGCAAGCCGATGCCCAGCAGCCACGCAGGGTACTTATAACCGCCCAGTAGGTCGCGGCGGCGCCAGGCGACCCACATGACGACGGCAAAGCCGATGGGAAGGATAAGGCCGTTGAAGGCACCGGCGAAGATGAGGAGCTTCTGCGGAGCGGAGTTCATGATGGCGAATGCGACGGTGCACACGACGATGAAGGCGACCGTTAGGAAGTTGCGGGTGCGCGGGGCGACCTGCTGCGTGGTGACGAAGGAGATGGAGGTGTAGGACGCACCGATGACCGAGGACAGGCCCGCGGCGAAGAGGACGACGCCGAAGGCGCGGAGGCCGAACTGGCCGGCGGCCTGGAAGAAGGCGTCCGCAGCCGTGTTCTCCTTGGAGAGGGTCACGCCGGTGGCGACGACGCCGAGGATGGCGAGGAAGAGCAGGACGCGCATGATGCCGGTGATGATGATGCCCCACACGGAGGTCTGCGTGATGTTCTTGATATTCTCCGGTCCGGTGAGTCCGGAGTCGATAAGGCGGTGGGCGCCAGCGAACGTGATGTAGCCGCCCACAGTGCCGCCCACGAGCGTGGTGATGACGAAGAAGTCGATCTCCTCGGGCAGGAACGTATTCTTCAAGGCCTCGCCGACCGGCGGCTGGGAGACGATGGCAACGTAGAGCATGAGCAGGATCATGATGGCGCCGAGCGCGGCGACGAGACGGTCGAGAGCCACGCCCGCGCGCTTGGACAGGAAGATGAACACGGCGATGGCTGCGGCGATGATGCCGCCCCAGCGCGCGTCGATGCCGAGCATCGCGTTGACGCCCAGGCCCGCGCCGGCGATATTGCCGATGTTGAAGACGAGGCCGCCGATGAAGACGAAGACCGCCATGCCCCAGCCAAGGCCCGGCAGGACGGTGTTGCCCAGCTCGTTGGCGCGCAGGCCGGAGACGGCGAGGACGCGCCAGACGTTGAGCTGCACCGCGATGTCGACGAGGATCGACAGGAGGATGGCAAACGCGAAGGCCGCGCCCATCTGGACGGTAAAGACCGAGGTCTGGGTGAGGAAGCCCGGACCGATGGCCGAGGTGGCCATGAGGAACATGGCACCGGCCATGGCGCCGATGCCCTTGGGCGGATTCTTCTGGACGGGCGTTGCCGTTGTTTCCGTGCTCACGGTGGACTCCTTTGAGTGATGAGGGTCGCAGAGGTGTGTGATGTCGATCATCATAGAGGTTTGTTCAACAATCTGTAAATAGGGTGGGGCGGGCCACTCCCCCGCTGCGTCGAGAACCAGGGTGCGCAGCGGGGACGCGGACCTGAATCGCACAGGCGGGCGCGGTGCGATTAACTTAGAGGCATGGCAAAAAAGGACGCGATCGATATCACCACCCTCATGGGCAAGTCCTCGCGCACCTACGCCACGCGCAAGGTCACCCAAGAGATGATCTCCGCGCGCACCCACGTGGCCATCGCGCTGTGGGATATCCCCTGGAAGTCGGCACCGCACGGCAAGCTCTACGGTTGGGTCATCGCGGTCGAGGCGGGCGGCAAGCGCCGCTTCGTGCGCACCGGCAAGACGATGAACGCGGACCCCTACCCCCAGGTCTTCGCCGAGTTCGAGCGCGCGGTCAAAGGCGTTCCCAAGCCCATCTGGGTCGTGGTGGGACGCCGTCAAGCGGCGTTGGGCACGCGCATCCGCCGGGCGGGCTACCTCGTCACCGGCTCGTTCGCGGACGAGAATAAAGCGGGCAACCGGGCACGCGGACTGCGCAAGCAGCACGAGGCCCAGGCCGTGCGCCGCTCGAAGAAGGAAGGCGAGCGCCCTGCCAAGCAGGCGCCGGCGATCGAGGCGCCGCCCACGCATTGGCTCCCCAACCGCTCGCGTTGTGCGGGCCGGGGCCAGCAGGTGCGCATTGCGACTGACGCGTCCTCGGACACGCTATCTAAGGGCGCGATGTGCTTCGTCGCCTCCAATGGCGACTACCAGCTACGCACGCGGATGACGAAGGCAGGCACGGACGAGCTCGAGCTGGAGACCATCACGCTCGCGCTCAAGTACGCGCTGAAGAACGGCTTCGAGCGCGTCATCATCGAGACAGATTCCGTCGCGGCGCTCGAGGCCGTGGACAATATCCTGGCCGGCGGGCGCGGCGCAAAGTCGCGGCGCACGTGGCGCGGCGTCTCCTCGGGCGCACGTTCGCGCTTCCAGCAGGCGTGGCGGGACTTCAACAAGCAAGGCAAGGCGACCATCGGCCGCGTGCTAGGGCATGCGGGCGACCCACTCAACCACGCCGCGGACCGCATCGCGTACCTGGGTCTGCGTGCCTCGAACTTCCCCGAGAAAGAGTCGCGCGCGACCGCATGGAAGGAAATCGACAACATCCTGCGCCAACTGCCGGGCAAGCTGGGGCGCTAGTTAGTTCGTGGGCGACTGGTCGCAGCCGATGTCGAAGGTCTCGTCGCGCGCGGGCTCGTCCACGTAGGCGACGTCGAGCCTCGAGTAGAGCTTCGCGTTGTAGCCGCACTCCTGGGGCTTGCGCACAGTGACGGTGACGGGCAGCTCTGTGAAGCCAGAGTCCGCACAGTTGGGGTCACAGTCGTTGATAAAGGCCGTGCCTTCCGCGCGGGCGGAGTCGGCACCCCAGTTCGACCACTTGAGGTCACGGACGAGGTAGTTGTTGTCCGCGCAAGCGAGCGAAATCAGTTCGGGGCCCTCGAGTCCGGTCACGGAGACGCAGCCCAGGATAGCCGTGGCCTCGACGCGGGTAGTCACGTCCGGGGCGACGAGGCCATGGACCTCCACGATCTGGCCGGTGGACGGTAGAACACTGAAGCTCACGTGGTCCGCGTCGCGGTAGACGGTGACGAGCGAGTCTTCACCCTCCGTAATGTCCGCGCTGCCCAGGTCGTTGCCGCCGGCCGCCGCGAGGTTGTCATAGACGAACTTCTGCTGCGCGGAGGTCAGCCCTGGGTGCAAAAGAAGCTGGAGCGAGCCGAGCGCGGCGTCGCCATACGTGGCGACGGCGAGGTCACGCAGGGCGTCGGCGGAGGGGGCATCGGCAAGCTGGGCGAGCGTGATGCGGGGCGAGGGGTCGAAGTCCGCGAGTGCGGCGGAGGTGCCCTCGGTGCGGGTGTCCTGGCGCAGCTGGCCGGCTTGGACCTCGTATTCCGTGGTGACGGTGGCCTGGCCGTCGCTGTCCGTGCGCTTCATGTACTCCTGACCGAGGGTCGGGGCATCCGCCTGGCTTGCCGATGCCTCCCCGGCCCGGGCAAGCACCTCCTCCGCCGTCGCCTGGGGCGTGGCGTTATTGCTCAAGCCCGGAATGACGGCGACGCCGAGGGCCAGCACCGCGACGGCCGCAGCAGCGACGAGGAAGGGACGGCGCTTCTTCTGGGCAGGTTGTGTGAGACGTTCCAGGAGGGCGTCGGCGCGCTCCTGCTGTTCGGGGGTGAGTGACTCGTCGGGGACGGGGTTAGCCGCAGCAAGTTGGGCGAGAGGATCGTTCATGACGGTTGTCCTTAGTGGGAGCCGGCGCTGTCAAGGGCGCGGGCGAGGCTGGTGCGCGCGCGGTGAAGACGCACGCGGGCGTTCGTGGGAGTGAGACCTAGGACCTCAGCGAGCTCGGCCGGCGTGAGGCCCTCCCACGCGTGGAGGGTGAGAATCTCACGCTCAGCGGGACTGAGAGTGAGCAGTGCACGGTTGATATCGAGGTTCAGATCGCTGTGGCTCGCAAAATCCTCGGCCAGGGGATCCGCCTCCGGCTGCTCGAGATCCACGAGCCGCGGACGGCGCTCCTGCGTGCGATAGTGTTCGCGCAAGACGTTGCGGGCGACGCCGTAGAGCCACGGGAGGACGTCGCCTTCAATCTGGTCGAAGTTGCCCCAGGCGCGCTCGAAGACGTCAGCGGTGAATTCCTCGACGTGCTCGGCGGGCGCGCGGCGCGCAAAGAACGCGCGCACGGCAGGGTAATGCGCCCGGAAAGCCTCGCTAAAGGCTTTCCGGCGCGCGGCGGGGAGATAGGTGACGGACACTGACTGCTTTCTTGGGGTGTACCTATGGTGGTGGCGCGGCGTGAGCTGTCGGCCGCCTGTGCGGTTTAGCTGCGAGCTGTCTGGGCCGTGCCGTTGCCGGCGTCGGCGAAGCGCGCGGTGGTCGTCGCTCCGTTCTCGCAGGTAACAGTGTACGTGTGGTAGCCGTCAGCCGGGCCGGGGCCAATCTGCTCCGGCGCGGTGAACTCGCCCATGAGGTAGCCAGCATCTGCCGCCGGCCGCAGGACGGCGTGGGCACCGAAGCTCGTGGTGAGGTCCGCGCGTGTGCTGTTGTCGGGGCACGTCGCGGTGAACGTCATCTCCATGCCAGGCTTGAGAATGTCCTCCGTGCCAGCAGTCATGGCGGGGGTATCGCTCGCGCCCGTGGCAATCGCTGCCCCACCCGCGGTAAGGACGGCGACGGTGGCGGTGGTGATGGCGATGATTCCCTTTTTCATGAGAGGACTCCTTCTTCTCGTGGTGGTGCTTCGTACTGGCATTCTTTCCTGCCGGAAGCCTTTCACCCTCCTTGTGGTTGTTTGGGCGCACAGCGTTACAACGAGCCCTGCATTTCTCTGGCTATTAGTTGAATTTGCCCGCCACAACGAGCGCAACCAGCGGAAATACCTCAGCGCGGCACCTACCAGTACCACACCAGTTCCGGGCGACTCGTCTTCGCAGCGACAAGTAACCATGGTGATTCTGGCCCCCGTTTTCGCCCTCAAGGACGGCGTGATCCACCCCGTGGGCATGATGGAAGGCCGCTACGAGGGGACACTGAATCTGGCCGTCATGCCGCTCGATCAGATCATGCCGGCGCTGCGTCTCGATTCGGTGCCTTTAATTCCCCAGACATAGGACAGCCCCCAAGAAAGGCACCGCCGCTCAGCTTTCGACGTTCGATAGAGGTTGCGCTCCCCATCGACGGAACCGAGCGGCGGCATGTCCTGGCGGGCCCCAATACACCGCCAAGTAAAAGGAATGAACCCTTGCACGAAGGTTCATTAAATGGTGGGGTGAGTTAAAATATGCACCATTTTGACGTAATACGAAAGGACTTCGCGGCGCCGTTATAAAAAAGTTACTTAAACAATCGGCGCGAACAGGGCTTTTAGGTGCATGTTCAATAGGTTGACAGAAATGGGGGCGGAATGCGGGGGTGAAAACGTGCGCCCCACAGTCTCACCCCGTGGAATTGATATGCACTCAGAGGAATTTTATACCGGCTGCGCTCCGCGCTCCCGCGCGGGCACCGATGCCTGCACGCGTCGCCCATCGAGACGACGAACAAGGAAGGCATAGATAGCGCCGTTATGTTGTGCATGACGGCCGCGCATGCCCCTGGCAAGGCCGCCTCGGGCGCAAAGAACTGTGCGGCCATACCGGAGTGTTCAAGGCATGCTCCTAGGAAGGTGTCAACACATAACAGGACCATGCATGGGTGGCAGTGGTATGACGACTACGCTGGGCGTAGCGTGCAACACCGATTAGTGCAAAATGTAACTTCGCACAATTTACGCCCTCGACAGGGAGTGCACTATTTTCCGAAAGAGGATCCGCCCGGCCGAATGCGGGGTCGCGACAATTTCCCGCGCATAGTTAACCAAGCGCTGATCAAAGGGTGTGGGAGCTGAAATGACCCGGGCCGGAACACCCAAATGCCAGGCCCACAACCGCGTCCTCAGAACATGAAAATTGTTAGTTACAACGATGAGACGGCCAGCCCCACCGGCAAGTCGCCACGCATTTTCAAGATTCTCATTCGTCGATGTCGCCTCGTTATCTTCGATCACCCCATCAAACCCGTGCTCCTCGAGGTAGCGACGCATGGCGGGCGCCTCGCCCTTACCGCTGACGATGAAAGTCTGCCCAGGTACCGCTGCAGCCATCGCCGCGCGCAAACGCTCCTCGAGCAATATTCCTGGACGCCCGCGCTTGACGCGCGAGCCGAGAACAACGATAGGATCCACGGGGATAAGCATAATCGTTGCGCCACCAGGCAAAGAATGGACACATGCCAGTGAGTCCGGCGGTGTCTACGGCGCATACGCAAAGAAAGCGCTACTCACCCATTAACTTGGCGCGGAGGTTCGCGTCTTTCTGCTCGACCTCGGCAGCCATATTCGCCTGGTAGTCGACCATTTTTTTCAGAAGCTCTGCGTTGCCAGCGGACAGGATGCGCACGGCGAGCAAGCCGGCATTCTTGGCGCCGCCGATGGAGACGGTCGCGACGGGTACGCCTCCGGGCATCTGGACGATGGAGAGAAGGGAATCAAGTCCGTCCAAGTCCTTAAGCGCACGCGGAATACCGATGACAGGCAGCGGCGTGGCGGCCGCGACCATGCCCGGCAAGTGGGCTGCACCACCGGCGCACGCGATGATCGCCTTAAGGCCGCGCGTGTGAGCGGATTTGGCGTAGGACAGCATCTTCTCCGGGGTACGGTGCGCGGAGACCACGCCTACCTCGAAGGGGATGCCGAAGTCCGCGAGGACCTGGGCGGCGGGTTCGACGGTGGGCCAATCGGAATCGGAGCCCATAATGAGGCCGACCTGTGCATTCATATTCTTCTCCTCGAAAGTAGTGGGGGTTAAGCCTGGTCGGCCCATTCGGCGTGGACCAGAAAGTACGCGGCGAGCTTGGCGTCGCGGCGGGTGGCGGCGACGGTGGCGGCATCGGCGGCATTGCCGGTGAGATTGACGTGGCCAATCTTGCGGCCCGGACGGTGGCCCTTGCCGTAGAGGTGGATCTTGGCGTTAGGGAAACGGCGAGCGACCTCGACGACACGGTCAGCCATGGGCATAGCCGGATCCTCGTCGGCGCCCAGCACGTTAGCCATGACGGTAATGGGCGCGGAGGCAGACGGATCGCCCAGCGGGAGGTCGAGGACGGCGCGCAGGTGCTGCTCAAACTGGCTGGTAATGGAGCCTGCCTGGGTCCAGTGGCCGGTGTTGTGGGGGCGCATGGCCAGCTCGTTGACGGCGATATCCTCTACGCCCTCGTCGTTGGTGTAGGCGAAGAGCTCGACAGCGAGCACGCCCGTCACGCCGAGCTCGGTGGCGATCTGCACGCCAAGATCCGTGGCACGCTGTGCGAGCTCGGGAGCGAGATCCGGAGCGGGCGCGATGGCTTCGGCGCAGACGCCGTTTTCCTGCACGGACATGGTGATCGGCCAGACCTTGACCTCACCAGAGGGATTGCGAGCGACGAGGATAGACAGCTCGCGGGTAAGCGCCACCTTCTTCTCCGCCATGAGCGGGGTGCCAGCCTCGAGCAACTCAGCGACGAGGGACTCGAGCTCAGTCAGGTCCTTGGGGAACCACACGCCGTGACCGTCATAGCCGCCGCGGCAGGCCTTGAGACAGACGTTACCGTCGACCTCGTTCCAGAAGTTCTGGGCATCCTCCGCCGAAGAGATGTCGGCGAAGGGCGGCACTGGTGCGCCGAGCTCGCGCATGCGGCGGCGTTGCACCAGCTTGTCCTGGGCGTTAATGAGGGCGCTCGGGGCGGGCTGGACGCTGTAGCCGGCGTCGAGCATGGCCGCGAGGGCATCGGAAGGCACGTGCTCGTGGTCGAAGGTGACAGCGTCCGAGCCCTCGGCGACGGCGAGACAGTTCGCGGTGGAGTGATAGTCCCCCACCGTCACGGCAGGAATGACCTGCGCCGCCGAGGAGTCTGGGGCACCGGCGAGGAGTTGGATTTTGATCCCTAATTCAACGGCCGCCGGTTGCATCATGCGCGCGAGCTGGCCGTCTCCGATAACACTTACTGTCTTAATCACGCCCTACATCCTACTAGCCGCCCTCGCGGCCTTTATGGCTAGCGCCACAGCGGCGAGCTGTACTGCTCCAGCTCGGAGGCTACGGCGCGCTCGATACGCTTCGTGCGCGGCAGATCCGGGAAATAAAGTGCCCGATCGTAGCCGCGAATAGCAAGCGAAATCCCGCCGCGGCGGCGGCGCACGCCCACGACATCGGAAAGCGGAATGGAGTCAATCTTCTTGCCTGTCCGCGCGATAATGCGCGTCGTCGTAAGGATGAACCGACGGCGGCGTGCGCGATAGACCGGCAGAACAAAGCGCCACAGCACGAGGATGCCCCAGAGCACCACCACGGCGTTGCGCACCGTTGCTTCAAAGCCATGTGCGTCCAGGTAGCCAATGCCGATCCAGGCGAGACCCGTGATGAGGATGAGCTCGAGGACAGGGAAGATGAGCGAGCGATACGGCGCCGTCACGTCGACGACGGGATACTCGCCCGGGCGCATCTTCATAAGATTCATGACTCCTCATCCTAGACGTCCCTCGCCCCAACAGCCGCACCCTGCAACGCTCACAGGAAGCATTCAACGAACGTCCTAGAAAACTCTGCGGTAATTCCACAGGCAGGTGGAAGGAAACAAAAGTGTTCTCACATCTCAGCGCCGCAGAGTAAAGAGCGACACCGAGTTAGAAAGGTCTGCTTCCAATGAGCACCGATATCGCAATCATGATGGGCGTCGACATCATCGCCATCGTCCTCCTCGTCTTTGCCGTTTACCTGCCCCGCCACCAGCGCGCCGATCTGGTTGTCGCTTTCATCGGCGTCAACATCGGCGTGTTGGGCGTCTCCCTCATGCTCGCCGACATGGAAGTCTCCGCCGGCGTGGGCCTGGGTCTCTTCGGCGTCCTGTCCATCATCCGACTGCGCTCCTCCGAGATTTCCCAAACCGAGGTCGCGTATTTCTTTGCCGCGCTCGCCACAGGGCTTATCGCCGGCTTGTCGGATGAGGTCAACCCCATCGCCATCGGCGCCATCATCCTCATCGTCCTCGCCCTCGTCATCGTCGATTCCCAGCTGCTCTTCGGTGGCTACTTCGTTCGGGAGATGACCCTCGACCGCGCGATCACCGACCAGGATGAGCTCAAGGATGAGCTGGAAGACATGCTCGATGCCCAAATCCTCGGCGTGACCACCCACCGCGTCGACATCGTCAACGACACGACCTGGGTCCAGGTCCGAGGCCGCCGCAGCCCGCTCGAGCGCCGCAAGGACTCCACGGCGAAGCACGCCGAATCCGCACACTCGGAGTTGGCTCATGTTCAGTAGATTCGACTCCATAACCCTCGACGAAATGAACGCCGAGGCCCGCATGATGACCCGCGTCGACCGCAAGTACCTCATCCACTCCGACGAGCTGCGCGCATTCCTCGACGAGGTCCCCGCCGATACCCGCGTGCTGGAGATCAATGGCAAGCGCCAGCAGCGCTACGCCACCACCTACTTCGACACCCCGGACTTGCTTTCCTACCGCATGACTGCGCAGAAGCGCCGCCGCCGCTTTAAGGTTCGCCAGCGCACCTACGTCGACTCCAACCTGGGCTTCTGCGAGGTAAAGACCCGCGGCCCGCGCGGGGTCACGGTCAAGCACCGCGTGCCCATCGCGCCCGCGTACGCCCACAGCGGCAGGCTCGCCCCCGAGGCGCTGGATTTCCTTGATGCGGAGCTCAACCCCCAGCTCGTGGGCCAGCTCAGCCCCAGCGTCCACAACACCTATCTGCGCGCAACGCTTCGGCCCAGCGGTGTCGGCCGCGCCACCATCGACACGGCACTGACGTGGCGCTCAGAGCGCTCCAACCAGCGCCTAGAGAACTGCGACGTCGTCTTCATTGAAACAAAGTCCAGCGCCCGCCCCTCCCCGCTCGACAAAATCCTGTGGGGCCTTGGCCACCGCCCTACCCGCGTCTCCAAGTTCGGCACGGGCATGGCCACCATGCACCCGGAACTGCCCTCGAATAAATGGAACCGCGTCATCAACAACTACTTTAAGGACACCCTGTCATGAAGAAGCCCCTCCTCGCCTCCATCGCGACCGCAACCGCAGCGATTATGCTCGCCGCGTGCTCCCCGCAGGCCGCCGAGAACACTCCCACCGCCAAGTCCGTCTCCTACGACACCGCCCGCCCACCGTCAGCTTCCGAGGCAGCCGATGAGAACTCCGATCACACGGTGACCAAGGACGACGAGTGATCCATAGATGACGTTCAGGACCTCACCGGCTCCGATATCACCGAGGCCGGCGTCTACCGGATTACCGGCGACGCAGGCGATATCACCGTCAACGCCGCGGAGGACGCGCAGGTCGTGCTCGTGCTTTCGGATGCCGCCGTGGGTACCGTCACCGTCAACGGCACCGACACCGCAGTGACTGCGGGCGAAGCCGCTGAGGGTGGCATGGGCGGTGGCCCCGCTGGCGGCATAGGTCGGCGACCCGATAACAGCACCGCCTCGAGCAATGGCCTGTCATCGCAGGCTTAACGTCCCCTCACGAATTCATCCCCGCACCGCTCCATCGTGAGTGTGGCGGGGATGCTGCGTTGCTGCGTTTCAGGGGTGCTACCCCACCGACACATCGACGGGGTAGGCACGCAGCTTGCCCAGCGGCAGGCTGGTGTCGCTGGGCCACCACGACTGCGTGGGGTCGTATGTGAGGTTCACGTGTTGATCCTTATATCCAGACCATTCGCCGTGGTCGTCTAAGCTCACCATCTCTTGGTTAGGGCGTGTCCTTAACGCTCCTCGGTAACCGGTCGACCTGCCCGTCAACGACTGCGGGCTATCGAGAACCAACACCCAGAGCGTCAAGTCCGGGGACTCACCATTCGGCGTCGGCTGCCCCTTCATGACTTCCCGCGCCGTCATCTGCTTAATGGTGCCGCTGAGCACGTTCTCACCTTGGGGCTGGCTTTCCTGCGCAGTAGCAGTATTCGCTGCTGTCTGGGCCGGGCCTGCCGATGCCGTCCCAAGACCCGCGTTGCTCAGTACCGAACGGTCCGATACGTCGACGAAATTCACGGCCGTGACCCCCAACTCGCTCGGATTCTGGATCTCGACCTTCTCAGCAGTTTTCACAAGATGGGAATCCTGCATGCCGAACTTAGTCGCATAGGATTCCGGACGCAGCGAGTGCCATTCGATTTGATACATCCCACCGTTGCCTACCGAGAGGCCATAGCGTCCACCGCCCGCGCCGGCAGCACCCCTGATGAGGACGTCTTCGGAGACCACCGGATTCGCCGGATTGGCCGCACCGTTGATGGCAACGACGGGGCTGACGTCGTAGTTGCAATCGCACAGGAGCAGCTCCGGCGAGTTGTCCCCCGTGATGTCAGCGAGCGCATACTGGTAGCTTCCGCTCGCTCGTGAAGTCCGCAGGCTGTAGTCGTAGTTGAAATTCACCGAGCGTGGATTATCAAGGATGCGCCCGTACGCCTCTGCGAGAGAATCGTCACCGGACGGCGCGGGCTGCGCGTCCTGTGCCACGCCCTCGCTGGGGTCGGCGGCGGACGCCGAAGGAGCGCCCTCGCCGGGCTGTTCCGACGGCCGCACCGTGATGGTGCTCGTGCGCGGCTCGGAGGAACCGCCCTCGCTGCACGCCCCGACGGTGAAAGCTACGGCTATCAGCGCTGCAGCCGACAGCATGCGCGAAGAACGACGGAAGGATAAAAGAGAACGTCGAGCCACGTCGAGGCACCTTTCCGCGCAGTGCGAGCAAATGAGGGGATAGGAAGAGAAAGACTCTCTTATCCTATCCCCTCGTAGAAGACGCAGACTCGAAATTAGTCGGTCGGGCGCAGGTGAATGACGTCACCGGCCGAGTAGTATTCGCCGCCGACGTTGATACGGCCGTCCTCCGCAACACCTTCCACGATGCCGGTGACATCCCCGGTCGGGGCTTCGAGGCGCACATTGAGTCCAATCGACGAGCAGACCTTGCGGTAGTCATCCATGAGCTGCGGATCCTGGTTCTCCCACTGCTCGATACGGTGGCGCAGCGCCTTGAGGATTGCGATGGCCACCCCGGTGCGGTCATCCTCGCGGCCCGCGAGCACAAGCGAGGTAGCCGTGGGAACCGGCAGTTCCTCTTCCGCGATGGAGACGTTAATGCCCATGCCGAGCACGACGCGTGCGGACGGCGCCTTGCCGCCCTGCGTCTTCGGCGCCACCTCAGCCTTATTGATTTCGGCCTTATTGACCTCAGCCTTGTTGATTTCGGCTTTATTTACCTCAGTCTTGTTGATCTCTGCCTTATTGACTTCAGTCTTCGGCGCGACCTCGACCTTGGACACCTCGAGCTTGGAGGCTTCCGTCTTCGGGGCGATTTCGGCCTTATTAATTTCTGCCTTATTGACTTCGGCCTTATTAATTTCTGCTTTGTTCATTTCGCCGGACTTGAATGTGCCCGACTTGAAGGCCTTGCCCACGGGACCGGCTTCGGCGAGGATGCCGCAGAGCTTCTTGCCGTCGAGTAACACGTCGTTGGGCCACTTGAGGACCGTGCCGGGGATCGCGTCGGTGACGGCCAAACCCGCGGCGAGAGGCAAGGTGCCCAGATGATCGAGGGACTCAGGAAGCAGGAGAACAGAGAAGGTCACCTGCGAGCCCTTCGGCGCGGTCCACACGCGGCCCAGGCGGCCTTTGCCGGCGGTCTGCAGATCAGTGAGGCGAACAGTGCCATCAGTGACGTCGGTGGCCTGCATCAGATCGGTATTCGTCGAACCGGTTTCCTCGACGTAGTCGATAACGGCATAGTCTTCAGCGAGTGCGGTGCGAATACGCTCCAAGTCATAAGTGCTCATGGCTCTTCACGTTACCCGCGTCGGTCCATGCGGACAGAACGAGCCACCGGCGAATCGCTGGGGCGAATCTCTGGTCGCATGCGCTGGTCACGACGGCCTTCCTTCGAGTGTCGACCCGCCGCCCTACGCAGCCAGTTCAGGCGCTCCCCACTCTCGCGCAGGAGGGGTATGCGCGTTACCCCCATTGAGCGTGAAAAACCACAAAAAGCGGCCACGAGCGCTGTGGGTATTTTACCTTTGAGACAACTGTTGTTTCTGAAAGGTGAAAACTCCATGAAGAAGACTATCCTCGCGACCACTGCGGCACTCGCTCTGGTGCTCACGGGCTGCTCGAACTCGTCCGATGACAGCTCCCAAGCAGCACAAGAGGGCACGGGCGAAGGCGGCCGCGGCCCCATCACCTTCGCGATGGGCAAGAACGATACTGACAAGATTCAACCCATCATCGAAGCGTGGAACAAGGAGCACCCGGACGAGAAGGTCACCCTCGCCGAGCTTGCTGGTGAGGCCGACGCACAGCGCGAGACCCTCGTTCAGTCCTTGCAGGCTGGCAACTCCGATTATGACGTCATGGCACTCGACGTCGTGTGGACTGCAGACTTTGCCGCTAACCAGTGGCTGGCACCGCTCACCGGCGACCTCGAGGTCGACACCGCAGACCTGCTGCCGGCCACCGTCGAATCCGCGACGTACAACGACATGCTCTACGCACTGCCGCAGAACACCAACGGCCAGCTGCTCTTCCGCAACGCGGAGCTCGCCCCGACCGAGGTCAACAAGTTCGATGACTTCAAGTCTGCGTGTGAGGCGCTCAAGGAAGGCACCAACTGCCTGACCACGCAGCTCAAGCAGTACGAGGGCCTCACCGTCAATACCGCCGGCTTCATGGAAGGCTGGGGCGGCAGCGTCCTCAAGGACGACGGCTCCGTCAACGTGGACTCCACCGAGTCCAAGGAGGGTCTCCAGGCCATGGTCGACGCCTACAAGGATGGCGTCATCTCCAAGGACTCCACCGCCGCCACGGAGGAAGAGACCAACCTCGCATTCACCGAGGGTAAGACCGCCTTCGCCATCAACTGGCCGTACATGTACACCAACGCCGTCGACGCTGGCGTCAAGGTTGAGGTCTCCCCGCTCGTGGGCAAGGACGGCGTGGGCGTGTCCACGTTGGGTGGCTACAACAACGGCATCAACATCAACTCCGAGCACAAGCAGACTGCACTGGACTTCATGAAGTTCATCGTCAACGAGGACAACCAGAAGTCCTTCGCTGAGGCTTCCTTCCCGCCGGTCCTCTCGTCCATCTACGACGATGCGGAACTGATCAAGCAGTTCCCGTACCTGCCGGCACTCAAGGAGTCCTTGGAGAACGCTGCACCGCGTCCGGTCTCCCCGTTCTACACCGCCATCTCTAAGGCCGTGCAGGATAACGCCTACGCAGCCCTGACCTCCGGTACCTCCGTCGACGACGCCACCGCCGACATGAAGGCTGCCATCGAGCAGGCACAGCAGGGCTAATTCACCGTCCTCACAGACGCCTCGCCGCCCCCGTCGTGGGGCGGCCTTCGCGTTTTCTCAAACGCTTTCCTCGTCCCTACGGTCCGCAATTCGCTGAAGTCACACTTTCACGCGATAGGATGTCCGTCACAAGGATGCCGCATCGCCCCGGCGTACGGAGCGCGTCATCATCACTCAAGCTAGAAAGGCCCACCGCTGTGGCAATTTCCACGCCCCAAGCCTTAAAACGCAAGACCTACGGCCAGGCCGCCGGGCTCATTGCGCCGGCGCTCATCGTGCTGGCTATCGTCATCGGCTACCCCATCGTGCGCGCCATCATGCTCTCCTTCCAGGGCAACCGGCGCCTCGACCCCTCCACCGGCGTCTTCGTCGAAGGACAGTTTGCAGGTCTCGAGAACTACCTCTACTGGGTCAACAACCGATGCATGTCCGGCACGGGAGTGGTGAGCGCCTGCCCGCCGGGGGTTATCGCCACGGACTTCTGGCCTGCCGTGCGCATCACGATCTTCTTCGCCGTCGTCACGGTGCTGCTCGAGACCATCCTCGGCATGATCATGGCACTCATCATGAACGGCGAGTACAAGGGCCGCGGCCTTGTACGTGCGGCCGTGCTCGTGCCGTGGGCCATTCCTACGGCCGTGACGGCGAAGCTGTGGCAGTTCATGTTCGCCCCGCAGGGCATCGTCAACTCCCTGCTGGGCACGCACGTCGCGTGGACGACGGACCCGTTCTATGCGCGTTTGGCCGTCATCATCGCGGACGTGTGGAAGACTGCGCCGTTTATGGCGCTGCTCATCCTCGCCGGCCTGCAGATGATCCCCAGGGACGTCTACGAGGCGGCCCGCGTCGACGGCGCCACCGCGTGGCAGCGCTTCACCAAGATCACACTACCGCTGGTGAAACCGGCCCTCATGGTCGCCATCCTCTTCCGCACCCTCGACGCACTGCGCATGTACGACCTGCCCGTCATCATGATTTCCAGCTCCTCGAACTCGCCCACCGCAACGGTGTCGCAGCTCGTGGTCGAGGATATGCGCCAGGGCAACTTCAATTCGGCCTCGGCACTGTCCACGCTCATCTTCCTGCTCATCTTCGCCGTCGCCTTCATCCTCATCCGCTTCCTCGGCGCTGACGTGGGCGGCACGGCGGAGAAGCGTGCGCAACGCCGCCAAGAAAAAGCGGCGAAGAAAGCTCAGGACAACCAGGAGGTAGCAGCATGACCGGCAACAAACTGTGGAGCACCGTCGGCCACTACGCCGGCATCCTCTTCATCATGTTCTGGGGTCTTGCGCCCTTCTACTGGATGGTCGTCACGGCCTTGCGCGACAGCGCCCACACGTTCGATACAACTCCGTGGCCCACGCACGTCACGCTCGACAACTTCAAGGACGCGCTCGCCACGGACAAGGGCAACGACTTCCTCGGCGCCATCGGCAACTCCCTGCTTATTTCGCTCGCGACGACCGCCGTCGCCGTCGCCGTGGGCGTGTTTACTGCGTACGCGCTCGCGCGTCTCGACTTCCCCGGAAAGGGCTTTGTCACAGGCATCATCCTCGCGGCCTCCATGTTCCCAGGCATCGCGCTTGTCACGCCGCTCTTCCAGCTGTTCGGCGATCTCACGTGGATCGGCACCTACCAGGCGATGATCATCCCGAACATCTCCTTTGCCTTGCCGCTCACGGTCTACACGCTGCTCAGCTTCTTCCGGCAGCTGCCGTGGGAGCTCGAGGAGGCCGCCCGCGTCGACGGCGCGACAAAGGGCCAGGCCTTCCGCCTCGTCCTTTTGCCGCTCGCCGCACCGGCACTCTTTACCACCGCGATTATCGCGTTTATCACGACGTGGAACGAGTTCATGCTCGCCAAGCAACTGTCCTCCACCGCCACCGAGCCGGTGACGGTCGCCATCGCGCGCTTCAGCGGCCCCTCTGCTTTCGAGTACCCTTACGCGGCGACGATGGCCGCGGGCGCCCTCGTGACGGTGCCACTCATTATTATGGTGTTAGTTTTCCAGCACCGTATCGTGGCGGGGCTTACCGCCGGAGGAGTGAAAGCCTAGATGAGAACGAGTCACACAGCGCTTGCCGTCGGCACCTTCGTCGCCGCTGCGCTCGCCGTGACTGCGTGCAGCAGCGGCGAGGAATCCGCGGAGACGTCGGCGCCCGCCTCCCCCGCGCCGAGCGTGCACAGCAGCGCCGCGTCCCCAACGAGTATGGCCTTACCTACCGATGCCCCCGCTGCGGCATCAGTCCCCGCCGAGGCCTCGGCCCCGGCTGACGGTGGGAATGAGGGGGCATCGGAAAGCCCAGCCCCCGCGGCACCGCTGACGAATCCGCAGGGCGCAGAGCCCACCGCCGAGGGCGCCCCGACCCCGCAAATCCTCAGCCCCGCGGAGCTAAGGGGCAAGGACATCGAGCTGGCCTCCGGGGAATACCTCGTCATTACGGGCGCAGAGGGGCTCGACGCGACGGTCGCTGATCCTGCCGTTGCCGTCTTCAGTCCGGCCTACGAGCAAGACGGCACCCAGTTCAACGCCGGCGTCGGCGGGCTCACTGCAGGCACCACCGAGGTACAGCTCTCTGACGGCACGACATTTAGCGTGACGGTGCGCTAATGCGCCGCGCGCTTCTGTGGGACTCGGCCTTGGGCTTCGTCGGCTTCTTC
The DNA here is from genome assembly GCF_001552965.1 of Corynebacterium sp. DNF00584. Lineage (NCBI taxonomy): Bacteria > Bacillati > Actinomycetota > Actinomycetes > Mycobacteriales > Corynebacteriaceae > Corynebacterium > Corynebacterium sp. DNF00584. Next base: position 121,970 of record NZ_KQ959728.1, on the reverse strand, counting down.
GCTGCCCTGGCCCTCCTGCAGGCCATCCTCAATCTCTTCCAACCCTCCCCCGCTCTGTGGCCCGGCCTCTTAGCCGGAGTCCTCGTGGCGCTCGAGTGGGCACTGTGGCGGGCCAAGCGAAAGGATCTTCAATGAGCTGGTTCCACAACGCCATTTTCTACCAAGCCCTCCTCCACGCCTTCAATGACTCGAATGGCGACGGCATGGGCGACCTGCGCGGAGTGACGGACAAGCTCGACTACCTGGAATGGCTGGGCGTGGATTGCCTCTGGCTGCCGCCCATGTTCGACTCGCCCATGCGCGACGATGGTTACGACATCGCGGACTACCGCTCCATTAACCCGCGCTACGGCACGATGGCCGATTTCGAGGAGCTCCTGGAGCAGGCGCACGCGCGCGGCATCCGCGTCATCACGGACTTGGCACTCAACCACACCTCTGACCAGCATTACTGGTTCCAGGAGTCCCGCCGCGATCCCGCCGGCCCCTACGGGGACTACTACGTGTGGGGCGACGACCCCACGCGCTACCCCGAGATCCGCATTATCTTCACCGACTACGAAATCTCTAACTGGGCGTGGGACGAGGAGCGCGGGCAGTACTACTTCCACCGCTTCTACACGCACCAGCCGGATCTCAATTACGACTGCCCGGCGGTGCAGACCGAAATCTTCGATATCGTGCGATTTTGGATGGACAAGGGACTCGATGGTTTCCGCCTCGACGCCATCCCCTATCTCTTCGAGCGCGACGGCCAAGGCGGCGAATCCCTGCCCGAGACTTTCGCATTCCTCGAGCGGCTGCGCGCGATGGTCAATGCGGAGTACCCGGAAGCGATGATGATCGCCGAGGCCAACCAGCCGCCGCGCGAAACCATGGAGTACTTCGGCAGCGGCAACCGCGTCCACATGGTCTTCAATTTCCCGGTGATGCCCAAGATCTTCGAGGCCGTCGCCACGGGCAGCGCCGAGCCCCTCTACGACATCCTCGACGAACTACCGCCCCTGCCGGCTGACTGCCAGTGGGGCACGTTCCTGCGCAATCACGACGAGCTCACCCTCGAGATGGCGAGCCCCGCGGCGCGCACCCGGATGTACGACGCCTATGCCAAGGACCCGCGCGCCAAGGCGAACGTGGGCATCGCACGCCGTCTCGCCCCGCTCATGGAAGGCGATCGCCGCAAGATCGAGCTCCTCTTCTCCCTGCTTATGACACTGCCGGGCGCGCCCTTTATCTACTACGGGGACGAGATTGGCATGGGAGATGACGTCTCCCTTCCGGATCGCTATGCCGTCCGCACGCCCATGCAGTGGGAACCAGGCCCCGGCGCCGGCTTTTCTACCGGCGAGACTCGGTGGCCCATCGTTGGCGGCGAGGGTACTTCCGTCGCGGAGCAGCAGCTTGACGATGCCTCCTTGCTCATGACCGTCCGAGGGCTCATCGCCCAGCGCAAGGCGCACCCCGAACTCGGCACGGCGCCCTATGAAGCGGTCGAGACTGGCGTCGAAGGCGTGTTCGGCTTCCAGCGCGGCGATCTGCTCTGTCTCCACAACTTCACCGACGCGGACGTCGATTTGGGCCCGGTGGAATTGGGCCCATATGGCTACGCGTGGGTGCCGATCGAAGAAATTGGGGACGGAGCCGTATAGGCGCCCAGCCGTCACATCCTCGTCCTCGATTGGCGCGCCCCTCATCCGTCGGCTATTCTTCGCGACTGCTCGCGCGCCATGCTGGCATGAATATGTGATGCCTTGTCTGCGCGTGTTCCGAGATTATCACCGTGGCTCACGGTCACGTAGAACGCCTCGAACGGCCGTTTTCGGGCTTGTGAGCGGTGAAAAACGAGTCTACTTTATCACCAAGACGGAACTATGTGACGCTTCCCTCAGGCTTAAATGAACTAGAGGTTAACTCCAGTTGTGCTGCGATTTAACACCTGTTCCCCTAGGTTCAAATGAGCACACATTAGAACTAATACTGCAGGTCAAACCAACTTTTAACTGCAGACAGGCCAGCGGTCTAAGCTTCAAACTGTACATACTCGTCGCGCATTTCCTGCGCTTCGCACCTGCATCGAACCGGGAAGCCGCAACAGAGCCATCCCGTCGTACAAGAAAGAAATCTCCGCCGTGACAGCGACCCTGCTTATTCTCGCCATCGTGGTCATCACCGCGTTGGCTTTTGACTTCACCAACGGTTTCCACGATACGGCCAACGCTATGGCAACCTCGATTGCCACCGGCGCCCTCAAGCCGTTCACGGCAGTTGCCATCTCCGCCGCCCTCAACCTCGTGGGCGCATTCCTGTCCGTCAATGTCGCGGCAACCGTCGCCAAGGGCATCGTCAACCTTGACTCCTACAACCTCTCGAGCGCCACGGACGGCGAGAACCTTCTCATCGTCGTCTTCACCGGCCTCATCGGCGGCATCTTCTGGAACCTGTTCACCTGGCTCCTCGGCCTGCCGTCCTCCTCCTCCCACGCTCTGTTCGGCGGCCTCATCGGCGCGGCCTTCGCCGCCATGGGCACCGGCGGCGTCGCATGGTCGTCCATCATGGGCAAGATCATCGTGCCGGCCCTCGCCTCGCCGGTGATCGCAGCCCTCGTGTCCGCCACCGCAACGGCCCTCGTCTACTGGGTCACCAACACCATCCCGGACAAGACGAAGAACGAGCACTTCCGTCACGGCCAGATTGTCACCGCATGCCTAGTCTCCCTCGCACACGGTGCCGGTGACGCGCAGAAGACCATGGGCGTTATCTTCCTCGCCCTCGTCGCTGCTGGCGAAGCCGTCTCCGACCAGCGCATCCCGACCTGGGTCATCGTTGCCTGTGCCGTCACCATCGCGGCCGGCACCCTCTCCGGCGGCTGGCGCGTTATCCGCACCCTGGGCAAGGGCCTCGTTGAGATTGAGTCCCCGCAGGGCATGGCCGCTGAGGCCACCTCCGCCGCTATCATCCTCACCTCCGCCGCTGGCGGTATGGCGCTGTCCACGACGCACGTGTCCACCGGTTCCATCATGGGTACCGGCATCGGCAAGAAGGGCGCCGAGGTCCGCTGGGGCGTGGCCATGCGCATGGTATCCGCCTGGCTGATTACCATCCCGTGCGCCGCCGCCGTCGGCTTCGCTTCTTGGTGGGTCGCAACGGGCGTCTCCGCGGCTACGACCACCACCGTGGGCGTCATCGTCGACTTCATCATTCTCATCGCCATGGCGGTCATCATGGTCATCCGCGCCCGCATGAACCCGGTCGACGCATCCAACGTCAACGACGAGTGGGACGCGGACGCCGAGTCCGTCGACTCCTCCCTGGAGCCCAAGACCCCCGCGGCCGTCGCCAACGAAGGCGCTGTCGCTACCGCAGCCGCAGCCTCCACCATCAACGACCCGGCTTCCCCCGCTCCGCAGGCCAAGAACCTGTAAGCACTGTTAAGAAGGTAACTCGCTCATGACTGCCGCATCTATCGCCATCGCCATCTTCCGCGTCGCCGGGCTCGCGCTCATCTTCGGCGCCGGCATTCCCCTCCTCTTCGCCCTGGGCATGCGCTGCATGACCGGCGACCCTATCCGCAACGACCAGGGTGTCATCGTCGGCGACACCGAGGCCTCCACGCAGATGAAGGTACTCGGCTGGACCGTCTACGCGTTCCTCGCCGCCGTCATCGTCGTGGCCATCTTATGGATCTCCAAGGGCACGCTGGAGCACTACTTCGGCTGGGAGCTCTTCGGAAACCTCGGAGGCTCTCACTAGCCCCTTCAACGACACGCCGCGTGCATATCTATGTGCATGCGGCGTGTCGCCGTTTTTCACCACCCCACCCGCACATTCCCCACTAGGTGAACAGCAGGTAAACATAGCCTTAACAAGAACTTTGCCCAAACATAGGTCAACATGTATAGTGGGCACTTACCAACGAAGTGCCGTCCGAGCGATAACGCTCGGACGTTCTTCCCCTAGAGAGGGATGCACACATCCCCGATGATCGACAAAGGAGGTTCGACAATGAATACGATCACTACCCTGCTGGACACGCTGTCCTCAGCCTTCGGCGGCTCCACGGCCACCGGCCTCGATCTCATTCAGGAGACCCCCGCCGCCGCCCGCGTCGCCGAGCACCTGCTCGAGCACGACCTAGTCCCGGCCACCTCGGCTGAGATTATTTCCACATTCGAGTCCACCACTGGCCGAGCTCCCCGCACCGCGGAGCTCGCAGCGACCGAAGGCTTTCTGTCCAGCTTCGGGTGGGCTGCATAAACTCCCGCCCCTCAGCGACCCCGCACGACCTTTCCAAGGCCCGCGGGGTCGCTTTTTATATAACCCAGCGGGCCCACCCCCAGCCCCGCGCCACGCCACCAGACCACTTCAGAAAAATTTTTGATGATTTCCTCACGTTTGAGCTGCGAAAACTAGTTTCGTGATACAAATCACCGGCGCGGCAGTGTGGAAAACCGCCGGTCGTGCCAGTACGATTTCCAAACATGACTATTTCCTCACATTTGACGGAACTCGAAACCGCCGCGGACACCACCGCCGCGAAGATTGCTGAGCTCAAGCGTCGCCGCGAGGCCGCCCAGGCCCCCATGGGCGAAAAGGCGCATGAGAAAGTCCACGCAGCTGGCCGCCTGACGGCACGCGAACGCCTCGATTACCTGCTTGATGAAGGCTCGTTCGTGGAGACCGACATGCTCGCCGTGCACCGCACGACGGACTTCGGCATGGGCGCCAAGAAGCCCGTGACGGACGGCATCGTGACCGGCTGGGGCACCATCGACGGCCGCGAGGTGTGCATCTTCAGCCAAGACGGCACCGTCTTCGGCGGCGCGCTCGGCGAGGTCTACGGCGAAAAGATGGTGAAGATTCAGGAACTCGCCGTGACCACTGGCCGCCCGCTCATCGGCCTGTACGAGGGCGCGGGCGCGCGCATCCAAGACGGCGCGGTGTCCCTCGACTGGATTGCCGCAACCTTCTACCAGAACATCAAGGCCTCCGGCGTCGTCCCGCAGATCTCGGTCATCATGGGCGCTTGCGCTGGCGGCAACGCCTACTCCCCGGCGCTGACCGACTTCGTCGTCATGGTCGACGAGAAGTCCAAGATGTTCGTCACCGGCCCGGACGTCATCACGACCGTCACTGGCGAGAAGGTCACGCAGGAAGAGCTCGGCGGCGCCAAGGTCCACATGAAGGAGGCCGGCAACTCGCACTACACGGCATCCTCGGACGAGGACGCACTCGACTGGGTCCACGATCTCGTGAGCTACCTGCCGTCGAACAACCGCCAGCTCGCTCCCGTCGAGTCCTACGAGGAACTCGACGAGATCACCGCAGACGACCTCGTTCTCGATGAGATTATCCCGGACTCCCCCACCCAGCCCTACGACGTTCGCGACGTCATCGAGGCGCTCACAGATGACGGCGAGTACATGGAAATCCAGGCAGCGCGCGCCGAGAACGTCGTGGTCGCCTTCGGTCGCATCGAGGGCAAGACCGTCGGCTTCGTTGCTAACCAGCCCATGGTGTACGCCGGCTGCCTCGACATCGACTCCTCGGAGAAGGCCGCACGCTTCATCCGCACGTGCGACAGCTTCAACATCCCGATCGTCCTCCTCGTCGATGTCCCAGGCTTCCTGCCGGGCTCGGACCAGGAGCACAACGGCATCCTGCGTCGCGGCGCGAAGCTGCTCTACGCCTACGGCGAAGCCACCGTCCCGAAGATCACCGTCACTATGCGCAAGGCCTACGGTGGCGCGTACTGTGTCATGGGTTCCAAGGGCCTGGGCGCTGACGTCAACCTGGCATGGCCGACCGCCCAGATAGCCGTCATGGGTGCCGCCGGCGCTGTGGGCTTCATCTACCGCAAGGAGCTCAAGCAGGCTCGTGAGAAGGGCCTCGACGTCGCCGAGCTCGCCAAGTCCTTCGAGCGTGAGTACGAAGACCACATGCTCAACCCATACAAGGCGGCCGAGCGCGGCCTCATCGACGCGGTCATCCTGCCGTCGGAGACCCGTTCCACCATCGCGAAGAACCTGCGCCTCTACGCGGACAAGAACGTCGCCCGCCCGGCCCGCAAGCACGGAAATATCCCGCTGTAAATCACACGGAGCAACAACCGGCAGGACCACACCAGCGCGCACCGCTTGGCAGCGCTGATGCGACCCCTGCCGGTTCCGGCTTGTAAACTAAGGCGTTATGACTGATCTGAAAACCACTGCAGGCAAGATTGAGGACCTCGGTAATAAGATTGCCGAGTCCCGCTCGCCACTCGGCGCGGATGCCGGTACCCCAGCGGCCCGCGCGCGGCTGGATGCCCTCATGGACGACGGATCCTTCGTGGAAACGGACGCTCTCGCCCGTCACCGCTCCAAGGATTTCGGCCGCGAGCACGACCGTCCTTACACGGACGGCGTCATCACCGGCTACGGCACGATCAATGGCCGCAAGGTCTGCGTCTACTCGCAGGACGCCACCGTCTTCGATGGCACGATGGGTGAGGTCTACGGCGAGAAGATCATCAAGCTCTACGACCTAGCTTTGAAGACCGGCGTGCCCATGGTCTCCATCGTCGAGGCCGGCGCCCCGCGTGCCCAGGAGGGCATCGTCACGCTCGCCATGCAGGCGCGCATCCTCGAGCGCGTCACGCGCGCCTCGGGGCTTATCCCGCAGGTCGCCATCCAGGTCGGCGAGCTCGCCCCGCTGGCTACGCTCGCCCCGGTCATGGCGGATATCGTGATCGGCGAGGGCGGCCACCTTCACGCCGCAAATGCGGACGAGGCCATCGCCGCCGCCCGCACCGTGCTGGGCTACCTGCCTTCCAATAACCGCGCAGAGGCCCCGCGCACGGACGCCGCCCTCCAGGCAGGCTCCATCGCGGAGAATATCTCGGAGTCCGACCGCGCGCTCAACGCGGCCATCGCGGACAACGGCTCCTTCGAGATGAGCGCCATCGTCGACGCCCTCTTCGATGACGTCCTCGAGCTCCAGGCCGATGTGCGCGGCATCTCCACCGCATTCGCCCGGCTCGAGGGCCGCACCGTCGGCCTTATCGCGACGGCCGGCGGCTTCGACGAGGCCGCAGCGGAGAAGGCCGCCCGTTTTATCCGCCTGTGCGACGCGTTCAACACGCCGATTATCGAGCTCGTCGACACCCCGGAGCTCACCGCGCAGCCAGCACGTCTATCCAAGCTCGTCCAGGCCTACGCCGCGGCGACCGTGGGCAAACTCACCGTGGTCCTGCACCGCGCGTACGGCTCCGGCTACGTCGTCATGGGCTCCAAGGATCTCGGCGCGGACCTCGCCTACGCATGGCCCACCGCGGAGATCGCCGTCGCGGACGCCACGACGCTCGCCAGCACCCTGGGCGTCGAGGAGGCCGAGGCTGCAGAGTTCCTCACCCCGTACCAGGCCGCCGAGCGCGGCCTTGTCGACGCCGTCATCGAGCCGGCCGCCACCCGCGGCTACCTCATCGAGGGCCTGCGTCTCCTCGAGCGCAAGATCGTCTCGACCCCCGCCAAGAAGCACAGCAATATCGTTCTTTAGAAACTACCCAAGGAGGCAGCTATGAACGCTCCCGTCATTCAGGTCCTGCGGGGCAACCCCAGCGACGACGAGGTCGCGGCTCTCACCGCCGTCCTCACGCAGCTCGACGCGGACGCCCGCGCCAAGGCCGCGCAGACGAAGCAGACGCGTGATCTGTGGACCGAGCCGGGCCACCGGTTCAACCCGTCCGCGTTCCGCAACGTGCGCTACTACTAAAGCATGCGTATCGTTCTCGCTTCTCAGTCCCCGTCCCGCGCAGCCATCTTGCGCGGCGCCGGGGTCGAACCCGTTTTACGCCCCGCACACGTCGACGAGCGCGCCATCGAGGCTGAGCTTGCCGATGCCGCCCCCGGCGACGTCGTCGCAGCCCTCGCCGCTGCCAAGGCCGAGGCCATCGCGCCCCACTACCCTGATGACGTCGTCATCGGCGGCGATTCCATGCTGCTGCTCGACGGGCAGCTCCAAGGCAAGCCGCACACCGAGGAGCGCACTGTCGAGCGCTGGCGCGCCCAAGCGGGCAAATCCGCGCAGCTGCTCACCGGACACTGCATCCTGCTCGGCGACAAGCGCTACGTGGAGACTTCCACGACGACCGTCCACTTCGCGCAGGCCTCCGAGACCGACATCGCGGCCTACGCGGCCTCGGGCGAACCCCTCCAATGCGCGGGCGCGTTCACGCTCGAGGCCCTCGGCGGCTGGTTCATCGACGCCATCGAGGGCGACCCCTCCTCGGTCATCGGCCTGTCCCTGCCCGTCGTGCGCCGCGCGCTCTACGAGTTTGGGGTGAACGCCTCGGAATTCTGGAATCTGCCGCGCAACTAGCCACGCGACTCCCTCCATCCTGCGTAGAGTGGCGAACATGGAAATGAAAGACATGCTTGCCCCGGATCCCATCCTGCTGCCGGAAGACCCCGGCCACGACGTCACCGACCTTACGCAGGGCGCCGTCGAACACCCCAGCTCCCCGCTCGTGTGGGCGCTGCTCGCCGAAAAGGAGCTCGCCCGCGTCCGCGAGGACGAGGCCTTGCCCACCGCCTACATCACGGCCTACGCCCTCGCCCGTACCGGCTACCACCGCAGCCTCGACCGCCTGCGCGGCAACGGCTGGAAGGGCTGGGGTCCAGTCCCCTTCGCCCACGTGCCTAACCAGGGCGTCCTACGCTCCTGGGCCGCCCTCGCCCACGCCGCCCAGGCCATCGGCGAGACAGACGAGTACGACCGTCTGCGTCAGATGCTCTCCGACGCGGACCCGGACTGCGTGGCGCAGCTGCTCGACTAAGGCGCGCTTCACGCGCGACAGAACGGGACCCCATGTGGCTTGACGGATACCTCGAGCAATTCAGAAACCGCCTCGCCGATTTCCTCGCGGAGGCCGCGTGCCCACGGGGATGGTCTGCGCCGCGGCGAACCTCACGGCACCACGCATGCCGGACCAGACGATGACAGAACCCTCGCGGCGAGCAGCGCCGTGCGCAGGGTGACCAGAGCCGACGTCGTTGATGAGTCCCTCGCCATCGAGGATGGAGATGACGCGGCGGTTGACGCCGGCCTTCTTCACGATGGAGGTGGCGACGGCATCGGAAGGGCTCATGACGGCGCCGGCCGCAACGCCGTGGCGTAGAGCAGCGGCGGGAGGATGAGGTCGGGCTCGATGTCGAGCTCCGGGACCGGTGTGACGACAGCGACGACGACGCTCACCACGAGCAGCATGATGACTGCCACGACGATTTAAAAAAGCACCTCCCGATCATATGGGAGGTGCGGGTCATCGCCAGATTCCTAGGTTCTCGCGTTGACCGTGAAGGCACGTGCGCTACGCGTCGGCCGCCTCGACGCGGGAGATGGCTTCCGCAGCGACCTTCTCCTGGATGCCCATGTCGAGCTCCGAGGTGAAGCCCACGCAGGAGCAGTTGATCTCGCCGAGGACGTAGGTATCCTCGCCGTTCTCGCCGTCGGCGAGCATGAAGTCCGCGGTCCAGATGAGCGGGACGTGGCCGGTCTCGCCAAGCTTCTCGGCGATGACGGGGCGGGCGCGCTCGAACATGGCGAGCAGCTCCGGCCAGGCTTCCGGCTTGTCGTAGGTGTACTTCGCGCCAGAGAAGAGCGTCGCGGAGAAGTTGTCGCCACCCTCGGCCGGCTTCTTGTGGACGATAAAGACCGGCTCATTGCCCACGAGGAGAATGCGGATTTCGCCTTCGACAATGCGCGGCATGAAGCGCATGTCGACGAGCATGCCGTTGTCGCCGATGATGTACTGGTCGCAGAAGTCCATGAACTCGCCCAGCGTGTAATCATGCGTCTTGTTGTCGACAGCCTCGGTGCACTTGAGCGCCGTGTCGAGCGGCAGCGCGGTGCCCGGCTCGACGGAGGCAGCCAGATCTGCATCAGCGAGGCGAACGCGCCAAATGCCCTCACCCGTGGAGCCGCGGTTCTGCTTGAGCACACGCTCACCGAAAGACAGGGAGGTAGGGAAGGTCTCGTGGAAGTCGGAGACCTCGTAGTAGGCCGCAGTGTCTTCCGGCACGAGCGGGGTGTCATTGAGCTTAACCAGAGCGTCCTTGGCGCCGTAAGCCATCATGTCGGCCGGGGTGGACATGCCCACGAGCCCGGCGTCCGCCAGCTTGGTGAGCAGCTCGAAGTAGCCCTTCTCGCCGCCGGGGATGTTGCCGGGGTTGACGCGCGAGATGTAGGCGTCAAAGTTCTGGGAGACGCGCTCGAAGATCTCGTCCGCGTTGTCCGGGTGGAAGTAGATGACCTCCGAGTCCCATCCGTTGGCCTTGATGGCCTCCACGATGGGCATGGTGTCCTTGCGGTGGCCGTCCGGTCCCTTGTCGGAGCCGCCTTCAACCTCAAAAACCACGATTGCCTTGTGCACAGCAATTTACCTTTCGTCCCTGGGAAAAATTGTTGTGGGCGCGTAAAGGGAATTCCTCCGGCCCTCGCCTAAAAATTACCTGAGTACACTCGTTTTCGCGCGCTAAAGAAACCGTGATTAACCCCACCTACCCACGGCCCACGCACCCCACCTGCATCGTTGTTATAACCAGCCCCCCACGTGTATCCGAGACCACATTACGTTACCCCTTGTTGGGTATCGCGGTATTGTAAAAGGGCTAAAGACTACGCTAGGGAGTTCACCCTCAGCCCGTCCTGAATCAACAGAAAGGCCACCAGGACCATGATTGAGACCGACCCAAATCCGTCGTTCCAGGACTACGCCGTTCCTTCACGCATGGTTTCCGCGCCGTGGCTGTCCGCCCGCTTGGGCATTCCTGGCTTGCGCGTCATTGAGGTCGATGAAGACAACCTCCTCTACGACATCGGCCACATCCCCACGGCCACACGCATCAACTTCCACACGGATCTGCTGGACAAGCTCACCCGCGACATCATCGGCCCCGAGGATTTCGCAGCACTCATGCGCTCCAAGGGCATTCACCGCGACGACACCATCGTCGTCTACGGCGACAAGAACAACTGGTGGGCCACCTACGCCCTGTGGGTCTTCGAACTCTACGGCCACCCAGACGTCCGCCTCCTCGACGGCGGCCGTGACGCCTGGATGAACGAGGAACGCGATACCTCCTACGCCGTCCCGGAGCACCCGGAGTCCGAGTACCCCGTCACCGAACGCGACGACGCGGACCACCGCGCCTTCGTCGCCGAATTGGGCGACGCTTCCCTCGTCGACACTCGCCCCACCGAGGAGTACCAAGGCATCGCCACGGAGTTCTCCCCCAAGGGCGATTCTTCCTACGGCACGACCATCCGCCACGGCCACATCCCGGGCGCCGTCAACCTGCCGTGGTCACTCGCCGTGCATTCCAACGGCGCCTTCCGCTCACGCGCCTCGCTCGACGAGGCCTACGCGGAACTCGATCCAAAGAAGGACACCATCCTCTATTCGCACCTCGGTAGCCAGGCAGCCCACACGTGGTTCGTCCTCAAGTTCCTCTTGGGATTTGAGAAGGTCCGCAATTATGACGGCTCCTGGGCCGAGTGGGGCAACATGATCCGCATGCCCATCGAGCGCTAAACCCTTCACACCACCGAACGAGCCCTTACCGACACGCCGCACCGTCTTTAACCGCGACAAAAGTGCAGGTAAGGGCTTTGTCGATCAAATTTCTAGAAACCTGACGGATCACTCATGTTTTTGTGTGCGATAATAGTCCGAGCACAAACAAACTAGGAAGGTTTTAAATAAGCCGTGACTGTTGAAACCAAGAAGATCACCAAGGTGCTCATCGCCAACCGCGGTGAGATCGCCGTGCGCGTCATCCGTGCCGCACGTGACGCTGGAATTGCCTCTGTCGCCGTCTACGCCGAGCCGGACGCGGACGCCCCGTTCGTCGCACTCGCTGACGAGGCCTTCGCCTTGGGCGGTCAGACCTCTGCCGAGTCGTACCTCGACATTGCCAAGATTCTCGACGCCGCCGCGAAGTCCGGCGCCAACGCCATCCACCCGGGCTACGGCTTCCTCTCCGAGAACGCCGAGTTCGCCCAGGCCGTCCTCGACGCCGGCCTCATCTGGATTGGCCCCTCCCCGCAGTCCATCGCCGATCTCGGCGACAAGGTGACGGCCCGCCACATTGCGGAGCGTGCCGATGCCCCCATGGCCCCCGGCACCCCGGACCCGGTCAAGGACGCCGCCGAGGTCGAGGCCTTCGCTGACCAGCACGGCCTGCCCATCGCCATCAAGGCCGCCTTCGGCGGCGGCGGACGCGGCATGAAGGTCGCCTACGAGCGCGACGAGGTCGCCGAGCTCTTCGAGTCTGCCACCCGTGAAGCCACCGCCGCCTTCGGCCGCGGCGAGTGCTTCGTCGAGCGCTACCTCGACAAGGCCCGCCACGTCGAGGCCCAGGTCCTCGCCGACCAGCACGGCAACGTCATCGTCATGGGTACTCGCGACTGCTCCCTGCAGCGCCGCTTCCAAAAGCTCGTCGAGGAGGCCCCAGCCCCGTTCCTCACCGATGAGCAGCGCGCCACCATCCACGAGTCTGCCAAGCGCATCTGCCGCGAGGCTGGCTACTACGGCGCCGGCACCGTCGAGTACCTCGTCGGCTCCGACGGTCTCATCTCCTTCCTTGAGGTCAATACCCGTCTGCAGGTCGAGCACCCGGTCACCGAGGAGACCACCGGCTTCGACCTCGTGCGCCAGCAGTTCCGTATCGCCGAGGGCCTGCCACTGGAGATCACCGAGGATCCCGCTCCGCGCGGCCACGCCTTTGAGTTCCGCATCAACGGCGAGGACGCTGCCGCGGGCTTCATCCCGGCACCGGGCACCATCGTCCAGTACTCCGAGCCCGCCGGTCCCGGCGTGCGCGTCGACTCCGGCGTCCAAGCTGGCACCGTCGTGGGCGGCAACTTCGACTCCATGCTCGCCAAGCTCATCGTCTGGGGTGAGGACCGCGAGCAGGCCCTGCAGCGCGCCCGCCGTGCCCTGGCCGAGTACACCGTCACCGGCCTGCCCACCGTCATCCCCTTCGACCGCGCCATCGTCGAGGACCCCGCGTTTACCGCAGAAGACGGCTCCTTCGGCGTCTACACCAAGTGGATCGAGGAAGAGTGGGTCAACGGCCTGCCGCCGTACACAGATCCGGACGCCGACGCTGGCGCGTCGGCAGAAGACAACGAACCCGGCCAGAAGTTCGTCGTCGAAATCGGCGGACGCCGCGTCGAGGTCGCCCTGCCGGGCAATCTCTTCTTCGGCAACACCGGCGGACGTAAGAAGACGAAGAAGCGTCGCGGTGGCGGCGCCAAGGCAGCCGTCTCCGGCGATACCGTGGCAGCGCCCATGCAGGGCACCGTCATCAAGGTCAACGTCGAAGAAGGCGCCGAGGTCAATGAGGGCGACGTCGTCGTAGTCCTCGAGGCCATGAAGATGGAAAACCCCGTCAAGGCCCACAAGTCTGGCACCGTAAAGGACCTCAAGGTCGAGAACGGCACCCAGATCAACAAGGGCGAGCCCATCCTCGACATCAAGTAGGACATCCCACCCTAGCGGCATCGCTTGCCGATGCCCCCTCACCCAAGCCCGCAGCATGCCGGGGCATCGCTTGCCAGTGCCTCGTTGCCACCACCTCTGCCGCCGCTTGCTCCCCTGCACGCGGCGGCAGAATCATTTCTGCAACTCTGCGCAATCGCACTTGACACCGCCCACCCGTCCCTCGCACAGATTCGGTGTTTCGGCCTTGTGTCTGTCGTGCGCATGAGACAATTGCCTACATGGCTGAGATGACACATGCGCAGCGTGTTGCTGCTGCTAGAGATTTCGCTTCGCGGTGGAAAGACCGGGGTGCTGAGAAGTCAGATACCCAACAGTTTTGGATTGATTTGTGCTCCGAGGTGCTGGGGATGGGAAATCAGACCACGGCGTTGCATTTTGAGTCTCGTACCTCTGGCGCAGGCTGGATCGATGTTGTGGTCCCCGATGCGAAGACGTTCATTGAGCAGAAGTCGCTCGGCATCGACATGGACAAGCCGGAGCCGCGCCAGGGCACGATGGTCACGCCGTACCAGCAGGCTAAGCGCTATGCGGACCAGCAGCGTAACTCCAAGCGCCCGGACTACATTGTCATCTGTAACTTCGGTGAGTTCCGCATTCATCATCTTGATGATGACTTTCCAGAAACCGAGTATGAGTCCTTCAAGCTTGAAGAGCTGCCCGAGCAGCTGCATCTTCTCGACTTCCTGGTCAACCCGCAGGCGCAACGTGCCCGACGCGAGCAGAAGGCATCACTGCAAGCTGGCGAGCTTATCGGCAAGCTCTACAAGCTGCTGCGCGAGCAGTACGTTGACCCGGATTCTGCCGCATCCCAGCATGCACTCAACGTGTTGTGTGTGCGCTTGGTGTTCTGCCTGTTTGCCGAGGACGCGGGCATCTTCCCGAAGAACGCGGTGTTGAACTACTTAGCCCCTTTCAATGCGTCCGCGTTGCGTCTCGCCCTCAAGCGCCTGTTTATCCAGCTCGATACACCGTTAGACCAGCGTGACCCGTATGATGAGCAGGCACTTGCGGTCATGCCCTACGTCAACGGTGGCCTGTTCACAGGCACAGATGTTGAGATCCCTAACTTCACAGACGAAATTCGCGAGCTGCTCATTACCGAGCTGTCGGCGGATACGGACTGGTCGCACATTAGCCCAACGATCTTCGGTGGTGTCTTTGAGTCCACACTCAATCCTGAAACTCGTCACCAAGGGGGTATGCACTACACCAGTCCTGAGAACATTCACAAGGTCATTGACCCGCTGTTTTTGGATGCGTTGACCGATGAGCTGACAGACATCATCAATGAGCCGGGTGTGGGTGCAGTCAAACGGCGCAACAACCTCAAGCGCTACCACGATAAACTTGCCAGCCTGACCTTTTTCGACCCTGCTTGTGGTTCGGGCAACTTCCTCACTGAGACCTATATCAGTCTGCGCCGCTTGGAAAACAAGGTGCTCTCTGAGTTAGCGAATGACCAGACCGCGCTCGATTTTGGCGGTGAGTCCTCACAGATCAAGGTGCATATTAGCCAGTTCTACGGCATTGAGATCAACGACTTCGCGGTATCGGTCGCGCAGACTGCGCTTTGGATTGCCAAGCTACAAGCCGACGCGGAGACCGAGATTCTCACCTCAGCAAACATCGATAACCTTCCGCTGCGCGACTCTGCGAACATCATGCTTGGCAACGCGCTACAGCTCGACTGGGCAGACATCCTTGAACCGGACCAGTGCAGCTTCGTTATTGGAAACCCACCATTCTTGGGCGCGCGTAACCAGTCCAAGGAACAAAAGGCCGAGCTACAGGCCACGTTCAAGTCCATCGGTGCGACGAAGAACCTGGGCAACATCGACTACGTAGGCGGCTGGTACGCCAAAGCCGCCAAGTACTTAGGCGACTACGACATCCGCGCAGCCTTTGTCTCAACCAACAGCATCTGCCAAGGTGAGCAAGTCGCGAACGTATGGAGCCGTCTCTGGGACATGGGCATCCGCATCGACTTCGCACACGACACGTTCAAATGGACCAACGGCGCAGCAGACCAAGCAGCCGTCTACTGCGTCATCGTCGGCTTCTCCAAGATCGGAGGACCAAAGACACTCTTCCACTACCCCACAGTGACGGGCGAGCCTGAAATAAGCCACCCGAAACAACTAAACGCTTACCTCAAGGACGCGCCCGAGGTCTTCGTATGGAGCCGGTCTAAGCCGCTCTCAGATGTACCCAGTATGGGGATTGGCTCGCAACCTATCGACGATGGAAACTACCTGTTCACAGCCGAAGAGAAAGCGGAGTTCCTGGCCGCTGAGCCGAGGGCAGCGCCCTTCTTCCACCGCTGGTACGGCTCGCGCGAGTTCATCCAAGGCGTTGAGCGTTGGGTCATGTGGGTCGGCGATGCTATGCCGGCACAGCTTCAAAGCTTGCCCCGGGTGAGAGAACGAGTCGAAGCAGTTAGGGCATACCGCCTGAAGTCAAGGCGATCACAGACGCTGAAGGCCGCTGAAACTCCACAACGATTCGGGACGCAGATTATTGCGACCTCGAACTCTCTACTCATCCCTGAAGTGTCTTCTCGGCGCCGAAACTACATACCTATCGGATTCATCACGCCGGAAAACTTTTGCTCGAACAAGGTAAAGCTAGTCCCCGAAGCCACGAGATACCATTTCGCAGTGCTTCATTCTCGGTTACACAATGCATGGATGCGCGTAGTCGGCGTTCGCCTGAAGTCCGACTACAGCTACTCAGGCAGGATTGTTTACAACAACCTCATCTGGCCAGATGTCACGCCCGAACAGGAAGCGGAAATTGCCCAGCTCGGCCAGGCCGTGCTCGACGCACGCGCCCAGTACCCAGACTCGACCATCGCGCAAATGTATGACCCCGACAACGACTGGATGTACCCCGAGCTCACTAAGGCTCACGCGGCACTGGATGCAGCTGTCGAGCGTGCCTATGGTCTAGAACCCGGTTGCGAAGAAAAGACCATCGTGGAGCACCTATTCAAGCTCTACTCGCAAGCCGTAGAGAAAGCTGAAAAGGCTTCCTAGCAGGAAAAGAAAGTCTCACCCAACGCCGGACAGCTATAGTCAAAAGCGCAGTTTTAACGCGGGCCAAAGACGACTCGCACTGTGTGCTGAAGGGATTTAGGCGGCATCGGCAGCCTCCTGCGCCATGATGACAGCCCACCGGACCTGCAGGTTCGATGGGCTGTACGCTGGGTGAGCTACCTGGTATTACTTAATGACGGCAATGAGGTCGCCACCCTCTACCTTGGTGGCCTTGCCAATGGCGACACGCTCGATGACGCCATCCTTGGTCGCGGAGATGGAGGCTTCCATCTTCATGGCCTCAATAACTGCAACCTGGTCACCGGCCTTGACCTCGTCGCCCGCAGAAACGGTCGGGTTGACCACACCAGCGAACGGAGCGGCCACGTGGCCCTCGTTGCTCGGGTCGGCCTTCTCGACGGTGGCGACGGTGGATTCGACGTTATTGTCGCGGACCTTCATCGGGCGAATCTGACCGTTGACCGTCAGGACAACGTTGCGCATACCCTTCTCGTCGGCTTCGCCGAGCGCATCGAGGCGCACAGTAATCGGCTTGAGGTCAGCACGGTCGTTGGATCCGTCAGCGAAGTAGTGAACCACGTACTCGTGGCCTTCTTCCAGACCGTAGAGGAACACCGTGTCCGTGAGGGCCTCCGTGTTTCCGTACTTACGACGGAATTCGTTGAACTCCTCAAACTGCTTCGGGAAGAGCAGGCGGTTGAGGGAGTCACGGCGTTCCTGCGAGTTATCGGAGTCAAGGTGCGGCTGCTCTTCAGCGGGCACCTCCTTGACGGTCACCTCGCCCGGCGTACGGCCCTCGAGGACGCGGTCGCGCAGCTCCGGCCAGCCGCCCGGAGGGGTACCGAGCTCGCCGCGCAGGAACGCGATGACGGAATCCGGGATGTCGTACTTGGACGGGTTGGCCTCGAACTCGGCCGGGTCCACGCCAGCACCCACAAGCTGCAGGGCGAGGTCGCCCACGACCTTGGAAGACGGGGTGACCTTGGTCGGACGGCCGAGCATCTCGTTGACGGCGGCGTAGGTGTCCTCGATGACCTCGAAGCGGTCCTCGAGGCCCAGAGCGGTCGCCTGAGCGCGCAGGTTGGACAGCTGACCACCCGGGATCTCGTGGCGGTACACGCGGCCAGTCGGGCCAGGAATACCCTTCTCGAACGGCTTGTAGAGCTGGCGGACGGCCTCCCAGTACGGCTCCAGATCGGAGACGGCCTTGAGGTCGAGGCCAGTGTCGCGCGCGGAGTTGGAGAATGCCGCGACGATAGCAGACAGGGACGGCTGCGACGTGGTACCGGCCAACGGAGCGGAGGCACCGTCGACGACATCGGCACCGGACAGCGCCGCCGCGTAGTAGGTCGCCATCTGGCCACCCGCAGTGTCGTGGGTGTGGACGTGCACCGGCAGGTCGAATTCCTTGCGCAGTGCCATGACCAGCTTGGAGGCAGACTCCGGACGCAGCAGGCCCGCCATGTCCTTGATAGCCAGCACGTGTGCACCCGTGCCCACGATTTCCTCGGCGAGCTTGAGGTAGTAATCCAGCGTGTAGAGCTTCTCATTCGGAGAGCACATATCGCCGGAGTACGCCATGGCAACCTCAGCCACGGACTTGTCATTCTCAAGGACAGCCTCGATAGCCGGACGCATCTGGCTCACATCGTTGAGGGCGTCGAAGATACGGAAGATATCGACACCAGACTTGGCGGCTTCGTCCACAAAGGCGTGGCACACCTTGTCCGAGTACGGCGAGTAGCCAACCGTATTGCGGCCGCGCAGCAACATCTGAATATTCTGGTTCGGCATGGCCTCACGCAGCAGGTCAAGGCGAACCCACGGGTCCTCCTTGAGGAAGCGCATCGCGACATCGTAGGTCGCTCCGCCCCACGCCTCCACCGAGTAGAGGGACGGGGTCATGCGGGCCACGGCCTCCGCGGCGGAGACGAGGTCAGTACCGCGCACACGGGTGGCGAGCAGCGACTGGTGCGCGTCACGGAATGTCGTGTCCGTAACGCCGAGAGCCTGCTGATTGCGGATCTTTTCTGCCCAAGCCTTCGGACCCAGCTCAAGCAGATCGTCACGAGAACCACGCGGCAGCTCAGAGTTGCGATCGAATTCTGGGAGCTTGTCGAACGGACGAAGCGCGGTCGGACGCGTGCCATTCGGCTTGTTCACGGTGACGTCCGCGATGTAGTCGATGATACGGCCGGACTCGTCCACAGCCGGCGGAGCCTTGAGCAGGTCCGGGTGGGACGCGATAAAGCTGGTGTCGACGCGGGTCTCGGTGAAGTCCGGCTCGCGCAACAGGGCGCGCAGGAAGCCGATGTTGGTGGCAACGCCGGCGACGGTGAACTCGTTGAGGGCGCGCTGTGCACGGGCGACAGCCTGCTTGAAAGTGACGCCACGGCAGGTCATCTTCACCAGCAGGGAGTCGAAGTTCGGGGAAATCTCGGCGCCGACGGCAGTCGCGCCATCGAGACGCACGCCCGCACCACCCGGAGAGCGGTACGTGGTCAGGGTGCCGGTATCCGGGCGGAAACCGTTGTTCGGGTCTTCAGTCGTAATACGGCACTGCAGGGCCGCGCCGGTGATGTGGATATCCTCCTGGTGCAGACCAAGCTGCTCGAGGGACGCGCCCGCAGCGATGTGCATCTGCGACTTCACGATGTCGACACCGGTGATTTCCTCGGTAACGGTGTGCTCGACCTGGACACGGGGGTTCATCTCGATGAAGACGTGGTTGCCGCGCTCGTCCACGAGGAACTCGACAGTGCCAGCGCCCTCGTAGTTGATGTGCTGGCAGAACTTCACGGCGTCCGCACAGATGCGGTCACGCAGTTCCGGATCCAGCGTCGGAGCCGGAGCGATCTCCACGACCTTCTGGTGACGACGCTGCACGGAGCAGTCACGTTCGAAGAGGTGGATGACGTTGCCCTGGCTATCGGCGAGGATCTGGACCTCGATGTGCTGCGGCTTAATCACGGCGGTCTCAAGGTAGACGTGACCGTCGCCGAAGGCAGCCTCGGCCTCGCGGGAGGCCTCCGCGCACTTCTCGCGCAGCTCAGACTCGTTCTCGATGAAACGCATGCCGCGTCCGCCGCCGCCTGCGACTGCCTTGACGAAGAGCGGGTAGGTGAAGTCCTTGGAGTACTCGACGAGCTTGTCCACGTCAGTGGACGGCTCGGAGTCCTTCAAGGTCGGCAGGCCCGCCTCCTGAGCGGCGTGCACCGCAGCGGCCTTATCGCCGGTGAGGTCCAGGGTCTCCGGAGTGGGTCCAATGAACTTGATTCCGGCCTCGTTGCAGGCACGGGCAAGGTCCGCGCGCTCAGAGAGGAAGCCGTAACCCGGATAGATGGCATCCGCGCCCGACTTCTTGGCGGCACGAATCACCTCATCGATATCGAGGTAGGCCTTCACCGGGGCACCCTCGGCGCCAATGCGAACGGCTTCGTTGGCGAATGCACGGTGGAAGGAGTTGCGATCCTCACGTGGGTAAATTGCAACGGTCTTCGCGCCAATTTCGAAAGCGGCACGGAAGGCACGGACAGCAATTTCGCCGCGGTTGGCTACAAGCACCTTGTTGAACGTCGGTAACGCGGTGGCAGACACTGCAGTAGGTTCCTTTCGGATTGTGGTCATTGGTTCACGTTGCTACGAGGTAGTTCAGAAAACTAATGCCAGCACGGGTGATCCACATCTCAGATTAGTAGTGCGTGATGCACGATGCGAACACGATCCCACACTATTGGTACTAAAGGGGGGTAAAACGTCCCGAAGGCCGGACGCCCGACGTATAAAGTCTGGCGCCGGCCGGGGAAATTCAGGGGCAACGGAGGAGTGTAGGGGGTTCCGTTACAGATAGGTCATAGGAAACGTCGTTCCCTCCGGGGTGACGCCAGGAATACCCCGGCGCCACAGGCGGCGATTAGAACTGCTTCGGCGGAACGGAGCGCTGAGCCTCACCGTTGTAGGCAGACAGCGGGCGGATGAGCGAGTTGTTCTCGTTCTGCTCCACGATGTGTGCGGTCCAACCGGTGATACGGGACATCACGAAGATCGGGGTGAAGAACTCGATGTCGAAGCCCAGGATGTGGTACGCCGGGCCCGTCGGGAAATCGAGGTTCGGCTGAATCTTGATGGAGGTGTTGTCGTACATGGTCTTTGCCATGATTTCGTACATCTCCACCCACTGCTCCTGGCCGTGCTCCTTGGCCAGCTCGCGGAAAGCGGCCTCCATGGTCGGAACGCGGGAGTCACCGTTCTTGTAGACGCGGTGACCGAAGCCCATCACGAGCTCCTTGTTCTTGAGCTTGTTGAGGGTCCACTCTTCGGTCTTCGCCGGGTCGCCAACCTCAATGAAGTTGTGCATGACGGCCTCGTTCGCACCACCGTGCAGCGGGCCCTTGAGGGCGCCGATAGCACCGACGACTGCGGAGTAGGTGTCGGACATCGTGGAGGTGATGACGCGCGCGGTGAAGGTGGAGGCGTTGAAGGAGTGCTCAGCGTAGAGGATGAGCGACTTGTCGAAGGCCTCGATGTCGGCGCGGGAGTTGGCCGGGGAGCCCTCTTCCTCACCGAAGACCATCCACAGGAAGTTCTCGGCAAAGCCCTTCTTACGCGACGGCTGGATGTAGCCTTCACCGCGGCGACGACGGATGTCGAGCGCGATGATGGTCGGGATCTTGGCCATCAGCTCGAGAGCGGTACGACGGATGTGCTCGGAGTTCTTGGTGTAGGCCTCCGGATCCTGAGCGCCGATGAAGGAGATGGCGGTGCGCAGGACGTCCATCGGGTGGCAGGACAGCGGCATCGACATGATGAGGTCGATAAGGTGGCGGTCCAGGTGGCGCAGAGCCTTCTCACGTGCAGAGAAGCGGATGAGCTCCTCCTGAGTCGGAAGCTCGCCGTTCCACAAAAGGTAGGCAACCTCTTCGAAGGAGCAGTAGCGTGCCAGCTCCTGAACGGGGTAACCACGGTAGGTCAGGGAGTTGGTCTCCGGGACGACCTTGGAGACGGCGGTCTCGTCAACGACGACGCCGTACAGGCCCTTGCGGATTTCGGGGGTGTTCTCAGACATTGTGTTCTCCTTGTGCTTGGAAAAGTGTGTGGGACGAAAGACGCCACGAACCGTGGCGCGGTTCTTTTACTTGGATTGAAGGAACGACGTTCCAAGAAGGTTCGCCGCTGTGCGCTCGAGGCACGGGGTTCCGCGCTTCGAACGCAGTAGCTCGTCATACCGGCGAAGCGCCGGTCGGCAGGAGCCGGGGTTTTACTCGAAGGTCGGCTTGTAGGAGTCCTTGGAGTAGGTGAACACCGCCTGGTCGAAAGCGTTGTACTCGTTGTAGCGAACAAGTTCGTACAGGCGAGAACGGTGCTGCATGCGCTCGAGCCACTCAGTCTGGTTGCCCTCTTTCTCCATGAAGCGGAGGAACTCTTCGGTGGCGCCCATGGCGACACGGAAGGTGGACACCGGCCAGATGACAGCGTTGTAGCCCAGGTCCTCGATTTCCTTGGCGGACAGCAGCTCGGTCTTGCCGAACTCCGTCATGTTCGCCAGGAGCGGGGTATCGACAGCGGCGCGGAACTTCTCGAAGTCCTCCTTGGAATAGAGGGCCTCGGTGAAGATCATGTCGGCTCCAGCGTCGGCGTAGGCCTTGGCGCGTTCGATGGCGTCGTCGATGCCGTGGATGCCAGCGGCGTCCGTACGGGCGCAGATGATGAAGTTGGGGTCGCGGCGCTCGTTGACCGCGGCGGAGATGCGGCGGACCATGAGGTCGGTCGGGACAACTTCCTTGCCGTCGAGGTGGCCACAGCGCTTCGGGTTGACCTGGTCCTCAAGGTGCATGCCGGCGAGGCCAGCGTCCTCAAGGGCCACCACCGTGCGAGCCGAGGACATCGGCTCACCGAAGCCGGTGTCAGCGTCGACGAGGACCGGCAGGTCGGTGGCGCGAGCAATCTGGCCGGAGCGGTGGGCGACCTCAGTGAGAGTGGTGAGGCCGATGTCCGGCAGGCCCAGGTCGTTAGCGAGGACGGCGCCCGAGATGTAGACGCCTTCGAAGCCGCCGATGTCCTGGATAAGACGCGCGGTGAGCGGGTTGAAGGCACCCGGGAGGCGGGTCAAACCCGGCCCCTCCAGGGAGGCGCGGAACTCCGCGCGCTTCTCGGCGTTGGTCTTGGTAGAACCAAACAGTCCAGCCATGTTAGAAAATTCCTTCCGGCTTCTTGGGGGCCTTCGCGAGGTGGTCCGGGGTGACACGGACGTTGAGCTCGTTCAGGTCGGTGAGGTTCTCGAGGTCCTGGACGGCGGCGAGGAAGCGCTCCTGCTCTTCCTCGGAGACCTTGCCAGCGGCCAGCTTCTTGAACTTGTTGATGTACTCCTCGCGGCCGAACGGACGGGCGCCGAGCGGGTGAGCATCAGCGACGGCGCGCTCGTCCTCGATAACGGTGCCGTCCTTGAAGGTGATGACGGCCTTGCCGCCGAACGCCTTCTCGGAAAGGTCGTTGGAGTGGTAGCGGCGGGTCCACTCAGGATCCTCGACGGTGGAGATCTTGTGCCACAGCTCGATGGTCTCCGGGCGGTGCTTGCGCTCGTCGGAGTAGGAGTGCTCGTAGTCCCAGTCGCCGTCCTCGAGGGCAACGGCGAAGATGTACATGATGGAGTGGTCGAGCGTCTCGCGCGATGCGTCCGGGTCCATCTTCTGCGGGTCGTTCGCACCGGTACCGATGACGTAATGGGTGTGGTGCGAGGTGTGGAGGACGATGGACTCGATGTCCGCCAGGTCGCGGCCCTCCTCGGCGAGGCGCTTCTTCAGCGCGAAGGCCATGTCGATCTGGGCTTGTGCCTGGTACTCCGCGGAGTGCTCCTTGGTGTAGGTGTCGAGGATGGCGCGCTTTTCTTCGCCCTCGGCCGGCAGCGGGATGGTGTAGGTGCGCTCCGGGGAGTGCAGCATCCATGCGATGAAGCCGTCCTCACCTTCCCAGATGGGAGCCGGGGCGCCCTCGCCGCGCATCGCGCGGTCGACAGCCTCGATGGCCATCTTGCCGGCGAATGCCGGAGCGGAGGCCTTCCAGGAGGAAATCAGGCCCTTGCGGGACTGGCGGGTCGCGGTGGTGGTGTGGAGAGCCTGGCCGATGGCCTGGTAGATGGTGTCGACATCGAGGTTCAGCATGGTACCGATACCAGCGGCGACGGACGGGCCGAGGTGAGCGACGTGGTCAATCTTCCACTCGTGAAGGCACATGCCCTTGACGAGGTCGACCTGGATCTCGTAGCCGGTAGCGATACCGCAGATGAGGTCCTTGCCGGTGAGGCCCTTGTGCTGTGCGACGGCAAGGATCGGCGGGATGTTGTCGCCCGGGTGGGAGTACTCGGCGGCGAGGAAGGTGTCGTGGTAGTCGAGCTCGCGGACGGCGGTGCCGTTGGCGAGTGCGGCCCACTCGGCGGAGTACTTACCATCAACACCGAAGACGGTGGACCCGTTGCCGCTCGCATCCGAAGAATGAGGATGCGACTGAGCCATGACGCGGGCGGAGGTGACCGGGCCGCGGACGACGGACGCCATAGCAACGGAGGCGTTGTCGATGATGCGGTTGATGATCATGTCCTTGGTGTCGGCCGGAACCTCGACCTTGTCTGCGGCAACCTTGGCGATCTTGTAGGCGAGGTGCTCCTCAATCGGGAAATCCTCGGCGGACTTGTGGGTGCGTACTTCGTGATTAATCACCGGAATTTAAACTCCTTTTTAAGTGTGGAAGCGTGGAGTGCATCGCAAGGAAAGCGAGCGACGCACTGTGGCACCGCGTTGTTGCGATAGCAATCACATTACTTTTTTCGACGTGCCCTAGGCCACAAGTGACCTTTGCGTAAATTTGTGGCATTATTATGCATACTCTGTAAAAGCTGTAAAACTCGCAGCCAGGACGCAGATCTGAAGGAGCACCATCCATGAGCAAGCACTACGCGGGGGCACGAATCCACGCGCTCCGCAAGCAACGCGGGCTGACGCAAGTCGCCATGGCCAAGACTTTGGGGCTATCCACGAGCTACCTCAACCAGCTCGAAAACGACCAACGGCCACTCACTGTGACCGTGCTCATGCAGCTATCGCAACGCTTTAATGTGGACCCCAGCTACTTCTCCACAGAAAAAGATTTGCATGCCATCACGGAGCTGCGCCTCCTCTTCCCCGGCGCGGAAGAAGACACATTGGCAGACCTCGCCGGCCGGTTTCCTGAGCTCATGCCGGGACTCACCCGCGCCGCCGCCCTCGTCCCCCGCGAGCAAGAAGGCCCCTTCGAAGCCGTCCGCGAGTTTTTCTATAACGCGCACAACTACATCCATGAACTCGATGTTCTCGCGGAGGAACTCGCCGGCCAGCTTGGCCAGCGCGTTTTCCGTCGGGCTCGCCTTGCCTCGCTCCTCGAAGAGGAACTCGGCGTCTCGGTGCGCTTTGGCCGCACCGGCCCTCGCCGCGAATTCGATCCGGTCCGCCGCGAGCTCAATCTGCGCGGCGGCCTCACCGAAGCGCAGCTGGTCTTTGAGATGTCCTTGCAGTATTGCCTTCTCGCCTATCAAGACCTCTGCGACAACCTCGTCTCCGAGTTGCCCGAAGGCGTCGCGCGCGACATCGGCAGGCTGGGCCTCGGCCAGTACTTCGGCGCCGCGGTGACCATGCCATATAACGAGTTCCTCGCCAAGGCGGAGGAATCCCGCTACGACATCGACATGCTCGCCGGTGACTTCGGCACCGGATTCGAGACCACTGCCCAGCGCCTGTCCACCCTTCAGCGCCCCGGCAACACGGGTGTGCCCTTCTCCTTCATTCGCACAGACCGCGCCGGCAATATCTCCAAACGCCAGTCCTCCACGAGTTTCCACTTCGCCCGCTCCGGCGGCACGTGCCCGCTCTGGGTCGTCCACCGCGCCTTCGAGACCCCCAACCGCATCACCCGCCAGGTCGCCTCCATGCCCGATGGCCACACCTCCCTCTGGATTGCCCGGCACGTCCAGGGTCCCGCCAAATCCTTCGGCACCCCGCGCAAGGAGTTCGTAGTGGGGCTTGGCTGCGACATCACGCAGGCCGATCGCCTTGTTTACGCGGACGCCCTGAACCTCTCCCCCTCCGCCGCCACGCCTATCGGCCCCGGCTGTCTCGCTTGCCCGCGCACCGACTGCCCGCAGCGCGCCTTCCCGCAGCTAGGCCGCACCATCCGCCTCAATCTCAATACGACAGCGGACCAGGCGTACGACACCATTTAAGGCGCAGGCTCGGCACCCTTGCACCAGCTTGCCGATGCCCCCTTTTCTTTCCGCTCGCACGAGCGTTCTAGGCCCCGAGCCTCCATGTCACCTGTGCGCGAGAAACTACCTGTGTTCCGCGCGAGAGGGCATCCGGTCTCTTTCCCTTTCCCGGAGGCCGGGCCTCGTTCGGAACACCTCTCCTCTCGAGTCCTCTCCACCCGTGCCCTGCGCAGGAATGCGCAGGGCGTGGCCCCACGAGTATCTCGCTTCTTCTCACAGAAAGGTGTCATTCCATGACCACCCCCAACCCCTACGGCTCTCCTCTTCCCTCCTCCCCTGAGCCTTCCTCTGCAGCATCCTCGTTCGCCCCCGTTCAGCCGGAAAAGAAGGCGAAGAAGAAGCGTCGCTGGCCGTGGATCGTCGGCGCGGCCGCAGTCCTCCTCATTGGCGGGGCGCTTACCAACGGCGGCGGAGATGATTCCTCCACCACGGCGTCCTCGTCCTCAGAAGCAACCACCACTGCGACAGTCGAGTCCGCCGGACAGGAGGGCACTGACACTGCGACAGCTGTACCAGCCGATCTCGTCTCGAACGGCGCCGCGAACACCGGAGCCGTCGGGTCCGGAAAGGCAGACAACGCCGCAGGCTCGGACGTCTCCCCTGAGTTCCGCAACGCGCTGCGCTCCGCAGAGAACTATCTCAAGCTCAAGGGTTTTTCCAAGGCCGGCCTCTACGGCCAGCTCACGTCCGAATTCGCCGATCACTACTCGGCCGAGGCGGCACAGTACGCGGTCGACACCGTCGAGGCAGACTGGAACGCAGAGTCGCTCCAGGCTGCAGAGAGCTACCTCGACCTCAAGGGCTTCTCCAAGGCTGGCCTCTATGACCAGCTCACCTCTGACGTTGCCGATCAATTCACCCCGGAGGAAGCACAGTATGCCGTCGATTCCGTGGGCGCTGACTGGAACGCGGAAGCCGTCGAAGCCGCCAAGAGCTACCAGGAGCTCATGCCCATGTCCGGTCCCGAGCTGCTCAACCAACTCTCCTCTGAGTACGGTGACAAGTTCACGCAGGACGAGGCTGCTCAGGCCGTCGCCGCGCTCGGGCTCTAGCTTGCGCGGACGGCAGGTCTGCGCAGCGACGAGACGACGCATTCCCGCATCGGTCACGGTGACGTCCGAGGTTGCACACGTCGTGCCCAGCGCGAAGGCCACACACAACAAGTCACTGGCGACAGGCTCCTCGTCCCTACCGAATCGCCCACCAGAATGGCCATGCTCTTGGTAACGCCGCTCACACAGCGCAGCACATCCCAGGTGGAAGATCGTCCACAATGCCACGATGCCCAGGCTCACAAGGAGCGCCACCACGGGACTTTCCACGTTAGCGAGCATCGCGTTTGTGGAGCTGAGCGCAGTCAACGCGTTAGAGGCCCCCATGGCGCTCGGCGCGAAGAGAAAGGTCCACGACCACGCACGGTTAAGAGCGGCCGCGGCGGCGCTGGAGGCTAGGGACGAGCCGGGCGCGGGGGCATCGGAAAGCTCCTGCGTGCTGCGGCTGTCATGCCACACCGGGATGACCACGGTGGACACCAACTATCCGATGAGCGTTCAGAATTAGTTCGTGAAGACGCTAAGGCCTGCGAAAACGACGACGAGAAGCTCGGGCAAGGCAAACCCTGCCGAGCTCCACGTCGTTGTAGTCCCTTGTTCTGAAACGAAAACTTAGGACAGATCGTCGTGCGCAACGAGGCGGCGAGCCGCCTCCGTGATGGTGCCCGACAACGATGGGTAGACCGCAAACGAGTCTGCGAGCTGGTTGACCGTGAGCTGGTTGGTCACGGCAACGGCGACGGGCAGAATGAGCTCCGAGGCGGTCGGCGCGACGATGACGCCGCCGATGACGCGGCCGGAGGTGGCGCGGCAGAAGAGCTTGACAAAGCCGTGGTTAAGGGAGCGCATCTTCGCGCGCGGGTTGGTGTTGAGCGGCATCATGATGGTGCGCGCGGAAACCTCGCCAGCCTCAATCTCGGCCTGAGTGAAGCCCACGGCGGCGATCTCGGGGCGGGTGAACACGGCGGTGGCCACGGTCTTCAGGCGCAGCGGGGACACGCCCTCGCCCAGCGCGTGATACATGGCGATGCGGCCCTGCATGGCGGCGACGGAGGCGAGCGGGAAGAGATCCGAGCAATCGCCCGCCGCGTAGATGCCGGCGACGTTGGTGCGCGAGACGCGGTCGACCTTGATGTGGCCGGACTTCTGGGTGTGGACGCCCACGTGCTCGAGGCCCAGGTCCTTGGTGTTCGGGACGGAGCCGATGGACATGATGACGTGGGAGCCATGGATCTCGCGGCCGTCCTGGGTCTTCACCACGACGTTGCCGTCCTCGGTGCGCGCAACAGACTCCACGCGGCAATTCTTCTCCAGCTCCACGCCGCGCTCGGCGAGGACGGTCTCGAGCACATCTGCGGCATCGGCGTCATCATGCGGCAGAATGCGGTCGCGGGAAGCGACCATGGTGACCTTGACGCCCATCTCGGCGAAGGCGGAAACGAACTCGGCACCGGTGACGCCGGATCCGACGACGATGAGGTGCTCCGGCTCCTCCTTGAGGTCATAGACCTGCTGCCAGGTAAGGATGCGCTCGCCGTCCGGCTGTGCGCCCGGCAGGATGCGCGGGGTGGCGCCCGTAGCAACGAGGACGAGGTCCGCCTCGAGCTGCTCCTCGGTGCCGTCAGCACGCGTAACGTCGACGAGGTGGTGCGTGCCGCGCACGCCGGTCTGGTCCTCAGAGAACTTCGCGCGGCCGTCGATAACCTTCACGCCGATCTTCTCCAGGCCCGCCCGCACGTCCGCGGACTGCTTCGCAGCCAGTGCTTGGACGCGCTCGTTAAGAGCATCGAGCTTCAGCTGCAGCGAGCTGAGCTGATCGTTAAGCCCCATCGCATCTGCACGGCGGAAGTCCGTCCGGAGGTTCGCGCCAGCGATGAAGGACTTGGACGGAACGCAGTCGAGGAGCACGGAGGAACCACCGGGCCCCTGCTCCTCAATGAGCGTGATGTGGGCGCCGTACTTGGCGCCGGCCGTTGCGGCCTCGTACCCGGCGGGGCCACCGCCGATAATGACAATGCGCGGGGTGTCTTCGATCACCTGTGCAGTCTGGGCAGCAGCCTTATCCTGGGTCACTTTTATTTCTCGCTCCTTGTGAGATTTCGCGGGTCACGCGTGCGGTCGAATGGGGCAAGGATGCAGGGGTTGTCGTGGGGTCGAGTTCCACCGTGTCCTCGCCGTTAATGCCGGCGCACTGCCCGCATGATCGTCGCAGGACAGCGCGCCGCGCCTATTCCGATCTTTCGGGACACACGCCTGCGCCATCCGCATCCACCAAGTGGGCAGGCACACTCGCCTGTTAGTGTAGTGCCCGCATGCCCCCTCACGCACGCCGGGCCAGGTGACACAGCTCCTTAGCCCCGACCAGCTGAGGTGTTAGACCTCGGCCGTCGCAAATCGATCGACGACGGACCCGAAGAGCTTGATGCCCACCCCGATGGAGCGCTCGTCGACGATGAGGTCGCCCATGTGCAGGTCGTACTGTTCGCCCTCGCCCGACCAGCAGCCGAGACGCGCCATGGAGCCCGGCACGTTTTCGAGGTACCACGAGAAATCCTCGCCGCCCGAGGACTGCGGTGCTTGGACGACGCACTGCGGGTCGATGGCCGCGGCCGCTGCGGTAAGCGCGGCCGTCGCCACGTCATCGTTGAGCACCGGCGGCACGCCGCGGTGGTACTGGAGGTCATACTCCACGCCGAGGGGAGCGAGGACCTGCTCAATGAGCTCGCTAAAAAGCTTCTGCATGCCACGCCACACGTTGATGTCTGCCGTGCGCATGGTGCCGGTGAGCGTGCCCGTCTCCGGCATCGCGTTGGGCGCAAAACCAGAATTGATCTGGCCGAAGACCAGCACGGTACCGGTGCGCGGATCCACCCGGCGCGACAGCAGCCCCGGCAGGTCGGTCACGACCTTGGCAAGGGCAAAGATGACGTCCGCGGACAAGTGCGGGCGGGACGTGTGGCCACCCGGTCCCTTGACCTCAATCTCGACGACGTCCGTGGCCGAGGTGATAGCCCCCGCGCGCACGCCGATGCGTCCCACGCGCAGCTTGGGCTCGGCGTGAATGGCAAAGATGGAGTGCACTCCCTCGAGCGCGCCCCAGGACACGACGTCCGTGGCACCCCCTGCCCACGTCTCCTCCGCCGGCTGGAAGATAACGCGCACGCCGACAGGCAGACCGTGCTGCTCGTCGTATTCCTTCAGCGCGCAGGTGAGCCCCAGCACGACCGTGGTGTGGACGTCATGCCCGCAGGAGTGGGAGACTCCCTTGTTCAGTGACGTAAATTCCAGCCCCGTGACTTCTTGGATGGGCAGCGCGTCGATATCCGCACGGAAGGCCACGCGGCCCTGCTCGCTGTCCGGGCCCAGGTCGGCCATGAGACCGGTCTCTGGGAACAGGTGCGGCTCCACGCCCCACTCCTCCAGAATCTTCGCGATGTAGCGCGTGGTCTCGACTTCGTTATTCGACGTCTCTGGGTGGCGGTGAATGTGGCGGCGCCAGCCGATGACCTCGGCGCGGTGCGCGTCGAACCAGGCCGCCACGAAACGCGAGACATCGCCCGGCCCCTCGCCGAAGACGTCAATCGACGTATCCGCGTGAGCGTAATGCGAGCTCGGTCGAGCGTTCATGAGGTACCTCCTGGGTCTTTCCCAACGAGTCTAGACTAGACCAAGCGGTACAGAAAATCTGGCCCGGTTTTAATGCGGCCAACCCCGGGCTATTCGAAAGCCCACTTCCCGCTAAAACGCCGGCGATTCACGTAATCCGATGGAAACGGTGCGATGTGTTCCGGCTTCACGAGGAGCGTCCAGTCATCCTCTCCATCCAGCGCGCAGATTTCCTCCACCATGCGCGCCGCACCAGGAAGCAACGATGCCGGCGGGACTTCAAGCCCGAGCGCCAGCTTATAGATGGTGGACAAGCGTGGGTCCGCGAGCCCCTCCCCGTAATGATCGTTTCGCTCTAGGTTCGAAATCTGGTTGCGCGATAAGCCCGTGATGTCTGCGAGCGCTTGCTGCGAGATCTTCCTGCCCTCGCGCAGCGCTTGGAGCGTGATGGAAAAGCCGTGGCCATAGCTTGACCACATGAGTCGTTCGACAGCGAAAGTCATGTGTCCCCCGAGTAGTCGGACCCGCGCACCCCAGCGCGGGCTTTCTACCCCGGGATTCTAAAACGACGGCCACGAACGCGCCACCGCTGCGGCGAAACACTTACGTCACCGCAGCTCAGCGGCCGCTGCTTGCGGCTTAAAGGTCAATATTGCGTGGTCCGTAGAGGCGGTCGCCAGCGTCGCCCAACCCCGGCACGATGTACGCGTCTTCGTCGAGCGAAGGGTCGATGACGGCGGTCACGAGACGCACCGGCAGACCGGAGTTGGCCAGTGCATCCACGCCTTCCTGTGCCGAGACCATGCAAATAGCCGTGATATTCGTCGCACCACGCGCGGCAAGCAGACGCAGGGCGTGGAGCAGCGAACCACCCGTGGCAAGCATGGGATCCACAACGAAGACCGTACGGCCTGACAGATCTTCCGGCAGCGCCTCGAGATACGGCACCGGCTCGTGCGTTTCCTCGTCGCGGGCCATGCCGATGAAACCAACCTGTGCATCCGGAATCATGGACAAGGCGGGGTCAATCATGCCCAGGCCAGCGCGGATGATGGGAACGATGATCGGCGGGTCTTGCAGGCGCGTGCCTTGCGCGGTGTCCACGGGGGTCACGCAGTCAAAGTGCTCAACGGGCAGGTCGCGCGCGGCTTCGTAGACGAGCATGGTGCCCAAGTCTTTCAAAGCAGCGCGGAAGGCGGCGTTATCGCTGCGCGCGTCGCGCATGAGCGTGAGGCGGGAGGCAGCCAGTGGGTGGTCTACAACGTGGATATCCATGCCCCCTACTCTAAAAGCTTTTTTAAATTTTGTGGGAACCTTTCGGCGCGCAGCACAGTCCAATGAGGCATGAACACTTTTACCTTGGACCCCGAAGTAACCCGCTCTCTTGCCCGTGACCTCGATCAACAGTCGCTACCCCAACCTTTGGCACTGCCCTCACTGCCGGGCGGCTGCCTCAGTGACTTCTGTTCGGCGCTCACCGCAGCGTTTCACAATGTTGCCGCGCGTGACGAAATGATGCGCTCCGACTTGGCACATCTCGCAGAAGTCGCCGTCGTGACAACGCACGCAGCACTCACCGTGGACAGCGATGGCGCTGCGGCTTTCGCCAACGAGAACGTCGCCCCACGTCCAGGAACGGAGGGATGAGCTCATGATGGTCATCATGGACGCCATTCGCCAGATTTCGGCGCTGCGTCCCGCCGAGCTTCCCGCCGTCCCCACGCCACGCATGCCGGATGTCTCGAGCGTGCACGAACTGGCCCGCATCACGGATGGCACACCAGAGAAGATCCTGCGTGCCGTGGACTCGCTACGAGCGGACTCGGCGCAGATTGAAAAGCTGCAGCGCGAGGCCCGCCAACTCGCTTTTGGGTGCATTCGTGACCTCTTCGCCTTGGGCCTGCGACTTCTCCAAGAGGCGGTACCCATGGCGCTGGGCTTGCTCATTCCCAATCCGGCTGCACAGATGGCTGCCCGCGCCGCCCTGCAAGGGCTGGCCATGCGTGGCCTCGCGGAGGCCGGGCAGCGCATTATGCAACTCGTCCATGAGCTCATTCCGCTCGCCCGTCCCCTTCTAGAGATAGCCGGTCGCGCCGTCGCCTCGGCCGTAAGCGAGGAAGGCCACGTCGCCAAAGACTCGCTCAAGTCGGAGCAGTCCCGTGCACTTCCCGGCGCGCCCGCGCCCTCCGCCGCGCCCGAGATTCGCCCCGCTGCGCTGGAAGACACCACCGCTGGCAGCAGTGCACGTCCGGCCACCAGCAGCTCCAGCAGTTCCGCGCAAGGTCAGGCCGCCGTCAACGCGGCGCTGTCGCAAATCGGCACTCCGTATACCTGGGGCGGGACCGGCGCCGGTGGCTACGACTGCTCCGGATTGACGCAATGGGCGTGGCGCCAGGCGGGCATCGAATTGCCGCGCCTTGCCGAGCAGCAAACGGTAGGCCGCCAAGTCACCGCCGCAGAGCTCCAGCCCGGGGACCTCGTCGTCTGGGACGGCCACGTGGCCATGTATGCCGGTGACGGCCAGATCGTCGAGGCCGGAAGCCCCGTCCAGACCAACCCGCTGCGCACCACCAACATGGGCATGGCGTTTAAGGGCTTTGGCGACCGACCGGCTAATTCCACCGAAGTTTATGGGCGCAGCCTCGGCATGGGTACAAGCCGCTTCTGCTCTAGTGCGATCGCGTGCGCATCCGTCGCGCACGGTTGGGTAGACTGAGCTTTTATGAGCACCCGCGCAATCGTACCGATTAAGCTCTCGCTGACTGAGGGCGACTTTTATACCCTGTGGGCCCCGAAGTGGCGCCAGAACGGCACGGAGTGGCAAGCCTTCTTGGGCGATGATGAGTCGATCCTCCTCTTCCGCACCGAGGCCGAGCTGCTGACGTTCTTGGAGTCAGGCCAGCGTCACGACTTGCTGGATCACCCCAACTGGGAAGCTTTCAACTCGCGGCCCGCGAACCGCGTCTCCGTCGCGCCGCGCGATGACTACGACCTCATCGGCATGCCTGCCAAGCTGGCGGAGCGCCCCGGCCACGAGGCCGTGTCCACCGTCGCACGTGACTTGGAGGTCGCCGAGGCTCTCGCCTCGGTCGCGGGTGCCGAGCACACCACCATCTTCTTCGCCACGCACTCCATCCTGCGCAACACGGTGCGCGGCTCTGAGCACTACACGGGCGATGAAGGCCTGCGCGAGTGGTCCGGCGTGGGCCGCGTCATCCTCACCAACTGGAAAGAGATCATCGAAGACCTCGACAAGCACGTCAAGGTCGTTCCCACCACGGACTTCAGTGAGGATAAGGTGACCGACGCCGCCGCGCGTATCTCCGCCGCCACCGCTGCCGCGGCCAAGAAGCGTCAGGAGGACGAGGAAGCCCGCAAGGCCGAAGCCGCCGCCGCGGATCCGTACGACAAGTCGGTGTGGGCCGCCGCTGGTATCGACCCGGTGAAGATCACCATCGACCGTAAGACCGTCTACACGCTGCGCACCTATCTGGGCGAGCGCCCGGTCTTCCTGGGCAAATGGGGCGAGATTTACTCCTTCCCCACCCCGAAGCAGCTCGTGCGCTGGATCATGGAAAACGATGACCATGACCTCGCCCATGTGTCCACGTGGGAGGACATCATCACCGCCGCCAACGCCGGCGAGCTTGAGGTCCAGGTTCACCCGGACAACCAGTACACGTTTAACAACCTCGTGCGCGACATCGAGCAAGGTCCGGAGGCCGTGGACAACGACCAGCTCGCTCGTGCCTACGAAATCTGCGCGGACGCCGCAGACTGGGCCGGCGACGACTCGATTAACTCCTTCATGTTGGCGAACCCGCGCTTCCAGGACTACCTGGGTTATATGCTCGGCTCCACGGAGCATGCTGGTTACGTGCCGTCCAAGCCATACAGCGATCATTCCTCCGCTTGGCGCAGCCTGGAAGAGATGCTCATCAAGCGCTTCTCCAAGTTCTAAACAGCACGATAACCGCTGCTAGAGCACTGCGTCGGTCACCCCGGCGCCGTGCGAACACCGAACGCCCGCTGCCCCACGTCATCGACGTGGGCAGCGGGCGTTTGCTGTGCGACTACATGTTCTCCTCCGCGCTTTAGGGAAGCAGGTACGGCCGCAGCGCCGCGATGAGGTTTGCGGTGAGCTGGGCAGTCTCCGGTGACTTCGGCGCGAGCGCGTCACAGCCATGGTAGGCACCGGGAACCTCCACGAAGTCGACGGGAACGCCCGCCTCCCGCAGCTTGTCCGCGTAGGCACGCGACTCGTCGTAGAAGAGATCGAGCGTGCCGATGGAAATCCACGTCGGCGGCATGCCGGTAAAGTCGCCGCGCTCGACGGGGGACGCATAGGGTTCCGGCTCCCTCTCAAGGTGATCAGCGCCGAGGTACGCAGCCCACGCCGCACGGTTGAAGTTAGCCGTCCAGACAAAGTGCCCGCGCCCGCCCTCGACGGGGCGCTGTCCCGTGCGGTGGTCGAGCATGGGATAGACCAGCCCGTTGAAGACAATGGGATGGCCCTCATCGAACGCGCGTTGTGCAAGGCCTGCGGCTAGTCCACCGCCGGCGCTATCGCCACACACCGCCACGGGGCCGGAGGTGCGTTCCTGTGCCCAGCGCAGCGCCGCGTAGCAGACGTCAAAGTCCGCCGGGAAGGGATTCGCCGGGGCCTTGGGGTAATACGGTGCCACGATGATGGCGCCCAGCGCTCGCGCGATGGCCGCGTTGCGAGTGTCATACATCTCCGGCGCACCGACCAAATGTCCGCCACCGTGCGTCCACACCATGACCGGTATGTCGCCCCAGTCGGGTGCATCCGCCGCGGCATCCACAGAGTCCGGCACGAGCACGTGTACGTCGCAGGACACGCCCTCGGGTGACTGCACACGCAGGCGGGAGGCCTGCACATCGTCGCCGGTGGGCTGCGCCATGACGGCGCGGCGCCCCAGTCCTGCGATCGTCATAGCCACTGCGCCTGGCACATTCGTAAACGGGACCCACGTCGCGGGCGTGCGCAGCGTCGGCGAGACGGCGCTGCGGTCAGCCCGCCATTGCGGCACCAGAGCGGCGGCTGCGCCGAGCGCGCCAAGGACCCCGGCACTGACGAGGGCGCGGGAGGCGAAGCGGGAACAGGTAAGGGACATCACTATTCTTTCGTGTGGGTGCGGCAACGGCGCACGGCATCGAGGGAAACGACGTCGGCATCAGGCGCATCCGGCGCCGCCGGTGTCGCGGATTCTGTGGAGCCAGGGGGCTGCGCGGTCGTGGCGCGTTCACCGCCCAGAACCGTGAGTGGTCGTCGCGCAGCGCGGCGTGTGGCGGCGAAGCGGTGAATCTCCTGCCCCACGGCGGGCTCGCCCAGGATAATCACCTGGGCAAAGGAGGCCTCGTCCACGGTGTGCAGCGCGCGGGGGCTCAGCAACGCGAGGGTGCACTCCTCCAGATAGCCGCGCACCCGCGTCGCCGCGTCAGGGCCCAAGGATTGGAGCTCGGTCTCGTCTACCTGTGGCTGTGCCCCGCCCGGTGTGGCAAGTACAACATAGTGCCCAGCCGCCTTCGCAGTACGGTGCGCGTCGACGAAGGCAGCGGCATCAAAGGCCCCCTCGCCAGGCAGGATGATAAGCACCGAAGACGCAGTGTTTGACGCTGAAGACATACCCCCATTGAACACGCGTCACCGCGCGATGGCACCCCACCGCGGCGCCACTGGCGCATTGAACAGCGTGTTCGTCGGTTCCTGGCAGGCCGTCTTCAGGAAGCGTGCCGGGCGCGAGACATCGGGCTAGTGCGTATGACCGTGATCGTGGTCGCTAGCACCGTCCGCGTCCTCGCCGCGGAAGAGAGCGTCCTCGGCGAATTCGGGGTCGCCGAGTTCCTCGTAGGCCGGCAGGATGGTCGTCTCCAGGAGCTTCTCACGCACGACCTGCGGAGCGAAGGCGTTCTCCACGGCCTTGACGGTGAGGTCGAAGAACTCCTCGAGACCGTAGCTAAACGTCTCGTTGAGCGCGACGAACTGGTCGGTGAGCGTGCCCACCTCCGGCAGTCCGGCAGAGATAGTGCACGTAAAGCCCAGCTGCTGCAGAAGCGGCAAGGGGTGATCGGACAACTCCTCGAGTTGGCCGCGCATGATTTCTACCGCGGGGCTAAAGGTCACCGGGATGCGTCGGTCGCACACCCAGCCGGAGACCTCGCCCGGAGCGATGCCGTCAAGGTTCGCGGTGAAGTCATCTACCAGCGCCGTCGCGTGGGAGAGACGGTTCACGCCCGCCTGCACGCCCGCAGCAACATCGTCGAGCTCGCCGTCAGCGTGAAGCTCGAAAGGAAGGAAGCCCCTGCGCAGGGTGGCAACGAGCGCGTCCAAATCCGGTAAGGGCTGCGCCACATCGCTGCCCAGAGCAAAGCCGACGACGCGGGCGCCCTCGGTGCCGCGGTCAGCCTTGTCCTTGCGTGCGGCGGCGACGGTGAGCGCGGCCAACTCCTGCAGAGTGGTGGACCCACGCAAGCCCATGATCACGAGGCGGGCGTCGATCCCCGCGTGATCGAGCCCGGCAAGCGCGGCATCGACAGCCTCCTGCGCGCTGAAAGGATAAGTCTCCGCATGGAGACGCAGCTCCGCGTAGACGACATTATCGGCGGCCAACGCCGCCACCGCGGCGGCCGTGGCCGCCGTGAGGTCTGCGGGAGTGGCGGCATCGGAAGGCACATGCTCTTGGAGGGTGACTTTCGGCAGGCCAGCGAAGGTGTCGCGGTCCGAGTCCTTATTTTCCGGGCTAATCAAAGGTGCGTCATGCATGCCCACCATCGTAGGCGGGCGCCTAAGATGTTTCACGTCATGAAAAAGCTCGCCACCCTGTCGCTCGCCGCGGTGTGTTCCGCGGCGCTCAGCGCCCCAGTCCTCAGCCCCGCCCCCGCCCGTGCGCAGGAGGATCCTGCCGCCACGGCACCGGCCCCAGGCGACCCCGCAGGCGGCCCCGCTGGCGACCAGGCGGGCGAGGAAGGCGACGCCACAGAAGAGTCCGTCACCCCGACCTACCGCACGGAGGCACCCAACACGGATACGTGTCCGCAGTCCCTCGTGCCGCCAGAGCCGGTGACGACCTCGGAGCGTCTCGCGCCGGGCCAACCTGCGCCCACTCCCCTGCCGGCTACGCAGACCAGCGACTGCGGCGTGAAAGCGCCGAAGGGTTTCACGGTGGACAAGGACGTCCTTGCCGCGGCGTTCCTCGTCGCAGACGTTGACTCAGGCGAGATCATCGCGATGAAGGATCCGCACGGGCGTTACCGCCCGGCGTCCATCATCAAGGTGCTCCTCGCACTCGTCGCCATCGAGGAACTCGACCTCAACCAGAAATACACCGCCACCGCGGAGGACGCGAACGCGGACGGCTCCGCCGTGGGCATTGGCGAGGGCGGTGTCTACACCATCGAGCAACTTCTTCAAGGCCTCGTCATGGCCTCAGGCAACGATGCCGCGCACGCGCTCGCCCAAGCCCTGGGCGGCGATAAGGCGACCCTCGACAAGGTCAATAAGAAGGCCCACGAGCTGGGCACCACCGACACCGTCGCCGCGAGCTACTCCGGTCTCGACGCGCCAGGCATGTCCACCTCGGCCTACGACCTAGGCCTCATCTACCAGGCCGCGTACCGCAACCCCACCTTCGCGCGCCTGGTCAACACGGATCACGTCGACTTCCCCGGCTACGGCGACCTGCCCGGCTATGAGCTGTGGAACGACAACGGCCTGCTCATGAACGATCCGGAGGGCATCGGCGGCAAAACCGGATACACGGATGACGCGCACCATACCTTCGTCGGCGCCGTCAACCACGGCGGCCGTCGCCTCATGGCGATCATCCTCAATACCACCGTGGAGCACGGCCCCCGCGCGTGGGAGCAGGCCCAAAAACTGCTCCACGAGTCTTATGACGTCCGCCCCGGCCAGGGCGTGGGCACGCTGGCACCCGCCGAGGATCCTTCCGCGACCCACACGGTGACGGCCACACAGGACCCTGTGGCGCCCAACGCCGCGGAGCCTTCCGATGCCCCCACCACCTCAGCGCGCGCACACGCCTACGACCCAGTCCTCGACGATCTCAAGCCGTGGATGAGCTGGCTCATCGTGGGCCTCGTCGGGCTCTTCGCGCTTATCGCCGCGGTGCTCACGCTCCGCGGGACGACGGGTCGCCACCACAAGCGCTAGCCTTTGTCCCACGCACATGCCGCGGCTCCCGGATGAACATTCGTATGTCTAGCGGCGCGACGAACGCTTGACCACTTCGGCATGGGCGAAGCGATCGTGGGCACCCAGCATGCCGTTATCGGGCGAGATGGTGCCGACGCTGATGAGTCCACCAATAAAACCGACGAGCTGGCCGAGTCCCGGCACGATGTTGACGAGGCGGAACCAGTTTCGTTTCATCGCCTGTCGCAGGCTAAGCCGCTCGTGCGTGTCGACGTCGCGCACCTCGTAGCCTGCCGCCAGCTTGATGGGGCTGCCGCCCCAGAGCACCTCGGGGAGGATGAAGTACGCCGAGAAGACGACGAAGAAGAGGAGCGCAGCGATGGCGTCTCCGCTGTCGCCGAATACGCTGAGCGGCGCAAGCACCGCACCGCCGACCATCGTGGCGAGGAAACCGTCCACGATGCCCATTGCCCAGCGAGTGCCGGGCGTGGCGCGTTGCGCGACCGCGCCGTAATCCACGACGCCGGTGGGCTGTCCCCACACTGGGTGCGCGGGGCTGGGCACGTTGTTATTCGGCCCCACGCCCGGCGTGTGTGCGAAGTTAAGAGAAGAACCGTACGGGTTCACCGCAGGTTGATCGAGCTGGGCGTACTGGCCATAAGGGTTCTGCGCAGGGCCCGGCTGTGCGTGCTGGTGCGGCTGCGGGGCGCTGGCGGCCTGCGCGTTAGTGTCGTGGTCGGGTTCCGTCCACCCCGTGTAGTCCTGTGGCCACGTGCCAAAGTCGCAGAGGTACTGCAACTGCGCCCACGTGACGCCACGGCCAGCGCGGAGCGCTTCATCGTAAAGCGCGCGGGCCTCGTCGTTGCCTAGGATGCCGTAGCCGATATTCGTCTCACGCCGCGTATCCGCCGACGTGGAATAGCCCTGCTGAGACAGGCGCGCGTCGCGCGCCGAAAGCAATACGCCCAGAGCAGTCGAGTTCTCCTGCGGATCAAGACCAAAGTGGGTGTAGAGGTTCGGTGCATGCATGGACGCTCACGGATCCTTTCGTTGCTGCACTGCGCACCCCATCGCGCTGCGAGAGCGCCGCGCGGGGTGCCGCAGAGACTCTGCTGGGTGTGTTTGTGGCGCTATTGTATCGCCCGCGCCACGACTCGCTCGAGCGAACGGCGGGGTGACGTGCGGATGAGCTACTTGCGGCGGAGCAGGGCCACGAGACCGGCGCCCACCGCGCCGAGAGCCGCGCCAATGCCCAGCGTGGTGCCCGTGGACGGACCGCTCTTCATCTCGTTGCGCACACGAATAATCGCCGGTGCGGGGACGTCCACGTCCTCGGCGTTGACGAGAGACTCCTCCGTCGTCGCCGTCCAGGCTGAGACATAGAGCACCACGCGCCAGACGAGGTACATGACAACCATGAGGACAATGACGGGGCCGAAGACGGCGCCCGCCGGGTTGCCTGCAGCAGAGGACATGATGACGGTGGACAGCTGCTTGAGGACCTCAAAGGCCACGGCGCCGATAAGGGCACCCATGAGGCCGGACTTCTTCGGCACCTTAGTGCGCGGCAGGATGACAATGAGCCACCCGAACACGAGGAAGTTCGCAATGAGACCGACCACTAGGCCGACGAGGAAGATCACGATATTCATGCCGGGGAAAGATTCAATGCCCACCCAGTCGAAAACCTTCTGCGTGAGTCCAGACGAACCGGCTGCGGTAACGCCGAAGGCGATGACGAGCGCGACGAGCAAACCGATGAGGCCGAGCAAGTCGCTAAGCTTCTTTTGAATGAAGGTGCCGCCTTCATTCGCGTCGATCTTCCACATCGCGGAGATACCAATGCGCAGGTTGTTCATCCATCCCAAGCCGGACCACAGGGTGGTCAGACCACCGATGCCGAACATGGCGCCGCGCTGATCGACGGCGGTTTCAAGAACCTCGTTGAGTGTCGAGCCTAAATCACCCGAGACAGACTCGGTGATGCGGTCCTGCAATTGCTGAAAAAGATCGGGGCGCGATGCCAAGACCGTTGCCGCACCCGCGGTAAGCAGCATGAGCAACGGGAAGATAGCGAGCACCGAGTAGTACGTGGTGGCTGCGGCGAACTGGTTGCCGCCCTCAGACCCGTACCGATCGAGCGTGCGCATGATGTGGTCGACGAAGGGCGAACGCTCACGCACTTTGTCGACGGCACCTGGCTCGTCATCATATGCGCGTTCAATGCCGTACACGTCGGTGCGTGCCTCGTCGTTCTTCGTAGACGGAGATGACGCTGCTGTCATGCGGACGAGAGTCCTTTCTTAGAAAGAAATAAGTTACTCGTCCTAGAATATCGTGGTCCTAGCCACGGCGGGGGCGGAGGAAGCCAACCTTGTCATAAACGTTATCGAGCAGGGGCTGCGCGATCTCCTGCGCGCGCTCCGCGCCGCGGGCAAGGATGGACTCGAGCTCGCCGCGGTCCGCCATGAGTTCCTCATAGCGTGCCTTGAGCGGCGTGGTGAACGCTTGGAGGGCATCGGCAGTGTCGACCTTGAGGTGACCATAGCCCTGACCTGCGTACTTCTCGACCAGGGCATCCACGGATTCGCCGGTAAGCGCGGACTGGATGATAAGGAGGTTGGACACGCCCGGCTGGGTCTCACGGTCGAAGGCGACAGAACCCAGATCATCCGTGACGGCGGACTTGATGCGCTTGGCCGAGGTCTTCGGATCGTCGAGCAAGTTGATGATGCCCTTCGGGTTCGAACCCGACTTCGACATCTTAGAGGTCGGATCTTGAAGGTCGTAGATTTTCGCGGAGCCCTCCGGGATGAACGGCTCGGGCACGCGGAAGGTCTCGCCATACTTGGCGTTGAAGCGCTCGGCCAAGTTGCGCGTGAGCTCGAGGTGCTGGCGCTGGTCCTCCCCCACCGGCACGAAGTTCGGCGAGTACAGCAGGATGTCCGCCGCCATGAGCATGGGGTAGGTAAACAGGCCCACGGAGGTGCGGTCCGAGCCTTGCTTGGCGGACTTGTCCTTGAACTGCGTCATGCGTGAGGCCTCGCCAAAACCGGTGAGGCACTGCAGGACCCAGGTGAGCTCCGTGTGCTGCGGAACGTGGGACTGCACGAAGAGCGTGGACTTCTCCGGATCGATGCCCAGGGCGATGAGCTGGGCGGCACCGGCGATGGTGCGCTGGCGCAGCGCCTCGGGATCCTGCTCCACCGTGATGGCGTGCAGGTCCGGGATGAAGTAAAAGGCCTCGAAGGAATCCTGCAAGTCAATCCACTGCTTGAGGGCTCCCAGGTAATTACCCAAATGGTAGGAATCCGCCGTGGGCTGGATACCGGAGAGGACGCGGTGCGTCGCGGCGTCGGTGCTCCCCGCGGTTGCTGCAGAATTCTGTTCAGTCATAGTCATTCAGTGTAGTGCGCGGCCTCCTGCGTGCAAGGCCCAGGGTTAGCCTCGCGCTACACGGCCATTCTTCATGTCAACACCCACCGGCGTACGCAACTCCCCCACAGAGCGAAAGCCGCCCCTCCCGAAACGGGAAGGGCGGCTCAGCGTCGTGAACGCGAGAACTAGATCTTGCGCTTGGTCGGGCTGTGGGTATCCAGCGCGTTAGAGAAACCAGCGACCATGAGTGCGCCGCCTACGCCCATGAGGACCATCGGTGCCAGGGACAGGAAGGACGGGCCTTCGACGCTAAACCACCAGATGGCGGCGGCCAAGATAACAGCGCCGAGGATGAATTCAATTGCTGCGCGTGCCATGCAGTTGCTCCAAGTTCTCGCGAGGAAAGAATGATATAGACGTCACAGAGTTTAACACCCGGCACACGCTTCAATCCATTAATGCCCGCTTTCGGCCGCTCGCGCGGGGGTAGCCTTAGCGGTACTCCACCACAAGCGGCGAGTGATCGGACCAGCGTTCCTCGACGCTCGGGGCCTTGTCGACCCAGGTGCGCACGGCGCGGTCGAGCATCGCACGGGTCGCGGCTTGATAATCGATGCGCCACCCTGCGTCGTTATTGAAGGCCTGACCACGGTAGGTCCACCACGTGTACGGGCCTTCCAGCTCCGGCTGGAGGCGACGCGCGGCGTCAAACCACACCGGCTCATGGCCGGCCGCGCGAGCCGCCCAATCCGTCTTCGTCGCGTACTCCACCACGCCGTGGTACTCGCCCAGGCGCGCCTTGACCTGCGGCTCAGAATCCGGGAATGCGCCAAAGACGAAGTCCATGAAAGCGCGCTCCTCCGGCAGGTGGCCAGCCTTCTTCTCGTTCGCCTTGTTGTTCTTCAGGTCCTGCGCGCGGTGGCAGATATTCCAGTCCCCGCCGATGACCATCTGTGGAAACTCGTTGGCACGCTCCTCGAGCACATCCGCGAACTCGTCCAGGAAGCGGTACTTCTCATCCAGCTTCGGCGAGTCCGTGTCGCCGCTGGGCAGGTAGAGGGAGGCGACGCGCTCGCCGTTGGCGACGGTGGCCTCGATGTAGCGACCGGAAGATGCAAAGGAACCGAAACCCACAGAGACATCGGAAAGCTCCGTGCGGGAGAGGATGCCCACGCCAGCGCGGCCCTTGGCATCCGACTCAGCCTGAACCAGGTGCCAGCCCGCCTCGAGCGACGGCGCCAGGGCCTTCTCCGTCTCCTTGGGGTTCGCGCGCACTTCCTGCATGAGCACAACGTCCGCCGGGGTCTGGGCCAACCAGGCGTTCATGCCCGGGTTGAGTTCGTTGCGCTGCTTGCAAGCGGCGCGGATGCCATTGACGTTGACGGAAGCGATGGTAAAAGTCATGCCGCCTACTCTAGCGGGCGGACGAGCGGGCCAAGCGCGCGGCCACGACGCAGAGGACGACGGCGGCGGCTGAGAGCGCGGCGCCAGCAAGCGCCGGCGAGCCGAAGCCCAAGCCCGCGCCGACAACCACACCGAGCGCGTAGGCCGAAATGATGGCCGAGGCGGTGTCCTCACTCACCCCGAAGTCCGCCGCGATGAGTGGCAGCAAGCCCATGGAGGTAAATTCCGTGGTACCGAGCGCGAAGGCGCCGAGTGCCATGGCGAGCATGGCGATGGTACGGCGACGCCGCCCCATCTCCGTCTGGCGGGAATGGGGCGGCGGTGGAGCCGGCGGCGGGGCGCCCGGCCGGTGGGCTGGGATTCTTCGACTATCCGCGTGGTGTCCTTGTATATGGTGTCCTTGCGTACAGTGCGAGTGAGTGCGTTTTAGCTTTGCTCGACGATCTTGACCTTGGGCGCAAACGCCTCCGGGTCGCGACGCATGATGCGGCGCTTATCCCACATCGTGACGAACCACAGGGAAACGCCCACGAGGGCAAGCGCGGCACCGGCCAGCGCCGTCGAGTTGTAGGAGAAACCGGCGCCCACGACAATGCCGCCGATGGCGGCGCCCATCGCGTTCGCGATGTTAAGGGCCGACTGGTTGAGCGCGGAGGCGAGCGCCTGGGCATCACCGGCGACCTCCATGAGGCGCAGCTGCAGCGAGGGCACGAGGACGGAGCCGAAGAAAGCGAGGACGCCGAAGACGAGGGCTCCGGTCCATGCATTGTGCGCGGCGAAGTAGAAGGCGACGGCCAGGCCCAGCATGCACGTGAGCGCGATGAGGATGGCGCCGTCCATGTTGCGGTCTGCCATGGCACCGCCGGCGCCATTGCCCAGCGTCATGCCAATGCCGTAGGCCATGAGCACGGCCCACGTCCACTTCGCGTCCATGCCAGCGACCTCCGTCATGGTCCACGTGATGTAAGTGTAGATGGAGAACATGACCGCGAAACCGGCGATGCCCATGAAGACCGTGAGCCACACCTGGGAGTTCTTCAACGCGCCCATCTCCGTGGCCAGGGAGGTCTGTTGCATCTTCGTCATGTGTGGCATGAGGAAGTAGAGCAGGACCATCGTCGCGAGCGCAATGATGACCACCAGGAGGTACGCCGCGTGCCACGTCATGGCCTGGCCGAGCGCCTGTGCGGCCGGCACACCCACGACGGTGGCGACAGCCAGGCCCATGCCCACAAACGCCATGGCCTTACCGCGGTCGCCCGCCGGGGACATGGAGGCCGCGGACAGGTTGGCCACGGAGAAATACGCGCCATGCGGCAGGCCAGCAACAAAGCGGGCGATGACGAGCACCGCAAAGTTGGGCGCCAACGCCGTAAAGAGGTTGCCCACGAGCAGGAACGCGATGAGCA
Source organism: Corynebacterium sp. DNF00584 (assembly GCF_001552965.1). NCBI lineage: Bacteria > Bacillati > Actinomycetota > Actinomycetes > Mycobacteriales > Corynebacteriaceae > Corynebacterium > Corynebacterium sp. DNF00584. Next base: position 77,057 of record NZ_KQ959728.1, on the reverse strand, counting down.
GCAGGATCAGGCGGCGGCGCGGGAGCTTGCCTGTCACCGCGGAGATCACCGGCGCGCCCACCACGACACCGAGCGCGTAGAGAGAGATAAGAATCGACGCGGAGTCCTCAGACATCCCGAAATCGTGCGCGATAAGCGGCAGCAAGCCCATGGACACGAACTCGGTCGTGCCGATAGCGAATGCGCCCAGCGCCATGGCAAGCATGACGAGGGTGCGGCGCGTCGAGGAAATCTCGGTCTGGCGCGGCACGCGCGGGGCGTTGGGGTCGCGGGGATGCTTACGCTGGTCAGTCTTTGCGGAGGAGTCAGTCACGAGCAAGGACGTTAGCTAATTATGAGTGCTCTTCGTAAGTTGGAAGCGACATTCACGACGAATCAGACATGACTCACCACGTGTGACATGGTGCACTCACCGCCCGCCCGATATCCCCCGGTAGGCTGCGCCTTTCTTTCCCGCAGGCCGTAGGCGGTAGCGTAGGCTCACCTAAACAATGCAAGCCTTACTTACCATGAAGGATGTCTCTGATTATGGCTCACGCACGTTCCTCCGCTCGCACGTTCTCACGTCTCGGTGCGCGCCCGCTTACCGCAACGCTCGCTGGGCTCACGTGTCTCTCGCTCGCGCTCACCGGATGCTCGTCCACGGATTCCGCCACCACTGGCGGCTCTGACTCCCAATCCGCGCCCAACGCACAGTCCTCCTCTGACTCCGCCGCGGCGTTCCCCGTCACCGTCCAGCACGCCTTCGGCGAGACCACCATCGAGGCCGCCCCGCAGCGCGTCGCCACCGTAGGCTGGGGCAACCACGAAGTACCGCTGGCCCTCGGCATCGCCCCCGTGGGCATGTCGAAGGTGACGTGGGGCGACGACGATGGCAATGGCATCCTGCCCTGGGTCGAAGACAAGCTAACCGAGCTCGGCTCGGAGACCCCTGTTCTCTTCGATGAGACGGACGGCATTCCCTACGAGCAGGTCGCGGAAACCAAGCCGGACGTCATCCTCGCCTCCTACTCGGGACTCACGCAGGAGGATTACGACACGTTGTCCAAGATCGCACCCGTCGTCGCCTACCCCACCCAGCCGTGGACCACCTCGATGGAGGACATGGTCACTATGAATGCGAAGGCCCTGGGCAAGGAGGACGAGGGCAAAGAGCTGCTCGCTGCCCTCGATAAAGAGGTCTCTTCGACCTTGGACTCTTACCCCGATCTCAAGGACAAGAAGGTGCTGTTTACCTCCTTCGGCGGCGCCTCCGATCCGTCCAAGGTGGGCTTTTTCACCACCGAGGATCCCCGCATGGGCTTCCTCGCCAACCACGGCCTCGCCGTGCCGCAGGTGGTCAAGGACAACACCGAGGGCGCCGACTCCTTCTGGGTCGAGGTCTCCGCGGAGCAGCCAGAGCTCTTCGAGGACGTCGATCTCTTCGTCTCCTACTCCCAGGGCGGCGCGGAGGCCGACGCCCAGGCGCTCAAGGACATGCAAAAAGACCCGCTGCTGTCCAAGATCCCCGCCATCAAGAATGGCCACGTCGCCTGGCTGCCGGAGGGACCGCTGGGTGCCGCATCCAACGAGTCGCCGCTGTCCATTCCGGCCACCATCGACGACTACTTCTCACTCCTCAACGACGCCGCCCAGTAACCAGCACAGTAACCCGCCGTGACGCACCAGATGCCCCGTCTTCCCGAGACCACCGAATCCCCGAACCGCCCGCGTCCCCGCCCAAGCACCGATTCAGGCCCGGACTCAGGCACCCGCACGCACGCCCGCCGCGCCAGCATTGTCCTCGCCGGCACGCTCCTCGCGCTCGTATTCGCCGTCGTTGCGTCTGTCATGTTTGGCGTCCGCGTCATCGGCGTGACCGACGCCCTCGCCTCGTTGCAGGGACACGCTGACACTGCGGCGCAGGCGGCAGCCTATGTCCGCGTGCCGCGCACGATCCTTGCCGTCCTCGTTGGCGCAAGCCTCGCCGTCGCGGGCACGGTCTTTCAAGGCGTCACCCGCAATCCGCTCGCCGATCCCGGCATCTTCGGGGTGCTCGCTGGGGCATCGCTCGCCGTCGTCACTGGCATCACGTTCTTCGGGCTCGCCCGCCCATTCAGCACCATGGCCGTGGCCATCGTCGGTTCCTTCTTGGCCGCGACCTTCGTCTACGCGGTGGGATCGCTCGGCCGCGGCGGAGCGACGCCGCTCAAGCTGGCGCTCGCGGGCGCGGCCACTGCGGCGGCCATCTCCAGCCTCGTCTCTGCCATCGTGCTCCCCCGCGCCGACGTCATGGATACCTTCCGCTTCTGGCAGATCGGCTCCGTGGGCGGCGCGCAATGGCCACACCTCGCCGCCGCGGCCCCGCTGTTACTCCTCGGCGCCGGCATCGCCGCCTACTGCGCGCACGGGCTCAACGCCCTAGCGCTGGGCGATAGTCTTGCCAGCGGTCTGGGATTCCATGCCGCCCGCACGCGGCTTCTCGCGACCATCGGCGCGGTTATCCTCTGCGGCTGTGCAACGGCGCTTGCCGGCCCCATCGCCTTCATCGGGCTCATCGTCCCGCACCTCATGCGTGTGCTCGTGGGCACCGATCACCGCGTCCTCCTGCCAGCGTGCGCGCTCGGCGGTGCGGTCGTCCTAACCGTCGCGGACACGGTGGGCCGGCTTATCGCCCGGCCCGAAGAACTCGCCGTAGGCATCCTCACGCCTTTCCTCGGCGCCCCTCTGTTTATCTGGATAATCCGCCGCACGAAGATACGAGAACTCGCATGACCGCCACGACCACCACGCCCGCGCCCCGCACGCAGCACGAACTCGCCCGCGACATCCGCGCCGCCCGCCGTAATCGTGCACGCTCGCACGCTCTGCGCACCACTGTCCTCGTCCTCCTCGTCGGCGGCCTGTGGCTCGCCAGCCTCGTCTTCGGGGAGGTGACCTACTCGCTCGGCGACATCGCCCGCGTCATCGCGGGGCAGACCGTCCCCGGCGCGTCCTTTAGCGTCGGCGAGCTGCGCCTGCCGCGCGCCACCGTCGCCGTCGCCGTGGGCCTCGCGTTTGGCATCGCAGGAACCACCTTCCAAACCATGCTGCGCAATCAGCTTGCCTCGCCTGACCTCATCGGCATCTCCTCGGCGGCCTCCGCCGCGGGCGTCACGGGCATCGTCGCCTTCCATTGGTCACAGACCGCCGTCTCGGCCTTGTCGCTCGCCGCCTCACTCGTCGTCGCCGCGGTGATCTACCTGCTCAGCCTCAAGTCAGGTTTCTCCGGTACCCGGCTCATTCTCATCGGAATTGGCATCTCCGCCATCCTCAATTCCTGGGTGACGTACCAGCTCTCCCGCGCCGCGGCATGGGACCTCGGAACCGCCACCCGCTGGATCACCGGCTCTCTCAACACGATGAGCTGGGAGCGCGGCGCCCCGCTGCTTCTCACCGTCGCGCTCTGCGTACCGCTTATGACAATCGGCCGCCACCAACTCGCGGTACTCCGGCTTGGCGATGCCCTCGCCACCGGCCTCGGCCTGCGCCTGGGCGTCGTGCGGGTCGCACTCATCGCCGGCGCCGTCACGCTGATCGCCGTGGGCACCGCCACTGCTGGCCCCGTCGCCTTCGTGGCCTTTATGTCCGGACCCATCGCCACTCGGCTCTACCCGGGAGGGCTCACCTCTCCGCTGCCCGCCGGTCTCATCGGCGCTGTCCTCGTCCTCGCCTCCGATCTCGCGGGGCAATTCGCCTTGGGTACCCGCTACCCCGTGGGCGTCATTACCGGCGCCCTCGGCGCGCCTTTCCTCATCTATCTGCTCACCCGCGCCCGCCGGTAACAACACAACGCAACGCCCGATAAACCCACCTACAAAGAAAAGAGCTTCCATGCACTCCGAACTCCGCGCGGATTCGCTCACCGTCGGCTACGGCGGCACGCCCATCCTGGACGATCTCAGTCTCACCGTCACGCCGGGCCGCATCACCTCCATCATCGGACCCAACGGTTGCGGTAAGTCGACGCTGCTCCACACGCTCTCGCGTCTGCTCAAGCCCGCGAGCGGTTCAGTCCTCCTCGACGGCCGCGACATCTCGTCGGTTCCCACCAAGGAACTTGCGCGCACCCTGGGGCTCTTGCCGCAATCCCCCACCGCGCCCGAAGGCATCACCGTCGCCGAACTCGTCGGCCGCGGCCGCTCGCCGCACCAGAATTTCCTCGGCCAGTGGTCGCAGGCGGACTACGACATCGTCGCCCAGTCCCTCGCGGCCACCGGTCTCACAGAACTTACCGAGCGCAGCGTCGACGAACTCTCCGGCGGCCAACGCCAGCGCGTGTGGATCGCCATGGCGCTCGCACAGCGCACCGACGTGCTGTTCCTCGACGAGCCCACGACATACCTCGACGTCAAGCATCAACTCGACGTCCTCGATCTCCTCGTCGACCTCAACGAGGAACGCGGGACCACCATCGTCATGGTCCTCCACGATCTCAACCTCGCCGCGCGCTATTCGGACGAGCTCATCGCCGTCTCCCACGGCAGAGTCCTCGCCCACGGCACTCCTGCAGACGTCGTCACCGAAGACACCGTCCGCGCGGTCTTCGGCATCGACTCCACCATCGTGCGCGATCCCGTCTCCGGCGCACCCGCAGTCATGCCCATCGGCCGCCATCGCGTCTCCACCCCATCCACCACCCACTAATCAACTCGCCTAGTAGAAAGGAAGCTATGCCTTTCCTCGCCTTCCGCGCCCACGTGGTCTCCACTCAGCGCATTTCCCCGTCGTTCCAGCGCATCCGCCTGGGTGGCTTGGAAGACATGGGCCCCGCCGGCCCCACCCGCGACCTGCGCATTAAGCTCATTTTCCCTGGATCTCAAGGACTGCCTGCGCTTCCCGAGGGCGATGCCAATTGGTTCGACCACTGGCGCAGTCTCGATCCCGCCGCGCGCGGCCCCATGCGCACCTACTCCGTGCGCAACCATGTGGGCAGTGAGATTGACGTGGACTTCGTCCTGCACACCGCCCCTGGCGCGACGGGCCCCGCCTGCGCGTGGGCTCAGGCCGCGCGCCCCGGCGATGAAATCCTCGTCATCGCGCCGCCGCTTTCCGATGCCTCCGGTGGCGGCATCGAGTTCTCTCCAGGTTCCGCCTCCCAGATTCATCTCTTCGGCGACGAGACGGCCCTACCCGCCATCGCGCGCATCATCGATGAATGGCCGTCAACTCCTGTGGGACTCACCGGCACTGCCCACATTGAGGTCCCCTACGCCCAGGACCAGCAGATCCTCGCCGCGCCCAACGGCGTGGACGTGCGCTACTACGCGCGCGGCACCCGCCCGCACGGCGAGGCACTCCTCACCGCCGCCGCGCAGCTGCTTAAAACCGAGGTTCCCGAGTACTCCCCCACCGGAATGAGTCCAGAGGAAACGGTGTGGGAAACCCCCGTTTTCTCGGCCTCCGGCGAACCCCTCGACGCCAGCTCCGATGCCCACACCGCCTCGCCGGCTCCTGACGCCTACTTCTGGATCGCCGGCGAGTCCACGCTGGTGACCACCATGCGTCGCATGCTCGTCAAGCAGGTTGGCGTCCCCCGCGAGCAAGTGTCCTTCATGGGCTACTGGAAGCGCGGCCGCGCCGAAAACTAATGACAGTCCCGCCCCGCTCAAACGGGGTTAACCGCGCTCACAAAACCCACCCAACGTGTCGCAGGCAAACCGTACAACAGGTATTCTTGAGCGTCGAAGATTTTTTCAACTTTATTTAGGAGAATCATGGCAAAGATCATCTGGACCCGCACGGACGAAGCTCCGCTGCTGGCTACCTACTCGTTCAAGCCCGTCGTTGAGGCCTTCGCCTCCACCGCTGGTATCGAGGTCGAGACCCGCGACATCTCCCTGGCCGGCCGCATCCTGGCACAGTTCCCGGAGACCCTCGGCGACCAGAAGGTCGATGACGCTCTGGCAGAGCTGGGCAAGCTCGCTAAGACGCCGGAAGCCAACATCATCAAGCTGCCGAACATCTCGGCGTCCCTGGTTCAGCTGAAGAAGGCCATCGCCGAGCTCCAGGCTGAGGGCTACAAGCTCCCGGATTACCCGGATAACCCGTCCACCGAGGAAGAGAAGGCCATCGCCGCCGCCTACGACTCTGTCAAGGGCTCCGCCGTCAACCCGGTTCTGCGCGAGGGCAACTCTGACCGCCGCGCCCCCATCGCCGTGAAGAACTTCGCTAAGAAGAACCCGCACCGCATGGGCGCTTGGACCGCTGATTCCAAGACCAACGTTGCCACCATGGCTGACAACGACTTCCGCCACAACGAGAAGTCCGTCATCATGCCGGCCGCTGACACCCTGACCATCAAGCTGATCGGCTCCGCCGATCAGAACGAAACGATCCTCCTCGACGGCCTCAAGGTCCTCGAGGGCGAGGTCATCGACGGCACCTTCATGTCGGCCAAGGCCTTGGACGATTTCCTGCGAGACGCAGTCTCGCGGGCCAAGGAAGAGGGCGTCCTCTTCTCCGCTCACCTCAAGGCCACCATGATGAAGGTCTCTGACCCCATCCTCTTCGGCCACGTTGTCCGCGCCTTCTTCGCTGACGTCTTCGACAAGTACGGCGAGGAGCTCTTCGCCGCTGGCCTCAACGGCGAAAACGGCCTGGGCGCCATCTACGCGGGCCTCGAGAACCTCGAGAACGGTGCGGAGATCAAGGCTGCCTTCGACGCTGCCCTCGAAAACGGCCCGGACCTGGCCATGGTCAACTCTGACAAGGGCATCACCAACCTGCACGTTCCGTCTGACGTCATCATCGACGCCTCCATGCCGGCCATGATCCGCACCTCCGGCCACATGTGGAACAAGAACAACGAGGAGCAGGACACCCTGGCTGTCATCCCGGACTCCTCCTACGCTGGCGTTTACCAGGCCGTCATCGAGGACTGCAAGGCCAACGGCGCCTTCGACCCGACCACCATGGGTACCGTCCCGAACGTCGGCCTCATGGCGCAGAAGGCGGAGGAGTACGGCTCCCACAATAAGACCTTCAAGATTGCTGCTGACGGCAAGGTCCAGGTCGTCAACTCCGCTGGCGATGTGCTCATCGAGCACGACGTCGAGGCTGGCGACATCTGGCGCGCATGCCAGACCAAGGACGCCCCGATCCAGGACTGGGTCAAGCTGGCCGTCAACCGCGCTCGCCTGTCCGGCATGAAGGCCATCTTCTGGCTCGACCCGGAGCGCGGCCACGACCGCAACATCACTGAGCTGGTGAAGAAGTACCTGCAGGACCACGACACCGAGGGTCTCGACATCGAGATCATGGATCCGGTCTCCGCAACCAAGGCGTCCGTCGAGCGCATCCGCAAGGGCGAGGACACCATCTCCGTGACCGGTAACGTTCTGCGTGACTACAACACGGACCTCTTCCCCATCCTCGAGCTGGGTACCTCCGCGAAGATGCTCTCCGTCGTTCCGCTCATGGCTGGCGGCGGCCTCTTCGAGACCGGTGCAGGCGGATCCGCTCCGAAGCACGTCCAGCAGGTCGAGGAAGAAAACCACCTGCGTTGGGACTCCCTCGGCGAGTTCCTCGCCCTGGCCGAGTCCTTCCGCCACGAGCTCAACGCTCACGGCAACGAGAAGGCTGGCGTCCTCGCCGCCGCTCTCGACAAGGCTACGGAGACCCTGCTCGACGAGGGCAAGTCCCCGTCCCGCAAGGTCGGCGAGATCGACAACCGCGGCTCCCACTTCTTCCTCACCCTCAACTGGGCCAAGGAACTGGCTGCGCAGTCTGATGACGCTGAGCTCGCCGAGCACTTCGCTCCGATTGCCAAGGCTCTCGAAGACAAGGCTGATGAGATCGCTCAGGCCCTAATCGACAACCAGGGCCAGCCGGCTGACCTCGGCGGCTACTACGCTCCGGACGAGGACAAGCTCAACGCTGTCATGCGCCCGGTCGCTGCGTACAACGAGATCATCGACGCACTGAAGAAGTAGTCCTTCTTCTCCACAGACTCGGCCCCACCTCCCTCATTCCCGGGAGGTGGGGTCGTCCCCCGTTTTCTGAGCTTGCCGATGCCCCTTTGGGCCCCGCGCAGCACCGCGTCACCGTCGCGGCCCAAGGCCGCGAGCGGGCTTCGGTCATTCCCACACGGCTATTCCCACACGGCTGCGTCCGGGTCGACACCCTGCGCTGCCGCAGCCGCATTGATCGCGGCCTGCAGCCACTCCGCTAACCCAGCCTGCCGCTCGTCGTAGTGAGCTCGAAAGCGCGGGTCAGCGGTGTATCCGCTCGCGATGAGAACGTGCTTCGCGGGGCTTACCGGGAAATGCTCGCACAGCAGCGTGCGGTGTTCCTCAACGAGCGCACGAGCTTCCTCGGACTCTGGCGTCGTGCCGGCCCCGCATGCCGCCGCCAAGCGGACCTCGAGTTCATCGGTGCGCGACTTGAGGTCTGCCCAGTCCTCCGCCGTGCGCTGCGCAGCGTTCTTCTGCGATATCGCCCAATCATCCGAGCCGCCGTAGCGCTCTTCTGCTTCCTCGTGGTGCTCGGCAAAGTGAGCGTCGCCCAGCACCGTGGCGATTTCGTCAACGCTGAGATTCGTATCCTTCATTTCTTCCTCCATGAGATAGTCGAGGGCATCAAGCATCTCGTCGAGCTTGTGCCGTTTGTCCATGAGCAATGCGCGTTGTCGAGCGAGGTGCTCGAGGGACGTTCCCTCAGCGTCGAGTACCCGCGCAATATCGGCGAGTGCCATGCCCGTCGCACGGTAGATCAGCACGCGCTGTGCCCGTGCGATGTCTGCGTCGGAATACACGCGGTAGTTCGCCCACGTACGAGCGCTCGGCACCACAAGTCCGCGTTCTTCCCAATAGTGCAGGGTGCGCACGGACACGCCGAGGACGGCTGCGGCATCGCTAACACCGCGGCCCTCGCCGTCAAACTTGTTGTCGTTGCTCATGAACCCATCACAGTCCCTTACGCTACGTGAGGGTCAAGTCTTAAGCGTCACGCGCGTGACGTCATGAGCACGGAATCGACTGCAGGCATCCCAATCGTAGAAAAGAAATGCGAACTTTCCGCGCCTATGTCGCCTAGCTCTCTATCCTGGTATGGGCGCACAGGTCGAACACGCAAAGGAGACATTTCATGGCCCAGGACGCCCTGAACACCGATACGGACACGATTCACGAGGTATCGGGCGTTAGTCCGGACTTCCGCACCGAGCTCGCTGCGCAGTTGGCACACCTTGTCCCTGAAGCCGTCGCCGACGGCACCATCGACATCGACAAGCTCACTGAGCTTCTAGGCGGCGACGCATCCGGAACTGCGGAGCGCTTTGGCTTGTTCTGGCCGGGGAAGAAGCGCGCCATGCGTGCCGCCCAGCTGCCCACTTCCGCAACGCTGCGTCCGGAAAAGGGCAAGTCCAGGAACTGGGACTCTGCGACGAATGCCTTCATCGAAGGCGATAACCTCGAGGTCCTCAAGGTGCTCCAGAAGCACTATCACGGCCACATCAAGCTCATTTACATCGATCCTCCGTACAACACGGGCCATGACTTCATCTATCCGGATAACTTCAAAGACGGCATCAGGAACTATCTCGGGTGGTCGCAGCAGACGAGCAGCGACGGCAAGAAGCTCTCCACAAATGCCGAGTCCGAAGGCCGGTACCACTCCAACTGGCTCAACATGCTCTATCCGCGACTCAAACTTGCGCGCAATCTGCTTACTCCTGACGGTTACATCGCTATCAGCATCGATGACAGCGAGCTTTCCAACCTCGTGACCATGTGCCGCGAGATCTTCGGTGAGGACAACGTCATCAACACCATTCCCGTGAAATCGAGTGAGACCTCGGGCGTGAAGATGTCGCACGTCGACAAGCGCCTGCCCAAAATCAAGGAATATGTGGTGCTCTGCACGCGCGACCACACGCGGGCATCGCTCAATCGTGTCGACGTCCCCAAGAGTGGCTCTGCTGATGGAACGCTGGACAAGTACCTCAAGTACTACAACAAAATTATTATCAACCCCAGCGCCCCGGCCGAGGAATGGGTTCTCACCTCCGTCAAAGACGCCATGGTCGAGCAGGGACTTCCCACTACTGCAGACGCTGTACGGAAGTTTAAGGTCGAGAACGCGGAGCGCGTTGTCTATCGCACCAACAACGCTTCGCTCAGCGACATGGCCTTCGACACTCCTATTGCACGCGTGACGTCTCCCACGGGCATCGAGTACATCTGGTGGGAAGGCAAGCAGATGCTCTTCCTCAGCGATTATCTGAAAGAGTCGCTCTGCGATCTGTGGACGGATATCTCCACTATCAACCTCAACAAGGAAACCAACGGCGTCAAAGGCTTCCGAAATGGCCAGAAACCGCTCAAGCTCTTGCAGCGCATTCTGGCGCTGACCACGCAGCCAGCGAGCAACGACATCGTGCTCGACTTCTTCGCGGGCTCTGGCTCAACGGGTCACGCCGTCATGAAACAGAACTCCGAAGATGGTGGCAACCGGCGCTTCATTCTGGTGCAGCTTCCGGAGCCGTTGCATGAGAAGAACAAGGAGCAAAAGGAAGGGTATAAGTTCTGCACGGAGCTGAAACTCGAACCGACGATTTCCTCGTTGTCTCGCGAACGCGTAAGGCGTGCCGCCGAAGAATTCGATGCTGGGTTCCGCTCTTACACGCTCGCCGATACCAACTTTAAGAAGTGGCAGCCCCAGCCAGGAATCGACGCCGAGACGCTGAGCCAGACCCTGATCGACCTGCGCGGCAGCAGCAATGACAATGCGGATCCCGAGGATCTCCTCGTGGAAATCCTCCTCAAGCAGGGGCGCTCTCTCGTCGAATCGATTCGCGACATCGACATCGATGACCTGCCGTACACCATCGTTGGGGAGCAGCATGCCGCCGCCGGGGAGGACCGCACCTGCCTCCTGCTGTACCTTAACGAGCATGTAAAACCGAGCGTCGAGCAACTACGAGCAGCCGTCGCGACTGCGCCAGCTGAGTTCATCATTCTGGAGGATGCTTTCCAGGGAGACGACGAGCTGAAGACCAATGTGGTGCAGATCTGTGCAACACACAACGTCGAGCTGCGGACTGTGTAAGGAGCACTCATCATGAAATTCAAGTTTGATCCGAAGCAGGACTATCAGCTCGCCGCCATCAACTCGGTCACGGAGTTGTTCAAGGGACAGCCGAAAGATGCCGGCAGCCTCGTCTCTTCTTTGAACCTTCCAAGCCAGCCTGTCGACCTGGCAGCGACGACCCTCGACGGAGAAGAGGACGACGCTCTCTTTAACATCGATGTCAGTGCAGAGATCGGCGCAGTGGGCAATAACCTGGTGGTGGGTGACGACCAAATCCTGCGCAATCTGCAGGAGATCCAGAATCACAATGGGCTAGAGCCTGCCACTGAGCTCAAGGATGGGCGGCAGTTCGATATTGAGATGGAGACCGGTACGGGTAAGACCTACGTCTATCTGCGTACCGTGTTCGAGCTCGCACGGAAGTACAACTTCACCAAGTTCATCATCCTCGTCCCCAGCGTTGCGATTCGCGAGGGCGTGAAAACGAGCATCGAGCTCATGGCCGATCACTTCCGGCAGCTCTACCCGGATCAGCCCTTCGATCACGTGGTCTACAGCGGCAAGGACGCCGAGCAAGTCCAGTCCTTTGCGACGTCCACCAGCATTCAGATCATGATCATGACGATTAGCTCTGTGCGCAGCAAGGGCGACCGCCTCATCATGCACCAGACTCGTGACAAGCTCAACGGCCTGCGCCCCATCGATTTCCTCCGCGCGACGCAACCCGTCCTCATCCTCGACGAACCGCAGAACATGGAGTCCGATCTTGCGAAGACCTCGCTCGAGGGACTCAACCCTGCGTTCATGCTGCGCTACAGCGCGACGCACCGCGAGACCCGCAACGTGGTCTACCGGCTCGATCCGGTCGACGCGCACGAGCTAGGACTGGTCAAGCAAATCGTCGTGGCGGAGACCACGGAGCATGGAAACGACGCCAAGCCGTATATCAAGGTGGTGTCGGTGAAGAGCCAGCCGTGGCAAGCCCGTCTCGAACTCGACTGCCGCAAGAAGGACGGTTCGTTCAAACGTCAGGAAAAGAACGTCACAACGAACCAGGATCTAGCGAAAGTCACGGGTAACCCGGCGTACGAGAACAACTGGCGCATCAACGAGATCAACCTCGACGCGGGCGGCTTCGTGGAACTTACCCACCACGGCATCCTTCGTGTCGGCGAGTCCATCGGTTCCAATGACGACGCTGTGTACCGCGAAATGATCCGAGAAACCATCCGTGAGCACTTCCGCCGTGAGTCGATGCTGCGCGAGCAAGGCATCAAGGTGCTCAGCCTCTTCTTCGTCGACAGGGTCCACAGCTACCTCGGCGATGGCGCCGACAATGACACCGCGAACGGCAAATTCGCGCAGTGGTTCGACGAGCTATTTATCGAAGAACGTGCGCGGTCTCCTCGTTACGAAGAGTTGCTGCCGCAAGATCCCGTCGAGCTGCGCCGCGCGTACTTCTCACAGATTAAGAAAGGCGTCTACGACGATACGAGCGGCACATCGAAGAATGACGAGGACTCCTACGACCTCATCATGAAAGACAAGGCGCGCCTGCTCAGCGAGGACGAACCTGTACGCTTCATCTTCTCTCACTCGGCGCTGCGCGAAGGCTGGGACAACCCTAACGTCTTCCAGATTTGTACGCTGCGCGAGATGGGCTCGGAGACCGAACGTCGCCAGACGATCGGCCGCGGTCTGCGTCTACCTGTGGACCAGGACGGCGTGCGGCTGTCCGATCAATCCGTCGCGCAGTTAACCGTCGTCGCCAACGAGTCCTACCAACAGTTCGCCAGCAATCTCCAAAAGGAATACACGAAGGCGGGCGTTGCCATCGGCTTCATTGGCAAGGGCCACTTTGCGAAGATTCGACGGCCGGACTCCGAGGACGATAAAAACATCGGCTACGCAACCTCGGAGCGTATTTGGGAGGAGCTGAAGGACCGCGGTTTCCTCGACGAGGACGGTCGCCTTACCAAGGATTTCACCCCCAATGCTGACGGCTTCGCCCTTGACCTCAGCGACGAGTTCAGTGACGTTGAACACGAAGTGCTTGCCCTCATGAAGCGCGCGAGCATCGGAACACATATCAAACCTATCCGTCATCGCACGACACGCAGGCTCAACAAGGAACTGTATTTCGAGTCTCCCGAGTTCACAGAGTTCTGGAAGACCATCACTCAGCGCACAACCTTCAGCGTCTCCGTCGATCGCGATGAGCTCATTGAAAACGCGGTCGAAGGGATCAAGAATGCCCCAGAGATCGAGCCGCTGCGAGTGCAGGTGACCAAGGCCAAGCTGACCATCTCCCGTGGCAGCACGGAGGGCGAAGAAACTAGTAGTCCGCGCGCCACCGACCTCCGAAGGAGCTTCCAGCTCCCAGATATCGTGACGGAGCTCCAAGAGGCGACGTCGCTCACCCGCAGGACAATTATCGATATCCTTCTACAAAGCGATCGGCTCGACGAGTTCATCGGTAATCCGAATGACTTCGTTGCAATGGTGCGCACCATCATCCAGACCGAGCTTTCAATGCTTGTGACCAAGGGCGTGCAATACGAGAAAATCGATGGCAGCGTCTATTCCTTGTCGGAGCTGCGCGAAGACGGAGTGAAAGAAAAGCAGCACTTCCTCGAAAACCTCTATGAGGTCAAGAACAAGACAAAGACAGACTATGACTACGTGGTCTATGACTCTGACACGGAGCGGCAGTTCGCCAAGCTGCTCGACGGCAACGACGACATCAAGCTATTTGTGAAACTGCCCCCGAAGTTCAAGATCGACACTCCCGTCGGCCCGTATAACCCGGACTGGGCGATTGTTAAGCGTGTGGACGGCGAAGACAAGCTGTATATGATTCGCGAAACCAAGTCCACGATGGATCGAAACAAGATCCGCGCCAGCGAACAAGCGAAGATTGATGCAGCAGAGGTCCACTTTGCAGCGATAGGCGTGAACTATTCCAAGAACGCCCCAGGGCACTGGAATATCTAGGCGCTGTGCAACACCGCGTGCGCGGCGTGCCACCCCGGCATGCCGTGCACACCACCGCCGGGCGCGGTGGCGGCAGACGCGAGGAACACCCGTTGCGTGAGCTGGTAAGGGTTGCGCACAAAACCGGGGCGTAGGAACAGCTGCGTGCCGGTCATGGCGCCGCCGGCGATGTCGCCGCCCACGAGGTTGGGATTCCATGTCTCGAGGTCCGTCGGACTCATGACGCGGCGGGCGAGCACGTGGGCAGTGAACCCCGGCGCGAAGCGCTCAAGCTGTCCCTCGATGTGTTCGAGCGCTGAGCCAGTGAAACCGTGAGGCACGTGGGCATAGGCCCACAGCGTGTGGCCGCGTCCAGGATCCGCGGCAGACTGCTGGGCGACGAGCACGACGGGGCGGGCGGGCATCTCGCCGCGCGCGATGGCGCGCTCGGCGGCGATGAGGTCCGGCACGGTACCGCCGAGGTGAACGGTGCCGGCCTCCCCTACCGCCGGGTCCCGCCACGGGACTGGGCCATCGAGTGCGTAGTCGATCTTGAACGCACCGGGGCCGTAGCGCCAATCGCGCAAGACCCGTGCGCGGCGTTCCGGCACGATGAGGTTGCGCAAGCCGAGCACTTGGCGCGGGGTGAGCGCGAGCACGACGGCATCGAAGCGGGTGAGCTCCCGCATATCCGTCACGGGATGAGCGGTGTGGATAACGCCGCCGTGGGTCGCGAGGACACTCGCCAGGGCATCGGTAATGGCGCCGGAGCCGCCGCGCGCCACGGGCCACCCCGTCGTCATGCCCAGCGCGCCAAAGAGGACGCCGAAAGCGCTCGTGAACGGCAGGGTCGGCGAGCACAGCGCGTGGAGTGCCGAGCCGATGAAGAGCGCGCGGGCTGCTTCCGTCCGGAAGAGTGCGCGGGCTTGCGCACTCGCGGGCGGCGCGGCGCGCACGCCGAAGCGTGCCATGGCCAGCGGGTGCGGCGGGACGCCGGTGAGGGGACGCAGGACGTTGGCGAGGTGGGTATCGGAAAGCTGCGCAATGGGCGCGTGCAGCGCACGCCAGGCGGGACCATCGACGCCAAGACGCCGCGCGGTGGCGTTGAGGTCCCGATGCAGCAGGGCCGCAGGATCATCATCAAAGGGATGCGCGAGCGGATAACGCGGGTGGGCCCATTCGAGGCCGTGGTCCTCGAGACCCAACGCACGGAAGGCTGGGCTCGCGACGCCGAAGGGATGGGCGGCCGCGCCGAGGTCAATCGTCCGGTCATAGAAGCGGACGCTGCGCGCGGCGCCGCCCGGCGCGGGACCAGCCTCGAAGACCTCGACACGCAGCCCGGCGCGCGCCAGCACCGCCGCGGCGGTGAGGCCATTGGGCCCGGCGCCCACGACGGCGGCGCTGCGGAGAGTGGTCATGCGGCCAGAATACAGCGAGTCCAAGCCCCCAGTAATGGCGACGCTGCTCGTCATTACTCTGCACTATGGCGAGCAACCTCGGCATAAACGCCTCTCGATGGCGTGTCCGGGATCCGGCTTTCGACTAACGCGCTGCGTCTGTCTGTATCCATCGCCGCAGGCTCGTCACGCCGCGGGAGATGACCTTTGCCGCGTCCGCTGAGCGGGGCGGAACCAAGACATTATCGAACAATGAGTAGCATTATCCGACGAAAGAAAACCGGCAAAGAATTGTAGGTCATAGTGGATCAACGAACGACGTCCAAGCGCTCCTTTAATGCGCAGTGGACCATCACGCTCTTCGGCACCGCCGTGGGCGCGGGCATCCTCTTCCTTCCTATCTCGGCCGGCAGCTTTGGTTTTATCCCGCTGCTCATCGCGACGCTCCTCATCGGCCCGATGACGTATTTCTCGCACCATGCGTTCTCGTGGATCATGAACCACTCGCCTATTCCCGGCGCGGACGTGCTCATGGTGCTCACCAAGTTTTTCGGGCGCAATAAGGGCATTCTGCTCGCGGCCATGTACTGGTTCACCGTCTTCCCCGTGGTGCTCATCTACGGCGTCTCCATTACGAACACGGTGGAAAGCCTCATCGTCAACCAATTCCACGGGCCGGAGATCTCCCGGTGGATCCTCGCGCCGCTGTGCGTGGGGCTGATGACGGCAGCGCTCGCCTTTGGCAACAAGGTGATGCTCGCCGCGGCGAATCTCGTGGTCTACCCGCTCATCTTTGCCTTGGGCGCGGTCTCGCTCTACCTCATCCCGCAGTGGGATTTCGCATCCTTTATGCAGGCCGGCGACCATAGTGCGCTGGGTATCCTCACGTCCATCCTGCTCATCCTGCCGGTGCTTGTCTTCGCGTTCTCCTACGTCGCGGCCCTCTCGCAGTTCTGCGTCGCCGCGCACAAGGACGGCCGCCCCACGGCGAATGCCATCCGCAACTCGACCATCCTGCTCACGGTCTTCACCATGTTCTTCGTATGGTCCTCCGCGCTAGCCATGGGTGCCGACGGCATGATTGAGGCCGAGGCTCAAAACCTGCCCGTCCTCTCCTACTTCGCGAACGTCACGGACAACCCGTTCCTGTCCTACATGGCGCCCGTCGTCGTCATCTGCGCGGTGGCGTCGAGCTACTTCGGCCACGCCCTGGGCACCATCGAGGGCACCCAGTACTTGGCAGAGCTCGCCATGCCGGGACTCACGCGCCGGCTTAGCCCCCGCGCCTTCGACCTGTGGACGTACTTCTTTATCTTCGTCACGGTCTCGCTGGCCGCAGTCTTTAACCCCTCGATTCTCAGCCTCATCACGCTCGTGGGCGGCATCTTCTTTACCTTCCTCACCTACCTCCTGCCCATGCTCTGCGTGCACTACGTCCCAGCCCTCGAGCAGTACCGCGGCCGCGCCACCAATGTCTTCGTCACGGTCATGGGTCTCATTGTGCTGGCCACAACCGTGGTCACGATGTTCTAGCGTTTCGTTTACCCTTTCGACGCCGAGTCCCCGCATGGCCTCGGCGTCTCCGCGTTGCCAAGCAACGCAGATTTCTTTGCTCGACTCAGAGGCTTTCTTGCTTCATTAACCTCACAAGCCTCGATTGTGGCCTGAATTCGCTGTTTTCACGTCTCCTCCGAGTCCATGACCTAGATATATGCAAAAATTCAATTCTTTGCCTGTTTCTTGCTTCTGACGCAGAAAATTCCTCTTCTAACGGTCACGTCCCTGCCGCACACCGCACGCACCAACCCATGTCGAGGGCCCCTGCTAGCGTATGAATCCTGCACCCCCTACGAAAGGCATAATCATGCGTCCCCTGTTTTCTTCTGAATCCGACGTCGTCTACGCCATGCTGGCGCATGCCTCGGACGCCATGCATTCCTTGAGCGCGGAGCAGCGCAAGGCCATTGCTGCGCGCGTGCCGGAACTCAAGGTGTACAAGCACTGTGGATGTGGCACGTGCCCCACGGTCTATCTCACGGCAGGTGAAGAGCCGCCGGAGCCGCGTCGCGACGCCAACGGCAAGGCCGTCCCGCAAGGCTCCGATTACGTGCTCACCGCCGATTGCCCCGAGGCGATGGTGCTGCTGCACATCGCAGGCGGAATCCCGGTGGAGCTCGAAGTCGCTCCTTTCGACGACCACAAGGTCGAACTTCCTTGGCCCGAACAGCTCGTGTTTTAAGGGATTCTCCTGCCGCCGGTACGAGGAAATCGGTAGATTAGTCGCATGACTAATCCACTTCTTTCCCCCTCCACGCTCCCCTACCAGCTCCCGCCGTTTGCGGAGATTAAGGTCGAGCACTTCCGTCCCGCCATCGCCGAGGCACTCACCCGCCACGACGAGGAGATTAAGGCCATCGTCGACAACACGGCCGACCCGACGTGGGAAAACACCGTCGAGGCCCTCGAGCGCGCTGGCCAGGATTTAGAGCGCGTGCTTTCCATCTTCGGCAACCTGTCGGGCACGGATGTCACGGACGAGATGGAAGAGATCGCCGCGGAGGTCTGGCCGCAGGTCGCCGCGCATTCGGATGCGATCTACCAGAATGAGGTCCTCTACGCCCGCCTCAAAGAGGCGACCCCGCCGGCCGACGAGGAGTCGCAACGCCTCCACGCGCACCTGCTGCGGACTTTTGCGCGCCAGGGCGCGGACCTCGGCGCGGCAGAGAAAGAGCAGCTCTCCACCATCAACCAGCGCCTCTCGGCGCTCTCCGAGGAGTTCGGCCGCAACCTCATGGCGTCCACCCGCGAGCGCGCTGTGCACTTCGACAGCGCGGAAGAGCTCAAAGGCCTGCCCGCCGATCGCATCGAGGCCGCCAAGGCCTACGCCAACGAGGTAGGCCAAGACGGCTACGTGCTCCCGCTCGAGCTGCCCACCGTCCAGTCGGAGCTCGCGCGCCTGGCCGATCCGGCCGCTCGCGCCAAGGTCTATGAGGCCTCGCGCGCCCGCGGCAGCGAGAATAACCTGAGCGTGCTCACCGAGATGGCGCGCCTGCGTGCCGAGCGCGCGCAGCTGCTCGGCTACGACACCCACGCGGACTACGTCATCGCCGAGGAGACCGCGCAGACCGCCGAGGCCGCCCGCCGCATGCTCGTCGAGCTCGCCCCTGCCGCCGAGGCTAACGCCGCCGGCGAAGAAAAGCTGCTCGCCGAGGAAGCCACCCTGCACAACGAGGACTTCGGTGCCGCGGACTGGGCCTACTGGGAATCCCAGGTTCGCGCCCGCGACTTCTCCCTCGACGAGGACGAGCTGCGCCAGTACTTCCCTCTCGACCGCGTTCTCGAGGATGGAGTCTTCGCCGCGGCCCACCGCCTCTACGGCATCACCGTCGTCCCGCGCGAGGACCTCGAAGGCTACGCCGAGGGCGTGCGCGTATGGGAGGTCTTCGACGAAGGCCAAGACCCCACCGCTGATCGCGATAGCGGCATCGGCCTGCTGCTCACCGACTACTTCGGCCGCCCCTCCAAGCGCGGCGGCGCGTGGATGAGCGAGTTCGTGGGCCAGTCCCACCTGCTGGGCACCAAGCCCGTCATCGTCAACGTCATGGGTCTTACCAAGCCCGCGGACGGCTCCCAGCCACGCTTGAGCCAAGACGAGCTCCACACCGTCTTCCACGAGTTCGGTCACGCACTGCACGGCCTGCTCTCCGACGTGCGCTACCCCACCTTCTCCGGCACCCGCGTCCCGCGCGACTGGGTAGAATTCCCCTCCCAGATCAACGAGAATTGGGCCCTCGACCCGGCCATGGTCAAGCGCTACGCCCGCCACGTGGAGACCGGCGAGGTCATCCCGGACGAGCTGCTCACCAAGGTCCGCGAGGCCCAGACCTTCGGTCAGGGTTTTAGCACCGTCGAGTACCTCGCCGCCTCCATCGTCGACCTTGCCTGGCACTCCCTCACGCCTGCCGATGCCGCCGCCATCGCCGCATCCCAAGAGTCCATCGACGCCTTCGAGCGCGCCGCCCTCGACGACGCTGGCCTGCACAACCCGCACATCGCGCCGCGCTACCGCTCCGCGTACTTCAATCACATCTTCGCCGGCGGCTATTCCGCGGGCTACTACTCCTACCTGTGGGCCGAGGTCCTCGACGCCGACGGCTTCTCCTGGTTCAAGGAAGAAAACGCCGCGGGCCCCGAGGCTTCCGATGCCGCCGCCCGCGCCGCCGGCCAGCGCTTCCGCGACCTCGTCCTGTCCAAGGGCGCGTCCCGCGACTTCACCGAGGCCTACCGCGAGCTGCGCGGCCGCGACAAGGACGTCGCCCCGCTGCTCGCCCGCCGCGGCCTGTCCGGCGCCACCGACTAACTGCACACGCCTAACGACACAGGCCCGACTAGACGGAAAATACGACCGATAAATCGCCGAAAATTCGACCGATAAGTCGCGGAAAATTCGACTGATAGAGGCTGTGAACAGCATGTTCACGCCATGCCCACGCTGCGCGCTAGGGACGGCCCAGCGCGCGGCGGCATCGGAAAGCTAGCGGCTCGCCGAGGTCAAGCTCGCGGACGAGCCGACGAGGATCTCGCGCATGAGCTCCGCGGCCTGAGTGGGGGTCTTACCCACCTTGACGCCGGCGGCCTCGAGCGCGGACTTTTTGCCCTCGGCGGTGCCGGAACCGCCCGAGACGATGGCGCCGGCATGGCCCATGGTCTTGCCCTCGGGCGCGGTAAAGCCCGCAATATAGGCGACGACGGGCTTGGTCACGTGGTCGCGGATGTACTCGGCGGCGTATTCCTCCGCGTCACCGCCAATCTCGCCGATCATGATGATGGCCTCGGTGTCCGGGTCAGCTTGGAAGGCCTCGATCGCCGCGATGTGCGTCGTGCCGATAATCGGGTCGCCGCCGATGCCCACGCAGGTGCTAAATCCGAGGTCACCCAGCTCGTACATCATCTGGTACGTGAGCGTGCCGGACTTAGAAACGAGGCCGATCTTGCCGGGGTTCGGCGCGGTGTTCGCGGGAATGATGCCAGCATTGGAGACGCCCGGCGTGATGAGCCCCGGGCAGTTCGGGCCGATAATGCGGGTGGTGCCCTTCTCGCGGGCAAGCGCGAAGAACTCCGCAGTATCGCGCACGGGCACGCCCTCGGTGATGACGACGACGAGGGGCATTTCCGCGTGGATGGCCTCCTCGACTGCGGCCTTCGTGAACTTCGCGGGGACAAAGATGACAGACACGTTCGCGCCGGTGGCCTTCATGGCCTCACGCACGGAGCCGAAGACGGGGATGGTCACGCCATCATTGAACTCGAGCTCTTCGCCGGCCTTCTTGGGATTCACACCGCCGACGATGCGAGAGCCCGAATCGAGCATGCGCTGGGTGTGCTTCATGCCTTCGGAACCCGTCATACCCTGGACGATGATGGCAGAGTTTTCATCAAGGAAAATCGACATAGAAGTCTCTTTCTGGTTCTCGGAATAGGGTTAGACAGCAACAAGGTTTGTGCGGGAGGCGAGCTCCGCGGCGCGCAGTGCAGCCGCATCCATGGTGTCGACCTGTTCGAGGTGGTCGAGCGCTGCTTCTTTGAGGATCTGCCGGCCCAGCTCCGCATTGTTACCGTCGAAGCGCACGACGAGCGGCTTGGGCGCGATGCCATCGGCGGCGAGAATCTTAAAGGCTTGAACGATGCCCTTGGCGACCTCGTCACAGGCGGTAATCCCGCCGAAGACGTTAACGAAGACCGACTTGACCTGGGGATCGCCGAGGATAACCTCAAGACCGTTGGCCATGACCTCCGCGTTCGCGCCGCCACCGATATCGAGGAAGTTCGCGGGCTTGGCGGCGACGTCATCGCCCTCGGCGAGCTTGTGCCCCGCGTACGCGACGACGTCGAGCGTGGACATGACGAGGCCAGCGCCGTTGCCGATGATCCCGACGTTGCCGTCGAGCTTGACGTAGTTGAGCCCCATCTTCTGCGCCTTGAGCTCGAGCGGGTCTGTGGCCGAATGGTCCTGCAACTCAGCGTGGTCGGGATGGCGGAAGCTCGCGTTCTCATCAAGGGTGACTTTACCGTCGAGCGCCAGAATCTTTCCATCGTTGGTTTTCACCAGTGGGTTGACCTCCACGAGCGAGGCATCTTCCTCTACGTAGACTTCGTACAGCTTCTTGAAGACCGGCACGAGCTGCGGGATATCCGCCTCATCGAACCCGGCCTCGTACGCCATGTCGCGCGCGAGTGTGTCCGTCATGCCGTCGAGCGGCGAGAAGCTCCGGCGGATAAGCACATGCGGACGCTCCTGCGCGAGCTGTTCGATTTCCACTCCGCCCTCTTTGGACAGCATGGCCAAGTACCGGCGCTTCGTGCGGTCGAGCACAATCGAGAAGTAATACTCCTCAGCGATGTCAGCACCCTGGGCAACCATCACCTTGCGGACAACATGCCCCTTGATATCGAGACCCAGAATCTCATCCGCAACGGCTGCTGCTTCTTCTGGACTACGCGCGACCTTCACGCCGCCCGCTTTACCGCGTCCGCCGACCTTCACCTGGGCCTTGACGACAACGAGCTCGCTGCCCGCCTTCATGAGTTTTGCCGCGGCACGTTGCACTTCCAGCGCCGAGGTCGCCATGATGCCGCCCAGCACGGGGACTCCATGCGCTTCGAAGAGGTCACGAGCTTGGTACTCGTAGAGATCCACAATTCCTCCGTTCACAAGTTCTTAGAAGTGTGTCATGCCTCACCTATCCTAAATTTTGCGAGCATCTTTTGCAGAGAAATTGGCAAAGAAGTTAATCTTTCACGCCTGCCCGTCCCTTCAACCGCCCACTCCACGACCCCGATGCCCGCGCGCTTCGATAGACTTACCAGCTATGGCACAGGACACAAATCTCACGTCGGAACGCGACTTTGACATCATCCTTTTCGGAGCCTCGAGCTTCGTCGGCAAAATCACCGCCCGCTATATCAAGGCGAACCATCCCGAACTCAAGGTGGCGCTTGCCGCCCGCAGTGCCGGGCGAGTCAACGGATTGAAACTCGGCTACCCCGTCATCGTTGCCGACGCCATGGACGCCAAAGCCATGGACGCACTCGCCAAGCGCGCGAAGGTCATCATCACAACCGTGGGCCCGTACACGCGGTACGGCGATAACCTGGTCGCCGCCTGCGCCCAGAACGGCACCGGCTACGTAGACCTCTGCGGCGAGGCGCTCTTCATCCACCGCAGCATCGACAACTGGCACGAGGTCGCCCAGGAGACCGGGGCCCGCATTGTCCATTCCTGCGGATTCGACTCCGTTCCCTCCGACATGGGCATGTTCTACCTCCACCAGCACGCGAACCGCCCGCTCACCGAGGTCACTATGTCGGTGGAACGACTCTCCGGTGGCCTGTCCGGCGGCACGATCGACTCCATGCGCGAAGTCAGCGCCGACGCGAAGCGCATGCCCAAGGGCGGCGCAATCCTCCACAGCCCCCATTCCCTTTCGCCGGACCACAAGCAGGAGCCCGACCTCGGCCCCGAGCCTGACCGCTTCGTGGAATACGACGAGCTCGTGGGCCAATGGGTCGGCCCATTCTTCATGGCCATGTTCAATACGCGCGTCGTGCGCCGTTCCAACTCGCTTATGAATCACGCCTATGGCGAGCGCCTGCGCTACCGCGAGGCGATGACCACCGGCCAAGGACTCCTGGGTCAAGCAAAAGCACAGCTCCTCCACGCCGCGACAGTCGCCGGCTTCGCACTGATTATGATTCCCAGCCTGCGCAAGCCCCTCTCCCGCTTTATCCCCGAACCAGGCGACGGCCCCAAGGACATTGAGAAGGGTGGCTTCACCATCGCCCACTACGGCAAAGACGAAGACGGTCATGTCTATGTCACCGAGGTGTCCGCCGAGGGCGACCCAGGGTACAAGACAACCGCCATGATGCTCACCGAAGCAGCCGTCACCCTCGTGAACCATCCTGGCGAAGGCGGCGTCCTCACGCCGGCAACAGCGCTCGGCGCCCCTTATATAGAGGCATTGGATTCCCACGGCATGCGATTCCGCGTCCGCCAATAATCCCATCCACAGCGCCCAGCCCCCGCGAGGGACGCGTTGTGGGCTGTGTTGATAGCTTCTGCAGCTACGCCCGGGCTTAGCCGGCGTTGCGCAAGGCGGTGGCGAGACCGTTCATCGTCACCTGGATGGTCTTCGAGACGAGGAAGGAGTCGTCGCCAGCGCGGTAGCGGCGCAGCAGCTCAAGCTGGACCGCGTTGAGCGGCAGGAGGTACGGGTAACGGCGCTTCAGGGAGCGAGCCTGGCGCTGGTTTTCCGCCGTGAGGTCCGCGTTGCCGGTGACCTTGAGGTAGACCTCGCGGGTGAGCTCAAACTCGTCAGCGATGAGCGTGTAGATGCGGTCGGCCACGTCTTGGTCGCTCACGAGGTTCGCGTAGAGACGCGCGAGGGCGATCTCCGCCTTGGTCATGACCTGCGCCATGTTGGACAAGACGGCGCGGAAGAAGGGCCAGGTCTGGTAGAGCTCGCGCAGCTTATCCCAGCGCGCGGCGTTCTCCCCTGCCCAACCGGAAAGCGCGGTGCCTACGCCGAACCAGCCGGGGACGTTGGTACGCGACTGCGACCAAGAGAGCACCCACGGGATGGCGCGGAGGTCAGAAATCGCGGTGGTCTGCTTACGGGCCGCGGGGCGGGAGCCGAGGTTGAGGTCGCCGATTTCGTGGAGCGGAGTGGACTCGGTGAAGTACTGGATAAAGCCCGGGTCGCCGATGAGCTCACGATACTTTTCGCCGGAGCGCGCGGAGAGCTCGCGCATGAGCGCGTAAGAACCTTCTGGGTCGGCGATGGGTTCGGTATCAAAGAGGGAGGCCTCGAGCGCGCCGGCCGCGAAGGCCTCGAGGTGGCGGCGAGCGGTCTCGGGCGCGCCGTATTTCGCGGAGATGACCTCACCCTGCTCGGTGATGCGAACAGAACCGGAGACGGCACCCTTGGGCTGGGCAAGGATGGCGTCATAGGTCGGGCCGCCGCCACGGCCGACGGCGCCGCCACGGCCGTGGGCCAGACGCAGCTCAACATTGTGGCGCTGGCACAGCTCGACAAGTTCGAGCTCCGCGTCGTAAAGCGACCAGTTCGCCTGAAGGTAGCCGCCGTCCTTGTTGGAATCCGAGTAGCCGAGCATGACTTCCTGGACGTCGCCACGAGCGCGCAGGTAGTCGCGATAGAACGGCAGGGACCAGAGCTCTTCCAGGATGTGGGCGCCGGCCTTCAAGTCATCGATGGTCTCGAAGAGCGGGACGACGTCGACGTGGGTGAGCCCCACCTCCTTGAGCAGAACCATGGGCTCGAGGATGTCGCTCACGGTACCGGTCATAGCGATGATGCAGTGCGCGACGGAGCGCTCGCCGAACTTCGCGACGGCCGCGGCAGCCGCGCGGAAGATACCGAGCTCCTTCTCCGCGAGCTCGCCCAGCGGGGCGTGGTTCGGGTAGAGCAACGGGCGCGGCGTACCCAGCTCACCCACGAGAAGCTCGACGCGGGCAGTCTCGTCGAGCGAAGCATAGTCGTCGGTGAGACCGGCGGCAGCAAAGATATCGGCGAGGACGGCCTCGAAGGACTCAGAGTTCTGGCGCATGTCGAGCGTGTAGAGGTGGAACCCGAACGTCGAGATAGCGTCGCGCAGGCGTGCCAGACGGTCCTCGGCGATGATGTCGTCATTGTGCTGGCGCAGCGAACGGTCGATGATGTCGAGGTCATGCTGCAGCTCCGCGGGCCCCTCGTATGGCTCGGCGGGCGCGGCACCCGAGGCTGGCAGAAGGTCGGGGCGGCGGCGCTCCGTCAAGGGGGCGACGGTCGCCGCCTCGTCGCCGAAGAAGTGCCTACGCGTGGCGGCGACGCGGGCACGGATCCCGAAGATAGCGCGGCGGTAGGGCTCGTCGACGCGGGACTCCCAGTCATTATGGGCGGCATCGGCAAGCTGCTCCAGCTCCGTGGAGCAGGAGGAATAGCGGTCCGAGAGGGAGAGCTCGCGCTCGAGCTCCGCGAGCTGATCCTCGTAGTACTTGAGCGCCGTCTCCGCCGCGCGCGAGGTGGCGTAGGTGAGCGTATCCGCGTTGACGAAAGGGTTGCCGTCGTGGTCGCCGCCGATCCAAGAGCCGGGGCGCATGAGAGCGGCTTCGGGAAGCTGCAGCCCGAAGGTCTCCTTGAGGCCCTCGCGGACGGCACGGTTGAGCGCCGGAATCTGCTCGAGCAGGGAAAGCTTGTAGTAGCGCAGCGCGACGTCAACCTCGTCTTCGAGGGTCGGGCGCGCGATGCGGATGAGCGCGGTCTGCCACAGCAGCGTCATACGCAGGTACAGCTCGCGTTCAATGTCCGACTCATCGCCGCCGAGATGCCACTGCTGGAGGAGCTTCTTAATGCGTGTCTGAGTATCGAAGACCGTGCGGCGGCGAGTTTCCGTGGGGTGCGCGGTAAGGACCGGCGCGACCACGGCATCACGGACGACGCGGGAAGCCTGAGCCGCGGTGACCGGCGAATCCTTGAGCTTGTCAAAGGTCGTGCGCAGGGAGACCGGCGCAGGCACGGACTCGTCCGCAAGGTCCTCGACCAAGTTGGCAAGCAGCGCGAAGTAGGAGAAGGCGCGAGCGACGAGGTTGGCCTTCGTGATGTCGAGGTCGCGGAAGACGGCAAGCAAGTCCTCAGCGCTGGCGTCCCCGTGGGCGACATCGAAAGCTAGGCGACGCGTGGACTCGACGAGTTCGTAGACACCCTCACCCTCCTGCTGCGCAATGACGCGGCCAAGTACCCGTCCAAGCAGGCGGATATCGTCTTTGACGAAGTCACGGGACGAGCTGGCAGTGGTCATGAGGAGTCCTTTCTATGCCGACTCGGCGCGGATTCTGTACTGTCTCAGCACAGCCGCTGAGTTAACACACTGTGGTTTACAGGATTTACATAAATGTAGCCCACGTCACTATTCTGCGCCGGGTTAAGGTGGCGCACTACCCCCAGTTGTGGTGCAAGCACGGGAAGCACGACCAGCACTCACCCGCCGCGCCGCAGCCCCCTTTTCAAGTAGCGGCACCCGCCACGACGTTTTAGACTGGCGGGACACCATGCATATATCGGGGAGACGGGGGCCTACGCCATGCTCACGGCTGGAACAATCGGGGATATCGCGCGCGAACGCCGCCGCGAAGGAGGACTGACACAGCGACACGTCGCCCGGCGCGCCCGCGTGTCCGAGCGCTTCGTGCGCGACTTAGAAACAGGGAAAGGCACAGTACAGCTCGACAAGGCGCTCGCTGTGCTCGCAGCGATTGGACTGCACGTCCGTGTCGAAACGGCAGGCGCACTGCCGTTCGACGCGATGGCATAAAATGGCACGATCATGCCGGTTTTCCGTCGGTGAGGTTCGATGGACACACAGGAATTGGGCCGCTTCGCGAAGGAACAACGCCGCGAAGCTGGCCTGAGCCAGCATGACGTCGCTCTCCTCGCGGACGTGCCTGAGCGCTGTGTCCGAGCCTTCGAATCCAGCAAAGGCAGCGTTCACCTCGATAAGGCCATTTCCATCTTGTTTGTCGTGGGTTTCGACCCCCGGCGACGCCGCGACCTCACCCACGTGCTCGCGTATCGCCGCCGGTTGTGGGGCGCTTAGGCCACAGCCGAGGCCGCCGGAATCTGCGCCAACCACGCCGCATGGATGCGGGCATCACCATTTTCCTCAGGATGGAAACTCAGCGCGGTGATGGCGCCAGAGCGCACGCCCACGATGAATTCGCCCTCGCCAGCGTTACCGGAGACGGTGGCGATAGCCTCCACACCCGGACCGGTACGGGTAACGATGGGCGCGCGAATGAACGAAGCGTCCACGTCGACGACGTCGCCGCCGACTCCGGCTTCGCCGTCGACTCCCGCTTCGCCGTCGTCGAGAATGACTGGAACGACGCGCTCCGCGGAGAAACGCTGATTGCCAAACGCATTGCGGCGCACAGTGACGTCGAGCGCGCCCAGGGTCTGTTGGCCAGCGGCGGGATTTTCGAGCTCGCGCGCGAGGTAGATGAGCCCAGCGCAGGTGGCGAGCACGGGCAGACCGGCGTCGATGGCGGCGCGCAGCGGTTCGGCCAGGCCGAAGGACCGCGCGAGGCGGTCAATGACGGTGGATTCGCCGCCAGGAAGAACAAGACCGTCGAGGCCCTCAAGGTCCGCCACCTGGCGCACTCGGCGCGTGTCCGCGCCAAGAGATTCGAGAACCTCGATGTGCTCTTCGACCCCGCCCTGGAGGGCAAGCACTCCAATGCGCATGGGATTACCAGCCGCGCTCAGCGAGGCGGTGCGGGGCCGGGACATCGGCGACGTTGATGCCGACCATGGCCTCACCCAGGCCGCGGGAGACGCGAGCGAGCGCGGACGGGTCGTCGTAGAGGGCGGCTGCCTCGACAATGGCCTTGGCGCGGGCGGCCGGGTTGCCGGACTTGAAGATGCCGGAACCGACGAACACGCCTTGGGCGCCCATCTGGCGCACGAGGGCGGCATCGGCAGGCGTAGCCACGCCACCAGCAACGAAGAGAACGACGGGCAGTTCGCCGGTCTCGGCGACCTCGGCGACGAGGTCGTACGGAGCCTGCAGTTCCTTCGCTGCGACGTAGAGCTCGTCCTTGTCCAGGTTGCGCAGGCGGGCGATCTCGCCCTTGATGGTGCGCAGGTGCTTGACGGCCTCGGAGACGTCGCCGGTGCCAGCCTCGCCTTTGGAGCGGATCATGGCAGCGCCCTCGGTGATGCGGCGCAGGGCCTCGCCCAGGTTCGTCGCGCCACAGACAAACGGCACGTCAAAGTCCCACTTGTTGATGTGATTGACGTAGTCCGCCGGGGAGAGAACCTCGGACTCGTCGATGAAGTCCACGCCCAGCTCGGCAAGAATCTGCGCCTCGACGAAGTGACCGATGCGCGCCTTGGCCATGACCGGGATGGACACGGCATCGACAATGCCCTCGATGAGGTCCGGGTCAGACATGCGGGCCACGCCGCCCTGCGCACGGATATCGGCAGGAACGCGTTCGAGCGCCATGACGGCGGCGGCGCCGGCGTCCTCCGCGATCTTGGCCTGTTCCGGGGTGACGACGTCCATGATGACGCCGTTCTTGAGCATGTCAGCGAGCCCGCGCTTCACACGGGTAGTTGCAATCTGTTCAGTCATGGCGACTATTTCAACGCCGCAAGTGGTCTATTACAAGAGCCAATTTCACCCAATTGAATTAGACCACTTACCCTTACCCCATGCACGTCATCCTCGACCCGGCTGATACCCGCACCCTTCCGGTGCAACTCGCCCACGCCATCCGCGACCAGATTTCCGCACGCATCCTCTCCCCCGGCGAGGCCCTTCCGTCGACGCGCCAGCTCGCCGCAGAACTCGGCATTTCCCGAGGTAGCGTCGTTGCTTCCTACGATCAGCTCCTCGCCGAGGGCTACCTCGAGGCCACCGTCGGCTCCGGCACGCACGTGAGCCGCCGCCTTCACCACAACCCCGTTTCCCCAGCCCCGGAACCGGCCATACAGAAGCCTGCCCGCGCGCTCGTGGAACTTACCCCCGGCGCCCCAGACACCGCGGGCATCATTACCCCCGAATGGCGCTCCGCATGGCGTCGCGCGGCGTCCACTCCGCTTTCCGATGCCCCCGCCTCCGGCCTCCCCGCCCTCCGCCACGAGGTGGCTGCACACCTCGGCACCATGCGCGGACTCGCCGTCGACCCAGCGCACATCCTCATCACCTCGGGCGCCCGCGAAGGACTGGCGCTATTACTCCGCGCGCTTGCGCCAGCGCTCGGCGGCGCACTCACCGTGGGCGTGGAGTCCCCCGGTTACCCCAGCTTGCGCCGCATTCCCTCGGCCTTTGGCCATGCCGTCGCGGAAATCCCCACGGACTCCGAGGGCGTGCGCGTCCCCGCCACGCCGCTCGACGCGCTCATCGTGACGCCCAGCCACCAGTACCCGTATGGCGAATCACTGTCGGCCGCGCGCCGTACGGAGCTCGTCGCGTGGGCACGACGGACGGACGCCCTGCTCATCGAGGACGACTTCGACTCGGAGCTGCGCTACGCGGGCCAGCCACTGCCAGCGCTCACGGCTTTGGAGCCCGCGCGCACGGCGTTGCTGGGAACCTTCTCCTCGGTCATCTCCCCCGGCGTGGCCTGCGGCTATCTCGTCGCGCCATCCTCGCTCGTGCCGCGGCTACGCGCGGTACGCGAACTTACCGGCCAACCGGTCAGCCTCATCACGCAATCCGCGCTGGCACGCTATCTCGCTAGCGGCGCGTTGCGTCGCCACACCGGCTCCGTGCGCCGCGCCTATCGCCGCCGCCGCGACCTCGTAGATTCTTACCTCGGCGACCTTCCGGGCACGCAACTGCTCCCCATCCGAGGTGGCCTGCACGCGGTGTTGCTCTGCGAGAAACCCGCCGATGAGGTTGTTGCGGCGGCTGGGCGTCTGGGCGTGGGGCTCACCGCGCTCGCGGAGTACTGGGGCGGCGAGGACGCACCCGGCGGCGTGGTTCTCGGCTTCGGTCACTTAGCCGATAGCGAGCTCGACGCCGCGCTGCGCGTCGTCGCGACGGCAGCGCGGCTTTAGGCACAGCTCGACATGCCAGCTGCCCCGCGCGCGGCTTAAGCGTTGAGAGTCACCGACGCGAGCATGCGTCCAGAGGGCTCCGCGCTGCCAGCCATGGGCTCTTCAGTGACGAGCACCTTGGTGACGTCACCGTCGAAAGGCATCCACACGCCGTCGTGCGGGTCCTGCCCGATGACGCCGGCGGAGCTCATCTCGCCGGTGCTCGACACGGCCCACACCTGCGCGCCCATGCCAGCGTCTAGTTCCGGCTCGCCGTCGACCATCGCGCCGGCTTTGCCCATGTCCTCGGAAGACACAATCTGGAGGCGTGCGCCTTCGGCTTCGGCATCGGCGCTGCGCAGATCCTCCGCGCCCATGATGGCGTGCATTTCCTTCTCGCCAGGGCTCTCCGGGGCCGGTGCGTCTTGGGCCAGCTGCGTGTCCTCGCCAGCCGGAAGGAACTGCGCGACGGTCACGCCGCCGATAACGAGAACGAGCGCCGCGGCGACCACCGCGAACCAAGGACGCCGGCGCCGCGCGCCGAGGTCAATGACGCCGCCGTCACCACTGCCGCTGTCGTTACCGCCCCCGGCAACCACAGTGGTCGGTTCCTGTGGCGTGCGCTCGAGGCGCTCGAAGACAGCGTCTTTCAGACGGGCCGGTGGCTCGACCTCGGGCACGGAGTCGAGGAAGTTCTCAAAGCTCGCGTCGTCGAATTCACGCGTATTACTCATCGTTCCTCCCTCGCCATCAGTTCCTTAAGTTTGCGGACGCCATCGCGCACGCGCGTCTTTGCGGTGCCCAGCGGTACTCCCGTTGATTCTGCCAGCTCGGCGTGGGTGAGGCCACCGAAGAAGGCCAGCTCCACCGCCGTGCTGTGGGGTTCACCAATAGCAGCGACGGCGGCGCGCAGACGCTGCGACTCCACACGGTCGAGCGCGTCTGTTTCCACGTCATCACCCCGCAGCGCCGCGCGGAGCGTGGCTTCGCGGTCATCCCGTTCGACGCTCGCGATGTGCGAGCGCAGGCGATCCACCGCGCGGCCGTGGGCGATGCGTCCCACCCAGGTGCGTGCCGAACCCCGCGCCGGATCGAAGTTTGCGGCCTTAGACCACACCTCGACGAAGACGTCTTGGGCGACTTCCTCAGCAAGAGCCGGATTACGCAGAACGTGGAGCGTCACGCCGTAGACGAGCGGTGCCAGTGCGTCGTAGAACTCGGAAAAGGCATGCGTATCCCCCGCCGCAGACGCAACGAGCAAGTCGTTGAGTCGATCTAGCTTATCGGGAGACATTGTCGACACGGACGTTGATCTTACCTTCCCCTCGAGGACGGGAGCGGACATCTTTAGTGTGACATTGAGCCGGACATAGGCGCTTCGGTCATCATCTCGTCCGACATCATCTCGTCGGTCATCATAGCGTCTGACGGCTTCATCTCATCAGACATCATCGAA
Source organism: Corynebacterium sp. DNF00584 (assembly GCF_001552965.1). Classification (NCBI taxonomy): domain Bacteria; kingdom Bacillati; phylum Actinomycetota; class Actinomycetes; order Mycobacteriales; family Corynebacteriaceae; genus Corynebacterium; species Corynebacterium sp. DNF00584. The sequence continues at coordinate 45,582 of NZ_KQ959728.1, read as the reverse complement.
TCCGAGGGCTGCATGGAATCCGACATCATCGCGTCCGAGGGCTTCATCTCGCCGGACATCATGGAGTCAGAAGGTGCCATCGAGTCAGAAGCCACGGCACCGGACGGAGCCATGGAATCCGACATCATGGCATCCGAAGGAGCCATCGAGGGAGTCTCCGTCGCCGGAGTGTTCTTCGTGTCATTGCAGGCAGCCAAGCCAGTGGCAGTGAGCGCGAGGGCGGTAGCGGCGGCGATGAGTTTGATCTTCATGAGTGTTCTCCTTTAGAGGTAACGGGTTCTGCCGTGCGGGGGTGCGCGGCCTTACGTGAACTCATTCGGAGCACGCGGCTGGGGCGGATTGGAATCGACGAAAACTTTTTTCAAGCCATCCGCACCGGGGCTCGGCGCCGAATAAAGGGCAGACCGTACGAAAGAACCGTCTGAAAGAAGGAAACCATCATGGTCTCGACTACGCTCACCACCCTGGCAGTGGGGCTTGCCGGAGGGCTCATCACGGGCATCTCCCCCTGTATCCTGCCTATTCTCCCGCTCGTGCTGGCCGTGAGCGGCGCGCCTGGCGAGGAGCGCTCACGAGCGCGGCCGTGGCTCATCATCGCAGGCCTCGTCACGAGCTTTACCGCCGTCACGCTCTTTGCCACGACGGCGCTCAACGCCCTGCATCTGCCCGGTGACCTCGTATGGAAGGTGGGCCTGGGTCTCCTCGTACTCGTGGGACTGGGCATGATCTTCCCCAAGGTCCAGGAGCTCCTCGAGTGGCCGTTTCTCAAGCTGCCGAAGGCCGGCGGGTTGCAGGCCAAGGTTCGCGACAAGGGCGGGTTCCTCGTGGGGCTCGCGCTCGGCGTCGTCTTTGTTCCTTGCGCCGGGCCGGTCCTCGCCGCCATCAGCGTGGCGGGCGCCACGGGCCACGTCGACGCCCATATCCTCGTGCTGTGTTTGTCCTTTGCCGTGGGCGTGGCCGTGCCGCTCCTCATCTTTGCACTCGGCGGTGAGCAGATCGGCCGGCGCGTGAGCTTCTTCCAGTCACATCAGCGCGGCGTGCGCCTCACCTCGGGCTTCCTCGTCATCGCCATGGCAGGTGCGATCGCCACGGGCGCACCGGCCTGGCTCCAGCAGAAGCTGCCAAGTCTCAGCCAACCCGAGGTACAGGCGGCATCGGCAAGCTCGGGTGCGGTCCCGGAATTTGCCGGGCTCACCGGCTGGTTCAACACGGATACACCCGTGGACCCGCGCACGAATGGCAAGGTGACGCTCATCGATTTTTGGGCGTATGCCTGCATCAATTGCCAGCGCAACAACGTGCATATCGCGAAGCTCTACGACACGTACAAGGACTACGGCCTGGAGGTCGTGGGCATCCACGCGCCGGAATACCCGTTTGAACGCGAGTCCTCCAACGTGCGCCGCGCGGCCGCGGAGCAAGGCATTGCCTACCCCGTCGCACAGGACAATGACTTCGCGACGTGGCGTGCTTTCGGCAACCAATACTGGCCGGCGCATTACCTCGTCGACGCGCAGGGGCAACTGCGCGGCAGCCACGCGGGCGAGGGCGACTACGCGGAGACGGAGCACCAGATTCGTTCTTTGCTGCAGGAACGCGACCCGCAGGTACGCCTACCCACGCCGGTCGAGAGCACTGAGGCCGCCGTGGGTGCAGCCGACCGCAATCCGGAAACGTACCTGGGCACCGACCGCGCGCGGTATTTCGACAACCCGGCGGCCGAGTATGTTGATGGCACGCATTCCTTCACGGCGGTGACGCCGCGGCAGGGGCGCTACGCGCTGGGTGGCGAGTGGACGCTGGCGGGTCAGCCGATTACCGCGGGCCGCGACGCGACGGTGGATCTGGCCTACCACGCGGCGTGGGTCCAGGTGGTCGTTGCAGGGCGCGGGACCATCACAGTGTCCGATGGCGACACGACTCAGGAGATTCCGGTTACCGAGGACGGGACGATTGACCTCCTGCGCGGGGACGCGGCCCGAGAGGGCACGCTCCATCTGGCGGTGACCCCGGGCGTGGAGCTGTTTTCGTTCACGTTCGGATAAACCTCAACGGCGCGTCGTGTGGCGCAGCTAGGCTGGGACGCATGAAGCTCACCATGCTCGGCCACTCCGCCATCGCCATCGACGCGCCTGAGGGCACCATCATTATCGACCCGGGTTCACTCACCGACCCGGCGTGCCTGAAGTCCGCGGACGCGGTGCTACTCACGCACGCGCATCCGGACCACCTCAACGTCGACGCGGTGCGCGACTCCGGCCTGCCGGTGTGGGGCACGGCCGAAGCTATCGCGGCTTTGGGTGACCGCGCGGAAGACACGGTGGTGCAGCGTGACTCGGAGTTCGACATTTTGGGCCAGCACATTCGCGTCTTTGGTGGCCAGCACGCAGAGATCCACCCGTCACTGCCACGGCCAGAGAACCTGGGATATTACATGGATGGCTTGCTCCATCCGGGCGACGAATACGTCGAGTGTCCTCTGCCCGTTGAGGTACTCCTCCTGCCGATTGCGGCGCCGTGGGTCAAGGGGTCCGAGGCCGCAGACTACGCAGTCAAGGTTGGCGCACGCGTGACCATCCCCATCCACGACGCGGTGCTCTCCCCCGGCGGCAAGGCGATTACTGACGGCATGCTGGGCAAGGTGGGCGTGCCCGGATACCAGCGTGTCGAGACCGGTGAGACCGTCGAGTTCTAGGCACTCATACACGACGCCGGCCCGCCCCATCATGTGATGGGACGGGCCGGCGTTGGTGTCTGCGGAGTTACACCGCGTAGCTCCTTCTCAGGTGCGTTCTAAGACTCTTTCTCAGACTGTGCAGTCTCGGTCTTGCCGGAGAGCTGCGACATGTTCTTGTTGAAGTCCTGGAAGCCCTTGGAGAAGGTGCCCAGGTTTTCCATGAAGCCGCCCATGATGTCGATGGGCAGCGGGAACACGATGGTCGAGTTCTGGTCTGCGCCCAGGTCGAGGACGGTCTGGAGGTAGCGCAGCTGCAGCGCGGCCGGAGCCTTGCCCAGCTCCTCAGCGGCCTCACGCAGCTCACGCGAGGACTGAAGTTCGCCGTGCGCGGAAATGACCTTTGCGCGACGCTCACGCTCGGCCTCCGCCTCGCGGGCCAGGGCGCGCTGCATCATCTCAGGAATTTCCACGTCCTTGATCTCCACGATGCGGGTGATAACGCCCCAACGTTCGGTCTGGCCGTTAATGATAGTGGCCAGGTCCTCATTGAGTTCCTCGCGGTGAGCAAGGAGATCATCGAGGTCCGCACGACCCAGCAGGGTACGCAGGGTGGTTTGGGCGATCTGGGAGGTCGCGACGGCGTAGTTTTCGACCTGCAGGACGGCCTTTTCAGCGTCCGTCACCTCGAACATGACCACGGCGTTGACGCGCACGGAGACGTTGTCCTTGGTGATGATTTCCTGCGGCGGGATGGTCAGCGTCACCACACGCTGATCAACGCGCTCAAGCTTGTCGATTCCCGGCCACATGAAGTGCAAGCCCGGCTGCAGGAGCGGACGCAAATGGCCAAAGCGGAACGCCACACCGCGCTCGTATTGCTTGATGACCTTCAGGGAATACATCAAGAACACGATAATGAGCGCGATAATAATGCCGATCACGATCGGCCAAAAGACGAATGCTGACATTTAACTTGCTTCCTTTTCCTTGCGGCGATCCGAGCCATAACGCGTCCGCGTACTATTTCCGTACTTCGAGCTGAAGCGGTCAATCTGCGCAGACAGCTCGGCTTCGCGGTTACTCATCTCCGGCACCACAATCTTCGGTGCGTTCGACGGCGTATTCCACAGATGGCGAGCCAACGGGTACACGCCGAGGCCCGTGATGACGATGAGGGTGCCGACGGAGATGAGAATCTCCGAGAGCGAGTGGTTGGTGATCATCGAGCACAGCGGCAACAGGTATGCCATCGCAGCGACTCCCAGAGCGATACCGCGATGGAAACGCCCGGAATCCGAGTGCGGCCACGGATCGAGCTGACGGGTGACCTCGCGGCCATGGTGCGAGACCGTGCAGGCGTCCTTGACGGGGCAGGTATTACACACCGTCGGGTTTGCGCGGTAGCGCATGACGCGGTTTTCCGGATCGAAGCTCGATGGCCACAGCCACTGATCCTCGGGGCACTGCCAGGCATCGTGTTCCTCGAGATAACGGAACGTGCCCGCCTGATTACTCATCGTGCGGTTCGCGGTCTGCTTCGCTATAAGGTCGAAGCCCCACGCCACCGCGACGAGAAAGAGACCATAGGCCGCCGCGAGGACGGTAAAGATTCCAGGTGCGTCCATAACGAATGTTCGCTTGCCTTTCTTTTACTTCTTATCAGCGTCGGTGCCGTCAGCACCGTTACGCTTGTCGGACCCGTAGGTGCCGCCCCACTTCGTGCGGGAATCGAACTTCGGATCCTGCGGACCGGAGGCCGCCGAGTCGCCGCGACCGGAATCCGGATCGACTTCCTCAACGAACGCACCGCGCTCGTCGATGTAGCCGTACTTCCGGCCAGCCACGCGGCGACGATCGTCGACACGGCCCTTGCCACCAGAGACCAGGCCCACGGAGGAGCCGACCGGAATCTCACCGGCGTGGTCATCGTCATCCGGAGCGATGATGCTAAAGAGCGGATCGGTCGGGTGCTCCTCGATGGTGGGGATCTCCTTGTTGTAGAGCACGCCCTTGAGCGCCATCCACAGGAACGGGAAGATACCGGCAAGGAACATGACGTCACCCGGCATACGCAGCCACTCCATGATGAAGTTGCCCGGCTCCGTGATGTAGCCCAGGGAGCGTGCCTCGACATACCCGGAAGCAACAGACTCGTAGAGCTGCATGATGCCGAGCGGCAGAAGGGAAATGACAACCATCCACAGCAGACCCAGGTTGGTGAGCCAGAAGGACCATGCCATGGCCTTATCTGACCACTTGTCCTTGGGGATGAGGTAGCGCAGGGCGAAGGCAGACAGGCCGAGGGCCAGGAAGCCATAGACACCCATCATGGCGCCGTGCGCGTGGTTGGCGGTAAGCGCCGTACCGATTTCGTAGTAGGAGACGATAGGCAGGTTGACCAGGAAGCCGAAGATACCGGCGCCCAGGAAGTTCCAGAAGCCCACGGCAACCAGGAACATGACGGCCCAGCGGTGCGGGAACGGACGCTCGCCTGAGGCACGCTGACGGGAACCGAGCTGCATGAAGGTCCAGGCCTCTACGGTAAGCAAGGTCAGCGGGACGACCTCGGCTGCGGAGAAGAAGGCACCGAGAGCCATGTGTTCGACCGGCGTACCGGAGAAGTACAGGTGGTGCATGGTACCCAGGACGCCACCCGTGGAGTACAGGATGATGTCGAGGAAGATAATGCCCAGGGCGATCTTTTCGCGAATGACGCCCAGGAGGACGAAGACGTAGGCCACCATCACGGTGGTGAACAGCTCAAGGAAGTCCTCCACCCAGAGGTGGACGACCCAGAAGCGCCAGAACTCGGCGACGGAGATGTGCGTCTCCGAGCCAGCCAAGTTACCCACGGCGTAGAACGCCGGGATGGCAATGCCGGCGTAGAAGAACATCCACGGCATGTTGGATTTGTTCTCAGTCTTCAAACGGCCACGCAGCTGGCGGAAGAGGATGAAGATCCACACGAACATGCCCACGGTGAGGAGCACCTGGAAGAAGCGAGGCAGGTCAAGGAACTCCCACTGCTGAGAAAACAGCGTGCCTTCCTTGATGTAGCCCATGGTGGACAGCCACTCGAAGGCCATCGAGCCGAAGACAACAAAGGCGATCGCGCCGAGCAGGAACCACACGAGCCAGTGCTGGCCCTTCGGTTCCTTCTTGCCCACGAAGGATGCAATGAAGATACCGGCGGCAAGCAAACCACCTGCGGTCCACAGCAGGGACAGCTGCAGGTGCCAGGTACGCGACACGTTGTACGGGAGGATCTCCTGCAACGGGATGCCGAAGAAGCCAGTGAGCTCGGTTCGGTAATGCTGCGAGGCCGCGCCTAGGAGAGCTTGGATGAGGAAGAGTAAGACGATGACGAGGACGAACCAGGCGACAACCTTCTGGGACTTGGTCAGACCCACCTCGCTCGGCTGAGTGAAGTCAAGGTTCGGAGCCTCTTCTGCGTGCCAGCCGATGGACTTGGACCAGCGGCCGTAGATGGCGAAGATGAGGCCGGTGCCGCCGATGAGCGCGATGAGCGAGAGCACAGACCACACGACGAGGTCAGCGGTCGGGCCGTTATCCACACGCGGCTCAGCAGGCCAGTTGTTGGTGTAGGAGTAATCGTGGCCCGGACGCTCAGCGGCCGAGGCCCACGCGGTCCAGCCAAAGAAACCGACCAGGTTGTTGATCTGCTTGTCATCGGTGATGAACTCGGAAGGAAGGCCCTTTTCATGGGAATCCTCGCCGAAGTACTTGGCGTAATAGGCCTTGTTGAACTCAAAGGCAGCAATCTGGTTGTCCGTCCACTCGAGAACCTTGGTGTCCTCGTTGTAACGGTTGGTACGGAATTCGTCGATGACCGCTTGTTCCGGCGTGACGTTTTCATCAATGAAGTCCGGGTAGCCGTTCTGGTCATTGAGTTCGCGCGCCTTGTCGGCCGCCATGCGCAGGTACTCTGCAGTGTAGTCGGGGCCGAGGTACGCGCCGTGGCCCATGACTGAGCCATACTGCTGCAAACCACGAGCCTGGTACAGAGCCTGGCCGTTGAGGATCTCTTCCTTAGTCAGGATGGTCTCGCCGGTCGACTGTGACACGATTTTGTCGGGCAGGGGCATTGAGGCGGTGTAGGTACGGTACGCCAAGAAACCCATGACCAAGAAGCCAAAGATCATGACGAGAGCGACACCCTGCACCCACACGCTACTCAGCTTCAGTACCGGCTTGGACCGGTCTTCGCTGCTAGTGGTGATAGACATGTATCTTCCTGTCGATTCAGATAGTGAACACCGCTTCCACGTCGCCGTGCACACCAATGAGATACAGCGTTGTGCTCAGTGTTGTACTCACACGGCTGTACTCACGCGGTTGTACTCACACGATGCACACGGAACGAGCGAGAGCGCGGTGCATTAGAGATATTCATGGGCCCCAAGGACGGAGTCCACCACGGATAATTATGAACGGAAAATCCAGTTTTAAATAGAGCGCGGCACTTCCACTGCCACAAATGAAGTCAACCGAAAGAGGTAGAGCGCGCCTTGACACACGAACAGAGTGACCATTCACACCCCAAAGGATGTAGCCACACCAATCCCGCTCGCTGCAATTTTTACGGTAGAACCCGGATAATTTAACTTCATTATTCAACTTATAGCCCCGAATATATGACTTTGGTCACTAGTGGCCATATAGGAAACTTTTCCAATCGCGCGGCCGAGATATTGAATTAAACCGAAAAAGCCGTATTATTTGGATCATGAACTTCGCAGAACACACCAAGCGCAACTGGGTCATCACCCTCTTTGCCGCCATCTTCTTCGCAGCCATCGTGTCCATGATCTTCCTCAACGACCCGCACGAGACCATGCTCGTCGCCGTCGTCTTCGTCGCCTCAGCCCTCATCCTCTTCGGCGCCATCCTGGGCATCTGGTACCTCATCCAGAACCGCAAGAAGAGCTCCGCCGCCCAGTAGCGGCCACACTCCACCCCTCTCCCTGCGGAGCCCTAGATCGAGCGTATCTATTTACCGCTCGGTCTAATTTTATTCGTACCCCTACCGGGTGAAATGCGCGGAACTCCTGGAATCCTTGGCCACGTTTGGACAGCTTGGTCTAGTGTTTCTGGCATGACTACGAAATATGACAACACCAACTTCGCCGACTGGTCCATCGAAACCCGTGCCCTCCACGTAGGGCAGGATCTGGATGGCTCGACGAACTCGCGCAACATTCCGATTTACCAGACGACGTCCTACGTCTTCGACAGCGCCGAGCACGCTGCCGCTCGCTTTAACCTCTCGGATGCAGGCCCGATTTACACTCGCCTGACCAACCCGACGGTGGACGCCCTCGAGCGCCGCATCGCAGCCCTGGAAGGCGGCGTCGCCGCCGTGGCTTTCGCGTCCGGCCAGGCCGCTGAGACCGCCGCCATCCTCAACGTCGCTTCTGCCGGCGACCACATCGTCTCCTCCGCGCGCCTTTACGGTGGCACCACCACCCTGTTCGCCGTCACCTTGAAGCGCCTGGGCATCGACGTCACCCTCCTCGAGAACCCGGATGACCCGGCCGAGTGGGAGAAGGCCGTCCAGCCGAATACCAAGGCTTTCTACGGTGAGACCTTCGGCAACCCCATCGCTGACGTCCTCGATATCCCAGCCGTCGCCGAGGTCGCTCACAAGCACCATGTTCCGCTCATCGTCGACAACACGATCGCCACCGCGGCGCTTGTTCGCCCGCTGGAACTCGGCGCCGACGTCGTCGTCGCCTCCACCACGAAGTTCTACTCCGGCTCCGGTTCCGCCGTGGGCGGCATCCTCGTCGACGGCGGTAAGTTCGACTGGACCGTCGAGCGCGACGACAAGCCCGTCTTCCCCTATTTCGTGGAGCCGGATGAGGCTTACCACGGCCTCAAGTACGCCGAGCTCGGCGCCCCGGCGTTCGCCCTCAAGGCTCGTGCGGGCCTGCTCCGCGACACCGGCGCGGCCGTCTCCCCGTTCAATGCCTGGCTCACCCTCACCGGCCTGGAGACCCTCTCCCTGCGCGTGCGCAAGCACAACGAGAACGCGCAGGCCGTCGCCGAGTACCTCGCTGGCCACGACAAGGTCGCCAAGGTCAATTACGCGGGCCTCGCGGACTCCCCGTACAAGGCGGTCAAGGAAAAGATCGGTGCCGAGTACACCGGCTCCGTTCTCTCTTTCGACATCGCCCCGGGCGAGCGCGACGCCAAGGAGGTCGCATGGGCTTTCATCGACGCCCTGAAGCTGCACTCTAACCTGGCCAACATCGGCGACACCCACTCGCTCGTCGTCCACCCGGCCACCACCACGCACTCCCAGTCGGACGAAGAGGGCCTGCGCGTCGCCGGCATCAACCAGGCCACCATTCGCCTGTCCGTCGGCATCGAGGACATCAAGGACATCCTCGCCGACCTCGAGCTGGGCTTCGCGGCCATCGCCTAACCGCACCTCACCAGCCAACGGTCAGCAAACGCTGGACATCGGCCGGCTCATGCTGGCCCCGCTTTCTTCCGCGGCCGCTCCTCCTGGAGGCCGCGCGTGCCACAAAAGTCCCGCCGCTCGCGTCCTGGGAAACGCGAGCGGCGGGATTTCTGCGTCAAGGTTGCTTACAGGTCGAGGGTCTCGACCCACTCCTTCGCGATGCTCTCGGCGGGGACTTGGCCATTGACGCTGCGCGCGTTCATGAGGAAAAGTCATCCACTCCAAGTATCGCCAACGTCCGCCGCTCCGTCACGACAGCACGCCGCCGCTACCGCACATGAATCTAATACCAAAACAGACCAAGCGGTTCATCTACACTTTGAACCAGACGCCTGGACACTCAATCCGGGTTTCGCCATGAAATCGATTCGCCCCTCCGCAGAAAGGATCGCCGCTAGATGTCGTACCCCACGTTCGCGCTCGAAGGCGAGCTCGCCTTCACCGATATCGGAACCCTGCGGACTGAGGCGGGCGCCGAAATCCCTGCGGCGACCATTGCCTATCAGCACTGGGGTGCTTTCGCCGGCGACCCGGATGGCGCCAATAACGTCCTCCTCATCGAGCACGCGCTCACTGGCGACTCCGACGCAGCGGACTGGTGGGGCGATCTCATCGGACCTGGCAAGGCGCTCGACACCACGCGCTGGTGCGTCGTATGCACCAACGTCATCGGCGGCTGCAAGGGCTCTACCGGCCCCGCCAGCAAACACCCGGACGGCGGCACCTGGGGCTCACGCTTCCCGGCACTTTCCATTCGCGACCAAGTCCAGGCGGAAAAGCAATTCCTCGACGCGCTCGGCATTCACCGCGTCCACGCCGTCATCGGCGGCTCCATGGGCGGTGCCCGCACGCTGGAATGGACGCTGCTCTATCCCGAAAAGATGGACGCCGCCTGCGTCATCGCCGTGTCCGCGCGTGCCTCCGGCTGGCAGATAGGCATTCAAACCGCACAGATTTCCGCCATCGTGCGCGACCCGAATTGGGTCGGCGGCGATTACTACTCCACCGGCAAAGTCCCCGGCGACGGCCTCGCCGCCGCCCGCCGTATCGCGCACCTCACCTATCGCGGTGAGCAGGAAATCGACGAGCGTTTCGGCGCCCAGCCCCAGCGCGGCGAAAATCCTCTGGGTCCCTACCGCAGCAACGACCAACGCTTCGCCGTGAACTCCTACTTGGACTACCAGGGCGCTCGTCTCGCCGATCGCTTCGATGCCGGCAGCTACGTTGCGCTCACGGAATCCCTCAACCGCCACGACATCGGCCGCGGCCGCGGCGGACTCATCAAAGCGCTCGCCCAAAGCAAAGTTCCCACCATGGTCGTCGGCGTGGACACAGACATTCTGTACCCCTACCACCAGCAGGAACACCTCTCCCGCAACCTCGGCAATCTCCTCGCCATGGCGAAGGTCGTCTCCCCGGTCGGTCACGACGCCTTCCTCACCGAGACACGCCAGATGGACCGCATCCTGCGCAACTTCCTCACGCTCTCCGCGCCGGATGGCCTGAACTTCGGCCCGGCCTACGTCGGCGACGAATACTACATCTAATCGCCGACGCCGCACTCACACTCTCCGGAGCATGTGCTGCCGCGCGCCTAGAACTTCACGCCGAAACGCGCGAGTGCCTCGCGCGCCTGAAGCTGAATCTGGGTCCACTTGCGATCGATAGCCACCATGACGCGCTTACAGCACGACTAACTCCCCAGCGCGTCCACCGACGTCGACAGGAAAAGCATCGCCGCGCCCACAGCTGCGGTGAAGACGGCGTCAAAGTGGCGCGAACGCACCGCGAGAATGCCCACGCGCTCTGAGTCGCAGGTCAGACGCACGACGGTGAGCCACAGCAGCCCAGTACCCAGCGCAAAGGACGCACGCCGCCAGTGTTCAAACGCAGCAAAGCCTGCCGATGCCGCCACCAACACGACGAAGATCCCAATCATCACCCATTGCACGGTGCTCGGCAGCCGCGAGGCCTTGAGACCGATGTCGTGCGGATTAGCCAGGGACAGCCCCTCCGGAGTCGTCTGCGCAGACGCGGAACGAGCAACCGAGCGGCGCGGGTCGTGCTGGTCGCGCTGTGGCTCCATGCCGTGCACGCTCTTAGGCCTGGGCAGCAAGTTGCTCGGCACGCTCGACGATGTTGTAGACAAGGAACGCACGCGTGAGAGGGCCCACGCCGCCCGGGTTCGGGGAGACGAAACCGGCCTTCTCCCAGACGTCCTCGGCCACGTCGCCAGCGAGCTTGCCGTCGACGCGGGAGACTCCGACGTCGAGCACGGCCGCGCCTTCCTTGACCATGTCCGCGGTGAGCATGTGTGCCTTGCCGGCGGCAGCGATGATGACGTCCGCCTCGCGGGTCTCCGCGGCAAGGTCCTTCGTGCCGGTGTGGCACAGCGTGACGGTGGAATTCTCGCTGCGGCGGGTGAGCATGAGGCCGATAGGGCGGCCGACCGTGACGCCACGGCCGATGACGACGACTTTGGCGCCATCAAGCTCCACGCCGTAGCGGCGCAGCAGGTGGATGCAGCCGTTCGGGGTGCACGGCAGCGGGGCCGGCTCATTGAGAACCAGCTTGCCCAGGTTCACCGGGTGGAGGCCATCGGCATCCTTGTCTGGATCGATGCGCTCGAGGATTTTGTTTTCGTCGAGGTGCTTGGGCAGCGGCAGCTGCACGATGTAGCCCGTGCAGTTCGGATCCGCGTTGAGCTCGTCGATGACAGCTTCGAGTTCTTCCTGCGTGGTTTCCTCCGGCAGATCCTTGCGGATGGAGTTGATGCCCAGTTGCTCGCAGTCACGGTGCTTCATCTTCACGTAGGAATGGGAGCCCGGGTTGTCGCCCACGAGGACCGTCGCCAGGCCCGGGGTCACCCCCTGCTCCTTGAGCTTCGCCACACGAGTGGCCAGGTCTGCAAAGATCTCGTCGCGGTACAGGGTGCCGTCTAGTTTGGTAGCGCTCATGCCCACCATCCTAGACTGAGCACTATGAGCCAGCTGCACATCGTCTTTGATAACCCCGTCATTCCTACTAATACGGGCAATGCCATTCGCACCGCCGCCGTCACCGGTGCCACGCTCCACCTCATTGAGCCGCTGGGCTTCAACTTCGATGACAAGCACTTAAAACGCGCTGGCCTCGACTACCACGACCTGGCAGATCTACAGATCCACAAGGACTTCCAGGCCTGCATGGATGCCCTACCCGGCGCGCGCGTCTTTGCCTTTACCACGCACACCACCAAGTGGTTCACCGATGTCGAGTACCGCGACGGCGACGTGCTCCTCTTTGGCACCGAGCCCACCGGCCTGCCCAAGGAACATCTCGAGCACCCACGCATCACCGAGCAGGTCCGCATTCCGATGATGCCCGCGCGTCGCTCGATGAACCTGTCGAACGCCGCCTCGACCGCCGTCTTCGAGGCGTGGCGCCAGCTGGGCTTTGAGGGAGCTGTCTAGTCCCGCCTCGACGTGCTCTGCGCAAGATCAGCGCGTGGGAGGACACCCTCAAGCACAAGCCCGAATCCACGCCGGAGTAAAGCTCACCGTCTTAGGCTTCTGGCTCGCCGTCCCCGGCCTCGGGCACGGCGGCGAGCTCCGGCAGACGCCGGGCGCGCAGGCGCTCCATGAGGAGGGCGGCATCGGCAGGCTCGAGCTCTTCGGCGGCCATCTTCACGGGACCGTTGACGAGCTCGAAGCGCACCGTGCCCACTGTGAGCAGCTGCGCGAGCGGCCCCGCCTTATAGGTGACCTCCTGGATGTGCGGCAACGCGACGGCCATGACCCGGCGCGTGAGCCGCCCGCGATGGACGATGGCTACGCCCTCATGCAGGGTCACCGACTGGCGCGCACGGTCCATGGGCGACGCCCACCAGGCCCGGCGCGGCGAGGTAAACGTGGGCTGGGTATGGCCTTCTGGCAGGGCTACGGCGTCGATCTCCGCAGGCGAGAGATCGGAGACCACCGCGAACATCGCGAGCGCCTGCTCGCGCGTGCCCACCGGGACGATGCGCGTGGAACCCGACTGCTTGCCGCCTGCCGTGCCATAGCCAGCGACGGAGACGTGCACCTCGTACCAGCCGAAAGGCCGCCACGTCCACGGCTGGGACACGCGCACGCCATGGATGCGCGAGAGACGAATAGCCTGCCGGCGCCTATCCGCCAGACCATAGTTCACGTTGAGGACGCCACGGTCCGCGTCGAGGCGCGCGCTAAAACGCCACGAGGTGTCGACGAGATTCCACATAGACGGCACGAAACCAACGATGATGGGGATAACCGAGGCATTCGCCACCGGTAACGCAAGCAGGCCGAAAGCCACGGCGACCATCACGAGGGTGCCGGGTCGCAGGGCCTCTGCGAGAAGCGTGCGGCCAATGGGAATCTCCGGCAAGACCGCCGAGTGCTCCGCGTCCTCCGACTCTGTCACCGCACCGCCGTCCGCCATGGGTCGCGCATGCACGTGCGCCAAGACCTCGCGGCGCACCTCCTCCGCCTCGGGCTTGGGCAGATACCCAATCTGGATAACCGACGCGGTGCCGCCGGCGGTTTCCACGCGCACCTGCGCCAGTCCGAAGATGCGGGCGATGACGGACTCGACGACGTCGACGGCTTGAATGCGGTCATAGCGCGCCGAACGGAAGGAATTAGACAGCACGCCGTGGCGCAGCGATACCTCTTCTTCGTCGATTTTGAAGCCCAGCTTGCGCCACCACAGCTCGCTCACGAACCAGATGACGACGCACACCACGACAAAACCCGCGAGGGTGAGCAGCGAGTCGCGCCCCATGTCCCGCCAGTGGCCGTCGCGCAGGTAGGTCACGAAGTCCGCGACCATCTCTAGGTTGAAGTTGAGGATAAAGATCGCGACGATGGCCAGGATGAGCGACCAGAACCGCAGCAACGGCGTGAGGCGATGGACGCGGCGGAAACCCTCCTCGTCGACCGGCATGCGGCCACGCGCGTGACGGCTCACAGCCCGCTCATCCTCTCGCGTGCTTGGACTGCCAGCCGTTCGCGCAAGGCGTCAGCTTCTTCTGCCGGCAATCCCTCAATGGTGGCGTCCGTGCCTGCCGATGCCGTGTGCAGCTTCACCGTCTTCATCCCATAGGCCCGCGCCACGGGCCCCGCGGTCACATCCACGAACTGGATGCGGCCATAGGGCACGACCGTGAACGTATGCCACAGCTTTCCCTTCGTAATGAGCAGCTCATCCTCGGTCTCCAGCCATCCCATGTTGCGCACCTGCGCCGGAATGAGCCACAGCAGCCATACGAAGAGCACGGCGAAGAAGGCCGTACCGATGTGCCACCACGATCCCCAGAAGTACGCCGCCACCACGCACGCCACCGCACAAAGGACAGTCCACGTGAGATTGACGATATAGCGCACCTTCACCAGCGCGGGCGAGACCGCATTCATATTCGGCGGAACGACAGGATTCATGATGGTCACACTAGCAAAAGGCCAGTGTTTTCTTCGCGCTACTTCTGGTTGCCAGAGTCTTCCTCCGCGACGCTGTCAGTCGCGGCGGTATCCTCCCCCATCGCCTCGACAACGTCCTGGATATCCGCGTGCCCACGCTCACGTGCTTCTTCTTCGGAGATGTACTCACCCTCCTCGTAGTCGTAGGGGATGGGCGTGCCTTCCTCGTCCGTGCGCACGTACCACTCGGTGGCTTCTTCCGAGGTGGAGTCGAAATCGGCGCCGGCCGCGTACTCCGAGTCAGGCTCGGTGGGCTCGACGGCAAGCGCGAAGTCGTCGCCGTGCTCGCGCACGCCTTGAACCACGGCGTTGGCAAGTGCGTGTTCCTCGTAAGACTGGCGAATGACGGCTGGATCAAAGCGCAGCTCACGAATGAGAGCGACGACCATGAGCACGATGATGAACGCGAACGGCAACGCCGTGACGGTGATGAAGTTCTGCAGGCCCTGCAGCGCCTGCTGGCCACCGGCGACGAGGATAACGACGGCGATGCCCGCCATACACGCCACCCAGAAGATGGTCACCCATTTCTTGGGATGTGGGTTGCCCCGCTGCGAAAGCTGGGAGTTCACCAGGGACGCGGAGTCCGCCGTCGTAATGAAGAAGACGGCGAGCATGACGACGACCACCGGTGCGATGAACTGCGCGCCCGGCAGGTGGTCGAGCACGATAAAGAAGATCTCCGCCGCAGCCGGCATGGAGTCCGCCGTGCCATCCGGCGCGATGGTGCCCTGCGTGCGCTGTATCCACATGGTCGTACCGCCCAGAATGGTAAACGCCGCAACGATGATAAACGACGGGATAAACAGCACGCCGAAGACGTACTGACGGATGGTGCGCCCGCGCGAAATCTTCGCCACGAACACGCCCACGAAGGGCGACCAGGACACCCACCAAGCCCAGTAGAAGGTGGTCCAGCTCGACAGGAACTCCTGCATGTCCTCGCCCTGGCCCATATTCGCGCTGAGCATTTCCGGAGACTTGGAGATGTACTCGATGATCGTCGCGGGCAGCACGTTGGCGAGGAACGCGGTAGGGCCGACAATAAAGAAGAACAGAGCGAGGACGAGCGCGAGTGCCAGGTTGATATTAGATAACCAGCGCACGCCCTTGGCAACGCCGGACACGGCGGAGATGATGGTGCCAATGGACAAGACAACGATGATGCCGATGGCGAGCGCGTTGCCCGTCGGTGACCACCCAGAGACGACTGTGACGCCCTGGGAGATCTGCATGGCGCCGATGCCCAGGGAGGCCGCGGTACCGAAGAGCGTGGCGATAATAGCCAGACCATCAATGATGCGGCCCTGCCACGAGTCTGTGGATTTCGCACCGAACAGCGGCATGAGGATGGAGCTCATGAGCGGCACGCGTCCGCGCCGATAGGACACGTACGCGACGGCGAGGCCGACCACGGCGTAGATGGCCCACGCGTTGATGCCCCAGTGCATGGCAGCCTGGGCGAGCGAACCCATGATTGCTTCTTCCGATGCCGCCTCATAAGCGCCCGGCCGCGGCGAGAGGTAGTACGTGAGCGGCTCGAACGGACCGAAGAAGATGATGCCGATGCCGATCCCGGCACCGAAGAGCATCGCCGCCCAGCTCACCGTCGAGTATTCGACGTCCTCGCCGTCGACGCCAAGCGGGATGCGCCCGTACTTCGACACCGCGAGGTAGAGCAGGAAGAACAAGAGTCCGGCGGCGAGCGTGGTGAAGACCCACCCGAAGTTGTGCATGACCCAGGTCAGAGCCGTAGACGAGATGTCAAAGACCTGTTGTGGCTTGGCCACACCCCAGACGACGAAGGCGATGATGAGGCCACCCACGACGAAGAGGATGGGTTTATCCACGCCGTAGCGCACTTTCTGTGAGTCGATGGACACGCCAGGCACCAGCGCCGGGTGGATATTGTGCGGATAAATGATGTCTTTGAGAATCCGCTTGGCGGTGCGCGTGCGGCTGCGGTCCGCCACGGTGGGCTCCACCGTGGTCGCTGGTTTCAGCCCGTGGGCATCGGCCCGCGGGCTGGCGTGCGCGTTGCGTTCAAAGTTCGACGCGCGGTCATCGGCTTGGTCACCGGAGGAATTCGAGACCCCCGAGACGCCGTCAGAATTTTTCTTACTGCTGTCTCTATTCATTGCGTGAAAGCTTTTCCATGATTGGTCTACTAACTCCTTACCCATTCAGGCTAACGAAAATCTGCAGCGCACACACCCAAACGCTGCAGTTTCCCTAAATACAGACACATTGCTTCTGCCCCGAATGCCCGTCCCTGTGGCTCGCGCCCCGAGGCACTCGACGAGTACGAGCTCCAGCGCCTCGCCGAGGCCCGCAACGATGGTCTCCGCGCTGCGCTCATGGCGAGCATCGGGCTCCTCATCGTTACCGGCCTCATCGCGGTCAGCGCCCGCCTCACCGGCTTCATGGACGGCGTCTTCGTCGCGCACATCTACTTCAAGCTCATCTGCGCCCAGCTCGCCTTTGTCCCCTTCACCGTCACCCGCTCCCTCGCCGGAAAAATCAACCGCGACGAGCTCATCTCCTCCGAATAACCCCATCCCGCCTAGTTCAAAGGAAACGACCATGTCACGTCAGAACTTCTTGCACCTTGCACTTGTTTCCCTCGTCCCGCTACTTGTTGCAGTCGCGCTCAATTCCCTCGAGATAGAGTGGGCCATTTATCTCTGGGTCTTTGGCATAATCCTCATGTTGGTGGCGATTGGAGGTCTCCAAAAGACTATTGGCAAAGACAATTCGGATCCCGGTTTCGCGGACGAATACCAGCGTGCACGCATCGATCGCGCGCGCCCCCATTCGTTGAGCTTCGCTCTCTTCGTTCTGGGCGGACTTATGGTAGCGCTGCTATTCCTCCCGCTCCTCAATCTCACTGGTTCAGACATCCCGTGGCCAGAAGTACTCCGCTCCGCGGGCATGCTCGCTGGCGTGCTTATGTTTGGAGTCTCGCTAACCCAGCTCGGCACCATCTCGCTGGGCATGAGCGCAGACGAGCGCGCCGACTCTACACCCGCCACTATCTAAAGTCCCGCGACCCCCTTGAGAGCCACTCGGATAATTCGAGTGGCTCGAGTTTGTCCGCGGCCACGGTCACCGCCCCCGAGGCATTCTGCACGATGCCGCGCACGACGAGCGCCCGCGCCGTGCGCGCGAGCGTCTTATGCCGCGCCCACAGCCCGGGCGTCACCATGACGTTGAGCAACCCCGTCTCGTCTTCCAGTCCAAAGAAGGTCACGCCGGACGCGGTCTGCGGCCGCTGGCGGTGCGTGACAATCCCCGCGATCCGCACGCGCGAGCCATCCTCCACACGCTTGAGGTCGCGCGCCGTGAGCACGCCGTGCAGTTCTAGGTTCGCGCGCACGAAATCCATGGGCTGATGGTCAGCCGTCACCCCGGTCGCCGCAATGTCCGTGGCCATGAGCTCGAACGCGCTCATCCCCGGCAGCGACGGCGCCTCAATCGCGGAGAGCCCCGGCAACATCCCGGTGCGTTCCGTCGCGGCCACGCCCGCCTGCCACAGCGCCTGGCGGCGGTCCACGCCGAAGCAATCCAGCGCGCCCGCGGTCGCAAGCGCCTCGACCTGCTCGACATTAAGGTCCGCCCGGCGTGCAAGGTCTGAGATATCCACAAACGCCGCGCTTGCCGATGCCGCCTCCACCCGCTCCGCAGCCTTCCCACCCAAGCCTTTGACCAGGTTGAGGCCCACGCGGATGCCAAAGCCGCTGGCAGAGCCTTCGACCGGCACGACGCGGGCTTCCTTGCCCGACGCATTGACGTCCACCGGCAAGATCGAAATCCCGTGCCGCCGCGCGTCTTGGATCAGCGATTGCGGCGAGTAAAAGCCCATGGGCTGCGCGCGCAGCAGGCCAACGCAGAACTGCGCCGGATAGTAACGCTTGAACCACGCCGAGAAATAGACGAGCGAGGCGAAAGACTGCGAGTGCGACTCCGGGAAGCCGTAAGCCGCAAACGCCACAATCTTGTTCCACAGCGTGTCCGCGGTCTGCCCCGTGATGCCGTTGGTCTCGCGCAGGCCGGTGTAGAAGCGGTCGCGCAACGCCGCCATCTTCGCCGGCGAGCGCTTGGAGCCCATCGCGCGGCGCAGGCTGTCGGCCTCCGCACCGGAAAATCCCGCAGCGTCGACAGCAATCTGCATGAGCTGCTCTTGGAACAGCGGAATGCCCAGTGTCTTGCCCAGCGACTTCTCGAGCACCGGGTGCTCATACGTCACCGGCTCAATCCCATCGCGGCGGCGCAGGTACGGGTGCACCGAGCCGCCCTGGATGGGGCCCGGTCGGATGAGCGCCACCTCCACCACGAGGTCAAAAAAGCGCCGCGGTTTCAGGCGCGGCAGCGTGGACAGCTGCGCGCGCGACTCAACCTGGAACACACCCACAGCATCCGCGCGGCAGAGCATGTCGTAGACTTCCCCGTCCGCGAGGTCCAGCTCCCACAGGTTGACCACGCGTCCGGTCGTTTCCTCCACCAGATCGAGCATGTGATGCAGAGCTTCCAGCATGCCCAAGCCCAGTAGGTCGAACTTCACGAGCCCCGCCGCCGCGCAGTCATCCTTATCCCATTGCAGGACCGAGCGAGCTTCCATGCGCGCCCACTCCATGGGCACGACGTCCGAAATCGGCCGGTCGCACAGCACCATGCCACCGGAGTGAATGCCCAGGTGCCGCGGTTGTCCCTTGAATTGTTCCACAAGCTGCCGCACGTTCTCCGGCGGCTCGCCCTTGCCCTTGGCCCATGCGTCCGCGGTGCCCTGCGGGTAGCCCAGCGCGCGGGCCGCGTCGCGCGTGGCGCCCTTGCGCCGGTACGTAATGACGTTGGCGACCTGCGCCGCGCGCTCGCGCCCGTGTGACTCGTAGACATACTGGATGACTTCTTCGCGCCGCCCTGACTCGATGTCGATATCGATATCGGGCGGGCCGTCACGGTCCGGCGAGAGAAAGCGCTCGAAGAGCAGGCCCGCGGAAATCGGCTCGGCGTTGGTGATGCCCAACGCGAAGCACACTGCGGAATTCGCCGCCGAGCCGCGACCCTGACACAGGATATTCGTCTTCTTACAGAAGTCCACGAGGTCGCAGACGATGAGGAAGTAGCCTGGGAAGCCGAGCTTCTCGATGACCCCCAGCTCATACTCGATCTGCGTCCACGCCCGTTCCCTAATATCGGCGTCACGCGAAGCGTAGCGGACTTCGGCACGTTCCCACGTGAGGTGCTCGAGCCAGGACATCTCCGTGTGCCCCTCCGGCACGCCATAGTCCGGCAGACGCGGGGCGAGCGAGGTCCACGTAAAGGAGCACTCCTCCACCACGCGCAGCGTTTCCGCGAGCAGCTCGGGGCGCCCCGGCAGCAGTTTCGCCATCTGCGCTCCGCCGCGCATCCAGCTCGCCCCCATGGGATGCGCATTAGGCTCCGCCTCGCCCACGGAGTTGCGGCGCGCAAGCGCCCGCTTTGCACCGGCCAGCCGCGCGCGATCGCGGGTCGCCGCCGCGGGCCGCGCCGTCGCGATGGCGCGCAGCCCGGGCCGACGGTCGCGCAGCTCGTCGAGCGCCGCGTGGCGGTCCGCGTCCTCCGGCAGCTGCTCGCAGACATACTCCAAAACCAAGCTGTCTATTTTTATTCTTTCGCTAAAGATATCGAAAGAGTCAATCCACTCGTGGCCCAGAAGATAGAGACATTCCTCCCCCAGATCGTCCAGAATCGCCTCGAGCGGCGGGTAGGCAACCTCGCCTTTTGCGCGCGCATCCATGCGCGCGCGGGCGACGAGTCGACTCAGCCGCCGGTACCCCTCCGGCGTGCGCGCGAGCACCGTGAGCCGCCGGCCTTCCGTCGCCACAATCCCCACCGGCCGCGTGCCGCGCGCCGTGTCGCCAGGCGCCCGCTCGACCGAGAGCTCCACGCCATAGACCGCCGGTAAACCCGCCTCCGCTGCGGCTTCCACAAACTTCATAAGGCCATAAAAACCGTCCCTATCCAGGATCGCGAGCCCCGAGAGCCCCAGCTCCAGCGCGCGGGCAACCATATCCTCTGGTTCCGAGGCACCGTCAAGGAAAGAGTAGGACGAAACGGCATGGAGCTCCGCAAAGGCGGGACCCTGCGCGCGGCCCCGCGCGGCGGCATCGGAAGCCCCGGCGAGAGCCACCTCGAGCGCCGAGGGGGCATCGGCAGGCACGGGCGTAGGCCCAGGGCGGCCGGACAGGATGCGCTCCACGCGTGACCACGGCAGCGCCTCGCCTCCATTGAACCTCATGCGCCACATGATATTTCGAAAACTCGTTCCAATCAAAACTTTCCGTTCGTCCGACCCGGGATAGACAAAGCGGTTCGTTCGTTGCTACGTTGAGCAACAGCAAATTACCCCAAGTAAGAAAGTCTCCATCATGTTCCTCCGTCGCGTTCTCGCCACCACCGCCGCCGTGGCCATTTCCGCCACCGGCCTCGCCGCCTGCTCTTCCTCCGATTCGTCGGATTCCGCCTCCGGCGATAACCCCACCATCAAGGTCGGCACGACGGATGCCTCCAAGAAGGCCTGGGCCGCCTTCGAGGACGAAGCTAAGAAGGAAGGCTTCAAGGTCGAAATCCAGAACTTCTCGGATTACACCACCCCGAACCAGGCCCTCGACCAGGGCGCCCTGGATACCAACAACTTCCAGCACCTCAAGTTCCTCTCCGAGTACAACAAGGCCAACGGCACCGACCTCGTGCCGATCGTCGCCACCGAGATCGTTCCGCTCGCCCTGTTCTGGAAGGACCACGACTCCCTCGACGGCATCGAGGGCCAGGAAATCGTTATCCCGAACGACTCCACCAACCAGGGCCGCGCCATCAACGTGCTCGTCCAGGCTGACCTGGTCAAGCTGAAGAAGGAAGGCCTCATTACCCCGGCCATCGCCGATATCGACGAGGGCGCCTCCAAGGTGAAGGTCACCGCCGTCGATGCCGCCCAGACCCCGGCCGCCTACGGCGAGGGCACCCCGGCGATCATCAATAACTCGTTCCTCGACCGCGCCGGCATCGACCCGACGACCTCCGTCTTCCAGGATGACCCAAACTCCGAAGAGGCCGAGCCCTACATCAACGCCTTCGTCGTTCGCGCCGAGGACGCCACCAACGAAAACATCACCAAGCTCGCCGAGGTCTGGCATTCCGATGCCGTCCAGGCAGCCGTCTCCGAGGACTCCAAGGGCACCTCGGTTGAGGTCGAGCGCACCCCGGAGGAGCTCAAGGCCATCGTCGACCGTCTCACTGAGCAGCTCTAGTCCCGCCCCCTCTCCCCTTCCCCTTTCACTCCCGCACCCCCGGCTCCCTGCGCACGCACCGGGGGTCGCGCCCCTTTTCACCACCGTCTTCTTGTTAAATACGGTGCAGCAGACGCTGTAGTGACGCTGCAGTCAACATTGTCAGCCGCGTCGGGCACACTCAAAGCCCGACAAGAACACCCATAGTTTGAACCCATAAAGGACCCCACTCGTGACCACATCTTTGCCGCAACGCCACGGCACGCGCGTCGAGTTCCGCAACTTGAGCAAGGTCTTCAAGAACAAGAAGACCGAAACCGCCGCGTTGCAGGACGTCAGCTTCGCCATCGAGCCCGGACAGATCGTTGGCATCATCGGCTACTCCGGTGCCGGTAAGTCCACGCTCGTGCGCATGATCAACGCCCTCGACACGCCCACCTCCGGTGACGTGCTCCTCGACGGCACATCCATCGTGGGCCTGCCGGAGAAGAAGCTGCGCACCATCCGCCGCGACATCGGCATGATCTTCCAGCAGTTCAACCTGCTCACCTCCCGCACCGCGGCAGGCAATATCGAATACCCGCTGCAGCTGGCGGGCATGCCCAAGGCCGAGCGCACCAAGCGCGTCAAGGAACTTCTCGAGTTCGTCGGCTTGGCCGATAAGGGCGGCAACTACCCGGAGCAGCTCTCCGGCGGCCAGAAGCAGCGCGTGGGCATCGCTCGTGCGCTTGCGGTCAACCCCTCCCTGCTGCTCGCAGACGAGGCGACGAGCGCCCTCGACCCCACCACGACGCACGAGGTCCTCGAACTCCTGCGCCGCGTCAACAAGGAACTAGGCATCACCATCGTCGTCATCACTCACGAGATGGAGGTCGTGCGTTCCATCGCGGACCACGTCGTGGTCATGGAAAACGGCCGCGTCGTCGAAAACGGCTCGGTCTACGAGGTTTTCTCGCACCCGCAGACGGACACCGCCGCGAAGTTCGTGTCAACCTCGCTGCGCAATACCCCGGACCTCGTCGAGGCCGATGACCTACTCGCCCACGAGGGACGCCTGTTTACCGTCAACCTCACCGAACACTCCGGATTCTTTACCGCCGCGGCGAAGCTCGCCGAAGCTGGAGTGACCATCGCCATCGTCCACGGCGGCATCACGACGCTGCAGCGGCATTCCTTTGGCAAGGTGACGGTCCGCCTCAACGGCCCCGACGCCGCCATCGAGGAGTTCTACGCCACGCTTGCCCGCACCACCGACATTGAGGAGATTCAGCGATGACCGTCACCACCCTCGCCGCAGACTGGGATCGCCTAGGCGATACCCTCGTCACCGCCATCGTCGACACGCTCATCATGGTCTCCGTCACGCTTCTCGTGGCGGGCATCCTGGGCCTGGCGTTGGGCGTCCTGCTCTATACCACCCGCCCCGGCGGAATCCTGCAAAACAAGTTCATCTATTTCCTCATCAACGTCGCGGTGAACTTCGTCCGCCCTATCCCGTTCATCATTTTGCTGGCCTTCGTCCAGCCGCTCACCGTTGCCGTCATGGGCGGGTCTATCGGCCGTAACCCCGCGACCTTCGTCATGGTCATCGCTGCGACCTTCGCCGTGGCGCGCATCGTCGAGCAAAACCTCATGGCTATTGACCCGGGCGTTATTGAGGCCGCCCGCGCCATGGGGGCGAGCCCCTGGAAGATCATCACTTCCGTCATCGTCCCCGAGGCCCTCGGCCCGCTGGTCCTCGGCTACGCCTTCCTCTTCATCGGCATCATCGACATGTCCGCGATGGCCGGTTACGTGGGCGGCGGCGGCCTGGGTGACTTCGCCATCGTCTACGGTTACCGCTCCTTCGACTGGGAAGTCACCGTCGTCGCGACGCTTATCATCATCGTCATGGTCCAAGCAGCCCAGTTCTTCGGCAACTGGCTCTCCGCCAAGATCATGCGCCGCTAAGTCCCCGCGCATGCGCGTGGCCCCGCCCTCACACGAGGACGGGGCCGCGCTTCGTTCTAGAGCGTCTCTACGGAATCCGCGACCCACGCCTGCGACGTCTTCAGCTCGTCCCCACACGAGGAGACAATCCCGTAAACCTCGCGCTGGGTAAGCGTCACACGCCACGCACGCCCATCCGGGTGGCGCACGGTGACGGCACCCTCGCCGGGGTCTACCACCTCGAGTTCGCCGTAGTGCAGCCCCGTGAGCATGGCCGCGACAGCCAGCTCCGCCACCTGCCCGCGCGGGGGCAGCAGGCCGGAGCCGCGATTGGCGGGAACAAACATCTCGCCGCGCAGCGCCGCACGCGTCATCTGGCGCGCCGCCTCCTCATTGAGCCGGCCAAAGGAGTACGCCCACGGCATAAGCAGCAGCGTCGGCGCGAAGCGGTGACCCTTCATATGCGAGGCTTCCCAGACCATCTTGCCGGGGAATTCCTCGTTGAGCGCCGCAGCGAGCGGACGGCCCTTGATAGCGCAGCACTGGTCGCGCTTGGCGTGCGTGCATACCAGCACCAAGGGGGTATCGACAGGCTCGCCGCCATTGCGGCCCGGACCGGTGAGATCCAGGTCGAGCATGTCTTCCGGCTTTTCCAGCAGGAGCAGCTCCATCACCTGCTCCTTCGCCCACACGAGGTAGCAACGGTGCAACTTACCGACGTCACGGCCCTCACGACCTGGCAGGCGAATGAGCTGCAGGCCAGCCTGGCCCTTCATCTTCGCTTTGAGTTGCGCCGTGAGCTCCTCGCCAAACGTGTGGCCGTCCATAATGTCGTGCGACCACCGGCCTGGCTGTTCAAAGAGAACATAGACGGACTCTTGCTTCGCGGTACCGGGCAGCGGCTCCGGATCGCCGTGCAGGTACGCGTCGGAGCACAAGTTGTGCGTGGAAGTCATGTCCCCCAGCATAGCTTTGACAACAATCCGGTTAAGAAATGTGCTTTCTCACGATAGTAATTTTCGCTTTCTCCAGTGAACCTTTACGGTGGAGGAATGCATCCCTCTCAGGCCACTCCGTCCGCCGCACTCGCGTGTGCTCTCGGCGCCGCCTGCGTCCTGGCTCTCACCGCATGCTCCGCCGCTCCCACCAGCACTCCGGCCGCACACGAGGCCTCGTCTGCCAGCACCACGCTGAAGACGATGGCCGCGTCCGCCGAGTCCGGGAATACCGGCGCCGGACTCACTCCCTTGGGAGACGCCAACACCACCCTCAAGACGGAGCGCCCCGGCGCGCCTAGTCAGCTGCTCGTCACCAATATCCGCACGGGCAAGCACGAGGGCTTCGAGCGCGTCGTCTTTGATCTCGAAGGCACCGGCACGCCGGGCTGGTTCATCGACTTTACGGACCGCCCCACGCAGCAGGGCTCCGGCAACACCGTCAAGGTCGACGGCGACGCCGCCCTCAACGTCAACATCGACGGCACCGTCCTCCCCTTCGAGGTAGGCCACGACGACCCCGGCCTGAAGACCACGGACGGCCACGGCGGTTTTATCACCCAAGTCGTTCCCGTCGGCACCTTTGAGGGCCGCTCCCAATTCTTCATCGGGCTCAAGGGCCAGCACGCCTACTCCGTGCAGGCTCTCGAAGAACCCACGCGCCTGGTCATCGACATCCTGTCCTAAAAATAGGCCGCCTCCACACGCCACGCCCCGCGCGCGAAGTACAGCAGCCACGCCCGCTGCACCTCCTCGCCGTCGGCTTGTCCCACGAGCTGCAGCCGCGCCACTCGGCTTCCCGGCTCCGCCGTCCACCATTGTGCATCCACGGGCCAGGGCCCTGCCCAGCCCGCCACGCGGTAGACGTACGCGCCCCACTTCGCGGCATAGGGCTCGGCGTTGAGCTCCGCCTCCGCCGTAACGATAACCGGCTCATCTTTCGCGCTCACCAGGTAAAAACGCGAAGCAGGATGGTTCATGCCGCCACCCAGCCGCGCCGGCAGCGGCCCCGGAATCCGGCCCGGCCACGTGCCCCGTGGCGCCGGGTCGCGCGCCTCGCCATAGGGCACGAATTCCACGCGCTCAGCCACGCCGCGCCCGCCCGCCGGCCGCGGGACCAGCACTTTATCCACGCCCAGCTGCGACTGTACGCGCGCCACCGCGCGCCGCACCTGCTCATCGCTCGTCCGCGCGCCAAAGAGCTCACCCGCCTCCGGCGGCGCTACTTCCACCGGAACAAGCTCCAGCCTTCCGATGCCCCCAGCCTCCGCCGCCCGCGCCGTGCTCAGCCACCCATCAAGCTGCCAGCGCACCCGGTTGGCCGTCGCTTCCTCATCCAAGGCCTCGCGCGTGCGCCACACGCGTTCCAGGCGCTGGCCGCTCGTGAACTCCGCGACGACCTCGAGGCGCACGCACACGAGTCCCGCCGCGTCGAGCTTGCCATGCAACAAGCTGGCGAGTTGGCGCGCGGCGAATGCAGCGGCATCGACACGCTCGATGGGCTCTTCCGGGGTAAGCCCCACGCGCAGCTCCGTGACCGCCAGCTCCGGCGCGACACGACGGTCGGGCGTGGCTTGCGCGATGGACTGGGCCTTCGCACCCGCCTGTCCAAAGCGCGTGACAACCTGCCCGCGCGGCAGCCCGGCGAGCTCGCCCAAACGTCGCACGCCAAGCTTGCCCAGTTGTTCCACGAGCCGCGCATCCACGCCCAGCGCTGCTTCCGCGATGAGCACGCCCACCGGTTCACCCGCGAGAAACTCCCGCGACTCGCCCGCCGCGACAACCGCGCCGCGCCCGGCATGCCGAGCCGCGATGAGCGCCGTGGCAATCTCGTCCGCCGCGCCCACAAGACAATCCACACCCGCGCGTGCGGTGGCGTCGATGAGCATCTCCAACGCGCGATCTTCCCCACCATGGAACGCACCCGCCGCCGCGAGGTCCACGATCACCAGCCCCGGCCGCAGGATCTCCACCGAGGACGCCACGTCATCGAGCGAGTCCGCAATCGCCCCAAAGACCGCGCCGTCACGCTCCGGGTTTGCATCGAGGACGACCAGCTCCGGGCACACCGCCTGTGCCTGACGCACGCGCATGCCACGCCGCACGCCGGCCCCGCGCGCCGGTCCGTTGCACACCTCGACGTGATGGTTCGCCGCCACCGCCACCGGCCCCGCAACCACGCCCGGCGCCACCTCCTCGTCCAAGTCCGCGGCCTGCACCGGCCAATCCGGAAACCACAGCGCCGCAACACGCATGCCCGCCGCGCGCGAGCCATGCCGCTTTCTGCGCACTGCTGGCGCGCTCATACGAGCTCCAAACGGCGCCGCTGCCCGGCGGTTACGGTGCCGCGCTGCTCGCCCCGCTTCGTCCGCGCCGTCACCGCAAGGTCCACACCGCGAATGCGTCCCGCCCCGCGGCCGATGCCCCGGTAGGTCGTCACCTCACCGCGCAACGTCAACCGCGCGCCCGGCAGGTGCGGGCCTACCGTGACGAGCGCCGCATGCC
The DNA here is from genome assembly GCF_001552965.1 of Corynebacterium sp. DNF00584. Taxonomy (NCBI): domain Bacteria; kingdom Bacillati; phylum Actinomycetota; class Actinomycetes; order Mycobacteriales; family Corynebacteriaceae; genus Corynebacterium; species Corynebacterium sp. DNF00584. Next base: position 18,247 of record NZ_KQ959728.1, on the reverse strand, counting down.
CCGCACGCAGCTTCGCTAAGATGGGGCGCGCCCGCGTAGGGCTGAGCTCCGCGGCCGCGCCGTGATGGATGACAAGATCGAGACCCTCAACGAGCACGCTCGTGGCCTCCCACGGCTGCGCACCCGGGTCCGGCACCGCGATGATCCGCGCCGCTTCCCCCTCGTCGATCACCCGTGCGAGAGAGAGTTCGGGCCACCCCACAACAGCGGCGAACCCACCCGCCCGCGTAACCCGCGCAAGCAGTTCCACTGCGAGCGCCGGACAGTCGTTCAACTCCGTGACCGCACGGCGCTCCAGCCCGCCACCCGGCAACAAGCGCGCCAAATCGCCGCCCACTTCCAGCAGGTCAGCGCCCTCGACCGGCGGTTCCGCGTCGGGCACAGCACGCAGCACGCGAGCCGCCGCACCGCTTCCCGCCAGCGCCGATCCAGACTCCATGGCCGCAACCTGGGCGCGCAAAGCCGCGACGCGGGACGCTTTGTCCTCGCCGAGCTTTCGAACACCTGATCCAGTCACGCAACACAGTTTATTCACCCGCCCGACATGTGCAAACTACTGTTCGAAAAGCATGCTCAGCGTCATGCGGTTCCCCGTTCCTCAGCGCAGAATACACCCATGTTCGACCAGACGCTCACACTCAACGACAATCACACCATCCCCAGCTCGAACTAGGCACCTGACTTATCGATGACGACGCTGTCGTCGAGCCCGTCTACCACGCCATCGCACACGGTTACCGCCACATCGACACCGCACAGGCGTACGGCAACGAGGCGGGTGTAGGCCGTAGCATCGCCCGCGCGAAGAACTTTGTGTCACCACCAAGATCCAGGGAGAGATCAAAGACCACAACACCGCCCTCGCGTCGATTACCGAGTCCCTAAATAAGCTGGGGCTTATCTCCCTGCCCAAGTCCGCGACCACGAGCGCATCGACTCCAACGCCGACGTCGAGTTCGAGATTTCGGACGCCGACATGGAAACCCTCAACAACCTGCCGCCGCTCGAGAACTACGGCGAGGACGGCTTCTTTCCTGTCTTCGACAAGGCCGCCGCTCACCGCGAGGCCTAGTTCACACGCTCAAAGGCGTGCTTCCCGCAACGGGAAGCGCGCCTTTTGCATGCGGTTTTAGAGCGCGTCGTACTCCGCATCCGCGACCGGCTCGAGCCCTTCGTTGGTCGCGCCCTCGACCGGAGCGGAGCTCGCGCACCGGGTGAACGCGGCGAACCTGCGGCATAACCGAGAGCACTTCAATCCTTTCGCGCATCTGCCCGCCGCGGAGCAGGCCATGGTCAACAATTTCATGGTGTCGAGCTCCGTGGGCCTTGACCGGCACTGGGTCACTACAGGCAAGGCGATGCCCCTGCCCAGGCTGCTGAAGCTGTCCGGCCAGTTGCTCGAACATGGCGCCGCGGCGGTCGCACGCCGCTAGGGTTGTACGCATGGATAAAATCGCAGTAGTAACCGGAGCCACCGGCGGCATGGGCCGCGAAATCATCGCGGACTTGGCCCGCACCCACCACGTCTACGCGCTGGGCCGTCGTGCCGAGGCGCTCGAGGGCCTCGACAACATCACGCCCGTCGCCATCGACTTAGTCGCCGATATCGAGGACCTCCCGCTGCCGGAGCTCGAGCGCGTCGACGTCCTCGTCCACGCCGCCGCCCGCGCCGAGCACTTCTCGGTCGACTCGGCCCGCCCCGCGGACTGGCGCGCGCAGATGGATCTCAACGTTCACGCCCCCGCCGAGGTCACCCGCCTGCTCCTGCCTGCTCTGCGCGCAGCGGGCGGTACCGTGGTCTTCATCAACTCGGGCGCGGGCCGTCACTCCTATGCAGACAACGTCATCTATGCCGCAACGAAGCACGCGCTCTACGCCCTCGCGGATGGCCTGCGCCTCGCCGAGCCCGATATTCGCGTCTCCACCGTGGCGCCCGGCCCCACGGACACACCCATGTTGCAGGGCCTGCAGGATTACAACCCGGAACACGTCATCGCGCCGGTCGAGGTCGCCCGCGCCATCCGCGCCGTCGTCGACGCCGGCCCCACGACCCAACTCACCGAGGTCCAGGTCCGCCCGCGCCTCGAGCTCGCGCAGCGCGCCGCCCTCGGCCGCGACTAAATAAGCGCGAGCAGGTCCGCCGCGGTGCGGTCGGTTTCCTGCAGCATGAGCGGGTCTGTGCCCGGCATCGGCGAAATCGTCGTATCCGGCCACTGCGCGTACGTCGGAATGCCCACGACGTGCAGGCGCTCGTCCACCGCGCCGTCCGCGTGCACGGTCCGGCGCTCGTGCGTCGTCTCCGGCGAACCGGTCTCCTGCCCGTCATCCACGAACGGCCGCACGCGCTCCCCCAGCGACAGCGTGAGCGGGTCCGCGCGGTGCCGCACGTCCGGGCCGTGCATCCACGCATCAATGAGCACGCTTGCCGATGCCGCCTTCGTCCCCGCCGTGAGCGTCACCTCACCGTCGGCGAGCGCCAAGGCTGGGCGTGCGCCGAGAAACGTGACCAGCCCGGCATCGACGAGCGCGAGGAGCTCACGCGTACGGAACAGCGGCGGGCCCGAGCCCACCATCTGCCCTAGCGCCATGAACTGGTTGAAGGATCCCGAGCGCGAGTCCCAGCAGAACCGTCCATTCGAGCCTGCGATGGACGAGGGCTTGCGGCCCGCAGAGATCGCCCACAGGCCCGCCTTGAGCGGCGAGCGACGCGCGGCGACGGCCTCCGCGATGTCGCGTTCCATGCCCGTTGCAATATGTGCGGTGAGCTCCTCGCGCGTCATGCCTTCGGTGCCGGCGAGCGGGTAGAACCAGTCGGTAAGAACAAAGGGCTCGGAGGTGGCACGGCCAAGCTTGGCCTCGAGCGCGGCCGGGGTGACCGTCGCGTCGAACTGGTCGACGGGCAGGTCCTCGTCAATGGTCGCGAGAATCTCGGCGAGCGGGACGGTGAGCGCCTCGGGGCGTACCTCGGCGAGCGTGCGGTAGTACTCCGCAAACGCATCGCGCACGAGCGCCGGCCACAGCACTCGGCCAAAGTTGAGCGAGTTGGAGCCCGCCTCCACCTGGTTATCCGCGATGGTCGTACGCAGGCGCTCAAGGTTCGCCTTGGGCGGCAGCGAGTGATACTCGCTCTTCGGCAAGTACGGGTAGCCGCGGCCCGAGGAGACGATAAGGCGCGGCTCGCGGCCGGATGCGATGTAGCGCAGCCCGGCGCGCGCCGAGTCATCCTCAATGAAGCGGCCGCCGCGGTCCATGGTGAGGCGCGCCATGACGTCGAAGAAGCCCATGCCCAAGCCACGCACGAGCACGTCCTCGCCCGCAGGCACGGCGCTCAGGTTCTGCTCCACCGGGTTGGCCGGCGCGACCCACTCAATCTCCGCAGCCGCGAGCGCGCGCTCCTCCGCGTTCAGCGCAGGCGTCGTCCAGCCCGAGGCTATGACGGTTGTCGCGGCTTCAATGCGCGTGCCGTCGGAGAGCTCGATGCCGTCCACGCCGTCGCTCTCAGTCAGGCGCACCGCGCGGGCTGCGTGGCGCTCCACCGTCGCCGTCTCCGGCAGCTCGCCCAGCGCGACCTCGAAGACCCACGCGATGTACTCGCCGTAGAGCGCGCGCGACGGGTTCGACTCCGGCACAGTGGCATCCAGCTCGGCTTTAAATTCATCCGGTACGTGCGCGGGGTAACGCTCCACGAGCGCGGCCTTCGCGGCCGGAATTTCCTCGCCGCGCAGCGCCTGAATCCACTCGAACATCGTAGGGCCTTCAAGCACCGGCGCACCCACCGTGGAGCCCGGCTCGGTAAAGAGCGTCACGGCGCCGGCCAGCGTGTTCATGCACAGCGTACGGGTCTGTTCCGTGTTCCAGATGCGGCCGGAGCCAACCTGAGCGTCATCGATGATGTGGAGCTCCACCGCACGTCCCGCGTAGGCAGGCTCGCGCAGGTAGGCACCCAGGCGCTCGACGAGCGAGACGCCGCGCGGACCCGCGCCCACGATCGCAATCGCCGGAGCGGCGGAAGGAATTTTATTATCAGTCACCTCGTTGACAGTACTACTAGACAGATCAGTATGTAAAGATGAGACAAAATCGTCCACGGTGGTGTACTGTTCACTCTCGTTAAACTTCAACGCTAAAGGAAAACCGTGAAATCTCCCTTCCGTGCGACGCTCGCCGCCGCGCTGGCTCTCGCCCTCGCCGGGGCGGTGACGAGCTGCGCGTCTCCATCCTCATCGTCGGCGTCTACCGACGAGAATTGGATTACCTACCTCGAGCCCCAAATGTTTAGGACGCTTTATCCGCCGGCCGCAGGCTTTTACCCCAACGGCGGCGTGGTCAACCAGGTCACCGACCGCCTGCTCTACCAAGATCCGGAAACGCTTCAGCTCTCCCCGTGGATCGCCACCGACCTGCCTAAGATCAACGCGGACGCCACGGAGTACACCTTCAACATCCGCACCGATGTTACGTACTCTGACGGCACGCCGCTCACGGCCGAAAACGTCGTCGCGAACTTCGACCTCTACGGCAAGGGCGATAAGTCGCGCACGCTCAACTCCTCGGAGCAGATTACGAACTACGACCACGGAGAGGTCGTCGATGACGACACCGTGAAGTTCTACTTCTCGGCGCCCTCGCCCGGCTTCGCCCAGGCCACCGCCGGTTACAACGCGGGCCTCGTCGCCGACTCCACGCTGCAGCTCGACAACGAGGGTTTTGCCCCCGGCAACGCCGAGGCCGTCATCGGCTCCGGTCCCTTCGTCATCACAGGCGAGACGCTCAACACCGCCCTCGACCTCACCGCGCGCGACGATTACAACTGGGCCCCGCCCGCCGCCCGCCACCAGGGCCGCGCTCGTCTCGATGGCATCCACTACCGCCTCGCCGCGGAGGAATCCACCCGCGCCGGCGCGCTCGTCTCCGACCAAGCACAGATCGCCCGCCAGGTCTCCGCACCCGTGGAAAAGCAGCTCGAGGCCCAGGGCATCAACATCATCGCCCGCGGCACTAACTCGATGAATAACCAGCTCGCCTTCCGCTTCAACCACCCCATCCTCAAGGACAAGCGGGTGCGCGACGCGATCATGAATGGCATCAACCGCGAAGAGATCATGCGCATCCTCTTCTCGCCCACCTACCCCCTGGCCACGTCCACCGCCGCCGCGACCGGTCTGGGCTACAAGGACCAGTCCGCCGCCTACTCCTACGACCCCGAACACGCCACGGCGCTCCTCGACGAGGCTGGCTGGGTCCCCGGCGAAGACGGCATCCGCGTCAAGGACGGCCAACGCCTCACCCTGCGCGTCAACACCGCCCTGCCGCAACCGCGCTCCAAGGAGGTCCAGACCATGGTCCAGGAAGACATGCGCGAGCTCGGCATCGAATGGCTCATCAACGCCGGCGACCAAGCCACGCAGAACGCGGATGCCAAGGACATCGACAAAATCCAGGTCTATCACTCCATGGTCGGCCGCGCGGATTACGACGCCATCCACTCGCTGTACTCGGTCACCAACCGCGACGCCTTCCTCAACCAGGACGCCAAGGGCAACCCCATCGACCAGCACCTCGAGGACCTGCTCACCACGGTCATCTCCGCGCCCACCGACGCCGAGCGCAAACAGGCCACCGAGGACGTCCAGGACTACATCACCGAGCAGTCCTACTCCCTGCCGCTCTTCGAAGAACCCGTTGTCTACGCCGTCGCGCCCTACCTCAAGGGATTTAGCCCCGAGGCCGTCGCGCGTCCCTGGTGCTACGAGGCCTACATCGACCACGCCGCCAAGGAGGCCCAGTAATGGCCCACATCGCACGCCGCATCGGACAGGCCGTCCTCGTCCTGTTCATCACCTTCACCGTCGCCTTCCTCCTGCTCTCGGCCCTGCCCTCTGACGGCGTCATGGCCCGCTTCGGCGACCCGGCCCTGGGCCTCTCCCAGGCCGAGATTGACGGCATCCGCGAGGAGATGGGCATCGACAAGCCCCTGCTCACGCAGTACCTCACCTCGCTCGCCGGCTTCGTCACGGGCAACTTCGGCATCTCCACGCAGACCGGCACCGCCGTGAGCTCCATGGTCGCCACCGCACTGCCGCACACGCTCGCGCTCGCCGCGAGCTCCATCGCCCTGGCCATCGTCGTCGCGCTCGCCTTCGCGTTCCTCGCCACAACGGTCCCCGCCGTGGGCGGCTTCTTCCGTGCCCTGCCGTCGTTCATGGTCTCCCTGCCGGGCTTCTGGATCGCCATCCTCCTGCTGCAGTTCTTCTCCTTCAAACTCGGCTGGGTCCGCGTCATCGACCCGAGCCCCTTCGAGGGCCTCATCCTGCCCACGCTCACCCTCGCCGTGCCCATGGCCGCACCCCTCACTCAGGTGCTCATCCGGTCCATCGACGACACCCGCGCCATGACCTTCGTCCAGGTCGTCCGCGCCCGCGGCGCCTCCGAGTCCTGGGTCTTCTGGCGCAATATCCTGCACAACTCGCTCCTCCCCGCGCTCACCATGGTGGGCCTCCTCTTCGGCGAGCTCGTGGGCGGCGCCGTCGTCACCGAGACCGTCTTCGGTCGCCCCGGCCTGGGCTACCTCACTGTCCAGGCGGTCTCCAACCGCGACACCCCGGTCCTGCTCGCCATCGTCATCATCGCCGCCACGGCCTACGTGCTCATCAACCTCGTCGTCGACCTGCTCTACCCCGTCCTCGACGTCCGCCTGCGCGAGCGCCCGCTTTCCGATGCCCCCTCCACCTCCGCCCAGCTTGAAAGGACCGCCTAATGCGTCGCTTTACCACCACTGTCCCCGTGGTCCTCCCAGTGGTCCTCTCCGCGGTCATCCTCGTGGTCGCCTTCGCCTGGGCGCTCTTCCCCGGCGTGTTCACCTCCGCGGATCCGTACTCCGGCACAGATGTCGCCCTCCAGGCCCCGAACTCCGCGCACTGGTTCGGCACGGACGCCGTGGGCCGCGACGTGCTCGCCCGCGTTATCTTCGGCGCCCGCCAGTCGCTCCTCGGCGCGCTCATCGCCGTCGCCGTGGGCCTCGTCCTCGGCACGCTGCTCGGCCTTCTCGCCGGCACGCTGCGCGGCTGGGTCGACACCGTGCTCATGCGCGTCGTCGACGTCCTGCTGTCCATCCCCGGCATCCTGCTGTCGCTGTCAATCATCATCCTGCTCGGCTTCGGCTCACTGCAGGCCGCCTTCGCCGTCGGTATGACCACCGTCGCCGCCTTCGCCCGCCTCGCGCGCTCGCAGGTCATGACGGTCGCCAACTCCGAGTTCGTCGAGGCCGCCTACGGCTCCGGCGCCACCACCGCGCAGGTGCTCGCCCGCCACGTGCTGCCCAACTCGCTCACGCCTGTCCTGGCCCTGGCCACCCTGCAGTTCGGCACCGCCATCCTCCAGCTGTCCATTTTGGGCTTCCTCGGCTACGGCGCCCCGCCGCCCACGCCGGAGTGGGGCCTCATCATCGCCGAGGGACGCGACTTCATGGCCACCTCCTGGTGGCTCATCATCCTGCCCGGCCTGGCCATCGTTGCCGTCGTGATGAGCGCCAACTACCTGTCCCAACGCCTCCAGAACCGCGAAGGAGCCCGCGCATGACGCTGCTCACTATCGAAGACCTTTCGGTCTCCTACGGCGATAAACCCGCCGTCCAGGGCATTAGCCTGCACGTCGAACCCGGCGAGATGACCGCCATCGTCGGCGAGTCCGGCTCCGGCAAGACCACCACCGCCATGTCCGCGCTCGGCCTCAACTCGGCCAACGCACGCATCGACTCCGGCCGCATCACCTTCGACGGCCAGGACGTCACACACTTCACGCACAAGCAATGGCGCGCCCTGCGCGGCGCCCGCGTCGGGCTCATCCCCCAGGATCCCAACAACTCACTCAATCCGCTGAAGACCATCGGCCACTCCATCGAGGAAGGCCTGCGCATTCACGGCCGCACGCAAAACCTGCGCGCCACCGCCCTCGACTGGCTCGCCCGCGTCGGAATCGACGACCCCGAGCGCCGCTACGGCCAATACCCGCACGAGCTCTCCGGCGGCATGAAGCAGCGCGTGCTCATCGCCGCCGCGCTCGCCCTCGAGCCCGACCTCATCGTGGCTGACGAGCCCACCTCTGCCCTTGACGTCACCGTCCAGAAGACCATCCTCGATCTCCTCGACGACATGCGCCGCGAGCTCGGCCTGGGCATCCTCTTCATCACGCACGACCTGTCCGTGGCTGGCGACCGCGCCAACCGCATCGTCGTCATGGAAAAGGGCGAGGTCCGCGAAGAAGGCCTCGCCGCACGCGTCTTCGCCGACCCGCAGCACCCCTACTCGCGCCGCCTGCTTGCCGATGCCCCCTCCCTCACCGTCGCCGACGTCGACCGCCACCCCGAGTCCTTTACGTCGCCGCGCAAGATGGCGGCATCGGAAACCTTGGTGCAGGTCCGCGACCTCACGCGCACCTTCGGCGACTTCACGGCCGTCGACCACGTGAGCTTCGACGTCGCCCGCGGCACGACCCACGCCATCGTGGGCGAATCCGGCTCCGGCAAGACAACCACCGGCCGCATCATCTCCATGTTCGAGCAAGCCAGCTTCGGCACCGTGACCGTCGGCGGCCACGATGTCACGGCGCAGCACTCGAAGGCTGAGCTCAAGGAGCTGCGCCGTGGCATCCAGCTCGTCTACCAGAATCCGTACTCCTCGCTGAACCCGCGCATGTCCATCGGCGATATCATTGCCGAGCCGCTGCGTAACTTCACAGGAGCCTCGAAGTCCGCCGCCCGCACGAAGGCCCGCGAGTTCCTCGACCTCGTCGCCCTCGACCCACAGTTTGCCGAGCGCCGTCCCCGTGAGCTCTCCGGCGGCCAGCGCCAGCGCGTCGCCATCGCCCGCGCCATGATCGTCGAGCCGGAGCTCGTCATCCTCGACGAGGCCGTTTCCGCTCTCGACGTCACCGTCCAGGCCCAGATCCTGCGCCTGCTCGACCGCCTGCAACGCGAGCTCGACCTCACGTATATTTTCATCTCGCACGACCTCGCCGTCGTCTCGCAGATTTCGGACACCGTCTCCGTCCTGCGCCACGGCAAGCAACTCGAATCCGGCACCACCCGCGAAGTCTTCGCCCACCCGGCCAGCCCGTTTACCCGCGAGCTCATCGACGCCATCCCAGGCCAGCGCTACCGCGCCGGCGACCTCAATCTGGGGCTCTAAGAAAGGACCAGACATGTCTGACATCATCAACCTCCTCGCCGGCCTCGAATCCGAGTCCGACACCGCGACCGGCGCTGCCGCCGCTATCGCGACCGCCCGCTCCGCGCGCCCCGACGCCGTCTCCAACGCCCAGGCCAGCTTCGAGGCCCTCCTCGAGCCCGCCGAGCCCGGCACGTTCACCTATGCCGAGCGCTACGCCGTCGCCGCCTTCGTCGCGGGCCTCACGCACGCCGGCGGCAGCTTCTACCTCGATCTGCTAGCCGACGAGTCCGAAGAGCTCGTCGCCCCCGTCGAGGCCGCCATCGCCGCCGGCCGCACGCAAGGCCCCTATATCGCAGGCCCCGCCGCGCCCGCTTTCGCACTCCACAACGCCGCGGCACTCGGCGCGCGCCTCGCCGCCGCGCTCGACTACGCGCACCTGCTCACCTTCCATCCCAAGGACGCCTCACCCGCCGCGCTCGGCCATCTCTACGCCGCGGGCTGGGACGCCGACACCGTCGTCTCGCTGTCCCAGCTCGTCGCCTTCGAGGCCTTCCAGCTGCGCGTCGCCCACGGCGCCGCGGTCCTCGCCGGCCACGCGCCGGCCGCACCTGCCGCACCGAACCCGCGCCCCACGTCCGCCCCGGACTGGCAGCCCGTCGCGGGTATCAACACGGCCGAGGACGTCGTGCGCCCAGACAGCTTCGTCAACCACTCCCTCGGCTGGGTCCCCTGGATCGCCGCGCTCGACGAGGACGAGCTCACCGCAGAGCAACGCGACGCGCTCATCAAGCCCGAGCGCGCCAAGTCCGCCTACTTCCGCCTGCTCGCCCGCGACGCCGCCGCGCTCAAGGCCCGCACGCTCACCGACTTCGACATCTTCTACAACGTCGAAGGCGGCCTCCCCCGCGCCGAGCGCGAGCTCGCCGCCACCGTCGTCTCGCGCTTCAACGGCTGCGAGTACTGCGCCTCGGTCCACCAGGGCCGCACCGTCGAGGAAGGCGGCGACCGCGCCGCCGTCGACCGCCTCCTCTTCGAGGGCATCGAGGCCGACCTCGGCTCCGAGCTCTGGGACGCCATCCGCCGCGCCGCCCTCGCGCTCACCGCGACGCCTCTCGCCTTCGGACAGGAACACGTCAGCGCCCTGCGCGCCGCCGGCCTCAACGATATCGCCATCCTCGACGTCGTCAACGCCGCGTCCTTCTTCAACTGGGCCAACCGCCTCATGCTCACTCTCGGCACGGCGGAGCTACCCGCGCGCTTCCGCTAAGCGCACACATCACATCTCATTCCCTTTTATCCCTCCTGAGCAGGAGGGACAATACCTCCACGCTCAGCCGGATGTGAGCCACCCGCGGGCAGTAACACAAAAATCGCCAGCGTCTGCGCAGGCATCGCGCAGCGCTACGATCTCGATCCCACCGTGGTGCGCGCATACTTCATGGCGGCGGCCACGGCATTGCGCTCCTCATCGCGTTCATCCTCGTGGTGAGCTCGGCACCCCTCTCCGGGATCACGGAGAGAGTGGCATCGGCACCGTGCGCCCCCGCTAGGCCAAGTCGCGGTCCGCGGCCCAGCGCGTGAGCTGATAGCGGTTCGACTGCTGCGTCTTGCGCAAAATATTCGACGCGTGCGTCTCCACCGTCTTCACCGAGATAAAGAGACGCTCGCCGATTTCGCGATACGTGTAACCGCGCGCGAGCAGCCGCAGCACCTCGAGCTCGCGCCGTGTGAGCGCGTCAACCGCCGGGTCCACGGATTCGTCCGGCGCGCCGGGCTTCGACTCGGCAGGCGCACCCGATGCGAACGCATCGAGCACGAACCCCGCCAGCCGCGGCGAGAAATACGCATCCCCCTCATGCACCCGGCGCACGGCCGCGGCCAGCTCCGGACCTGAAATATTCTTCGTCACGTAGCCCCGAGCGCCGGCGCGGATGAGCGCGATGACGTCCTCCGCCGCGTCCGAAACACTCAGCGCCAAGTACACCGGTCCCGAGGCGCCACGCAGCACGGCCAACCCGCCGCCGTCCGGCATATGCACGTCGAGCAGCACCACGTCCGGGTGCGCCGACTCAATCCCGGCGACCGCCTCGGCGACCGTGCCCGCGTCGCCCACGACCTCGATATCCCCCGCGGCGGCCAGCTCCGCACGCACGCCGGCGCGGAAGACAGAATGATCATCGACGAGGAAAACAGCAACCATGGCTACAAAGCTACCGTGAGCTCCACCTCTGTGCCCTCTCCCGGACGCGAGTTCACCCGCGCGGTGCCCCCAGCGGCCTCCATGCGCGCGCAGACGGAATCCCGAATCCCATGCCGGTCCTCCGCTACCGCATCCATGTCGAAGCCCGCGCCGCGGTCGCGCACAAAAATCGCGAGCTCACCAGCCAGATTTTCTGCATACACGTCCACCGTGTCCACCCCCGCGTGCTTGCCCGCGTTGACCATCGCCTCGCGCGCGGCCTGCACCGCAAGCTTCGTCGCCTCGGTGAGCTCCACGTCCTCGCCCACCGTCACCGGCGCAATTCGCACCGGGAAGAGGTCCTCGACCTCGCCGCACGCCACGGCGAGCGCGCCGAAGACGGTCGCTGGCGCCGCCGACGGCGAGTCAAAGAGCCACGCGCGCAGCTCGCGCTCCTGCCCGCGCGCCAAGCGCGCGACCTCCTCCGGGTCCTCCGCCCGTTTTTGAATGAGCGCCAAGGTCTGTAACACCGAGTCATGCAGCTGCGCCGCCATGTCCGCCCGTGCTTCCGATGCCGCCTTCTCCGCGCCCTCGTCCGCCACCTGCCGCCACAGCTTCAGCACGAGCGGCACGACGAGCGCACCGAAGCCGACCACCGTGAGCAGCACCGCGGCCAACGCTGGCCCAAAGTCCGTCCCGCCGTTCCACCGCGCGACGGTAATGACCACGCCGGCCAGCACGAGCACGCCGCCCGCCCCCACGCTGACCTTATTCGTCACGGAGCCCAGGCCGCGGTCGTAGGCCTGCCAGGTAATCAGCGCACCGGCACCGACGATGACCAGCGGAATGAGCAGGCCTCCCGCGCTCATGCCGAGCCCGACGGCCAAGACGGCGGCAAGGACCAGCAGCCAATGGGCGCGGAAGTCAAAGCGCGAGGTGGGGGCGGGGGCATCGGCAGGCTTGGTGGCTACCCAGACGCCGGCGTAGAGGAACGCGCCCAGGCCGCCCAGGGCGCACAGCGCAGTGAACGCCAGACGCACAAAGAGCACATCGACGCCGAGGTGCCCCGCGAGCCCTGCAGCCACGCCCGCCACGACGCGGCCGTCCTGCGGGCGGGACAGGCGCGGGTAGGCGGGCTGGACCTCGCGCGGCGCATAGGGAGAAGTCATGCGTTTTATCTTCGCACGCGCCTCCCTGGCGCGGATCGGGGTAAACCCTGAACTTTAAAAATCAGGGCGTTCCCCGATAGCTCTTGCACGAACCGTGGGCGACGATAGAGACATGAACACCGCGACTCTCAACGAGATGTGGGCAACGCGCCCGCCCCGCATCCCGAGCTCTCAGGGCGGCAATGCCAAGATCGCCGGCGTCTGCGAAGGCATCGGCGCGCGCTACCAAGTAGACCCCACCCTCGTGCGCGTGGCCTTCATCGTCACCGCGCTCGTCCTCGGCGGCGGCCTCGCCCTCTACGTGCTGGTGTGGGCGTGCATGCCGCTCTACGGCAAGTCCACCGCGCCCATCCAGGACCTCTTTGGTAAACAGGATGGCCCCAAGTCCGAGTCCGGCCTGGGAATTTCACTGCTCATCCTGCTTATCATCGCTGTTGGCCTCGGCCGCTTCTTTGACGACCGGCAGATGGTGTCCACCCTGGTCATTGTTGTCCTCGCGGCCGCCGCGTGGTACGGCCTGCACCGCCATCAGCCCGTCCCGCCGGCGGGTCTGCTCGCCACCGCGCGGGAGACCGCGCCGGGCCCTGACATGTCGGTCTTCACGCCGGTCGAGGGCTACCCCTTCCCGCCTGGCCGCCAGACCCCGCCGGAGTGGGACCCTCTCGGCACCGTGCCCGAGGCCTGGGACCTGCCAGACCCCGCGCCCGCCCCCGCACCCAAGAAGAAATCCCACGAGGGTCTCATCGCGACGGTCGCCGTGAGCGCCGCTGTCGTCGTGGGCATCTCATTTATGTTGACAATGGCCGCGTCCGAAGAGAACACGAAGAACCACGCGGGCTCGGTCACCTATACCGTGCGCGACGCCGCGGACCTGCCAGACACCTACTCCAACGGCGTGGGCTCCATGACCGTCGACCTGCGCGAGCTCACGCTCGATAAGCCCCGCACGCTCACCATCGATAACGGCGTGGGCAGCATCGATGTCTACCTTCCGAAGAAGACGCCCATCGCCATTGAATGTGATACCGGACTCGGCACGAGCAATTGCACGCCGCGCAAGGACGCAGGTGCTAAGTTGACTGTGATTATCGACAACGAAATTGGCACTACAACTATCCACGAGTAATGAAAAAGAAGACTATCGCCCTCACCGCCACCGCCCTCGCCGTCCTCGCTGCGGGCGGTGGCGGCGCCTACTACCTCGCCGTCGGCCCCGACGGCGTGGTGCTCACCGCCGCCGATGTCACGACCGTCGCGGCGAAGGACATCACGCAGTCCGTGCCCGCCACGGGCTCGATCGCACCCGTCCGCGAGGTCTCGCTCGCCACGACGCAGTCTGGGCCCATCGTCACGCTCGACGCGAAGGTCGGCCAGCGCGTCACGGCCAACCAGGTCCTCGCCTCCTTCGACACGTCTGCCGCCGAACGCGAACTCCACAGTCAGCGTGCCGCTCAGGCCGCGGAAGAAATCGGCGCGTTCAATCAGGTCGAGGCCGCGCAGCTCGAGCTCACCCAGCTCCAGGACGCGCTGGCTCAAGGCCTCAACGGCGAGGTCAACGCCGCCCGCGCCTCCGTGGGCACCGCGCAGCACAGCTTCGACGACGCGCAGCAGGCCGTCGCCGAGTCCCGCGCCGCCGCAGATCCTTCCGTCGCCGAAGCCGCCGCCGCGGTCGACACGGCCCGCGCCGGGCTGCGCACCGCGAATAACGCATCGCTCCAAGCCGCGCTCGCCTCGCTCGGCGCGACGAACGAGGGCGAGGTCCCCGGCACGACCATGGCCACTGCACTCGTCCAGTGGACCGAGGCCGACCACGCGGTGAGCGACGCGCAGACCCAGCTCGACCACGCCGAGGAGTCCTACGCCCGCGCGCTCGAGGCCGTCGACCGCGAGGTCGGTGCCAAACAGCGCGCCGCCAACGCCGCCTACGCCCAGCTTTCCGATGCCCAGCTCGCCCAGCGCGCCGCCGAGCTCAGCGCCCAACAGCAAGTCGACGCGCAATCCCAGGCTGTCGACCACGCCCTCAAGTCCGCCGCGGGCACCCGCGTCGCCGCCGAGGAGGCCAACGCGAAGCTCGAGTTCGACATCTCCGGCGCCCAGCTCCTCTCGCCACTAAGCGGCGTGGTCACGACTGTCACCGCCCAGCAGGGCCGCCCCGCCGAAGGCCCGCTGCTCAGCGTCGCGGACGACTCCATGCTGCTCGTCAAGGCCACGGTCAAGGAGGCCGACATCGCGGACATCCAGGTCGGCGACCACGTAACCTTCACCTCCCCCAGCCAGCCGCACAAGGAATACACGGGCACCGTGTCCTTCATCTCGCCCGTCGCCGCCTCCCCCGCAGCGCCTGACGATGCCGCCTCCTCCGGCGCCGCAGCCGCCGCGCCCGCCGGCTCCGGCTCTGCGAAAGCCGAGTTCCCCATCGAGGTCCGCGTGGACGGCAACCGCGAGGGCCTACGCCTGGGCTCCACCGCGAAGGTCAAGGTCGTCACGCACGAGGACAAAGACGCGCTCACGGTGCCGCTCAGCGCACTCATCGACGGCGACAAAGCCGTGCTCGTCGTTTCCGACTCCGGCACCATCGAGCGCCGCGACGTGAAACTGGGCACCCGCACCGATTTCGAGGCCGCCGTGACCGAAGGCCTCCACCGCGGCGACCGCGTGCTTACCCAGGGCGCGGCCCACGAAGGCGACGTAGGTCAGCAGGCATACCTGCCCGACGCAGCGAGCGGAGAGAAATGAGCCTCATCGACATGCGGGGCATCGTCAAGCGCTTTAACGAGGGCACCGACGCCGAAATCACCGTCCTGCCCGGCTGCGACTTCTCGATGGAGCCCGGCGAGTTCGTCGCCGTCATCGGCCAGTCCGGCTCCGGCAAATCCACGCTCATGAACATCATTGGGCTGCTCGACCGCCCCACCGCAGGCGAGTACTTCCTCGACGGCGAGGACGTCTCCGCCTACGACGATGACGCGCTCGCCCGCCTGCGCGCCGACACGCTCGGCTTCGTCTTCCAGAACTTCAACCTCATCGGCCGCATCACCGCGCTTGCCAACGTGGAGATGCCCATGGTCTACGCCGGTGTGCCCCGCCGCGAGCGCGCCCGCCGCGCCGCCGAGCTCCTCGACCTCGTCGGCATGTCCGAGCGCGCCAGCCACCTGCCCAACGAACTCTCCGGCGGCCAGAAGCAACGCGTCGCCATCGCCCGCGCGCTCGCCAACAACCCGGAGGTCATCCTCGCCGACGAGCCCACCGGTGCCCTTGACTCCCAGACCGGCCGCCTGGTCATGGACCTCTTCCACGAGCTCAACCGCGAGCGTGGCACCTCCATCGTGTTTATCACCCACAACCCAGAACTCGCCGCCGAGTGCTCGCGCACCGTAACCATGACGGACGGAGTGCTGAAATGAATCTCACCGAATCCCTGCGCATGGCGCTCACCTCGCTGCGCACCAACAAGATGCGCTCGCTACTCACGCTGTTGGGCGTCATCATCGGCATTGCCGCCGTCATCGCGATCCTCACCCTCGGCTCCGCGCTCAAGGGCCAGTTCACCTCTGACCTCGACAAGGTCGGCGCCAATAACTTCCAGGTCCAGGTCAAGGAACGCACCGACGAAGGCGAGACCGACTATTACGTCGAGTCCTCCGTCGACGACCCCGACTCCCTCCTCACCCCCGAACAGCTCGAGCAGGTGCGCACGGCGCTCGCGCCGGACGTCGAGGGCGTCATCATCGGCGAATACGACACGCATCCGGGCGACCTGACGCCCGAAGGGGCATCGGAAAGCTCAGCGGTGATGGTGCAACCCACCAACCCGGACTACGTGACGGCCTCGCAGTTCACCGTCCGCACCGGCCGCGCACTCACGGACGACGACATCGCAGCCGACCGTGCCGTGACCATGCTCTCCGCCGCGACCGCCACCGAGCTCTTCGGCGACGCCGACCCGGTGGGCCAGACGCTGAATTTTGCCCCGCTCGACGGCACGGATCTGGAACTCACGGTCATCGGCGTCTACGACAGCCCCGCCACCGGCGCGCTCATCGGTGGCGGCGGGCCCGAACACGCGCTCGTGCCCTATCCCCTCGCTGCCCAGCTTTCCGATGCCCCCTTAGCCGGCGAGGCCTTTTCCTCCGTGTCCATCCGCGCGGCGGCCGGCACAGACAAGGCCGCGCTCGGCGCACGGCTCCAAGCGGCCTTCGACTCGATGTACGCCGACAACGAGGACTACCGCGTCGAGGTCACCGACTTTAGCAAGGACCTGGCGAGCCTCAACCAGCTGCTCACGGCGTTGTCCGCGGCGATTGCGGCTATCGGCGGGATCTCGCTGCTCGTCGGCGGCATCGGCGTTATGAACATCATGCTGATTACCGTCACGGAGCGCACGCGCGAGATTGGCGTGCGCAAGGCGCTCGGCGCGCGGCGGCGTGACATCCGCCTGCAGTTCGTGACGGAGGCCATCATCGTGTGTCTCATCGGCGGGCTCATCGGCGTGGTGCTCGGCGCTGTGGCGGGGATGATTGGATCCTCACTCATGGGCTACTTCGTGTTCCCGCCGCTCGGCGCGATTGTGGTCTCGCTGCTCTTCGCGCTCGCCATCGGGCTCTTCTTCGGCTACTACCCCGCGGGCAAGGCGGCAAAACTCGACCCGATTGAGGCGCTGCGCTACGAGTAGCCTGGCTGCATGATTCATTTCGGCAACGACTACAACGAAACTGCCCATCCCGCCGTCCTCGCGGCCCTCGCCGCGCCGGGATCACATGCGGGCTACGGTCTCGACGAGCACTCCGCCCGCGCCGCGTCGCTCATCCGTAACGCGTGTGCCGCGCCCGCCGCAGACGTGCACTTCATGGTGGGCGGCACGCAGGTCAACACGACTGCCATCGCCTCCCTGCTGCGGCCGTGGCAGGGCGTTATCTCCGCCGATACCGGCCACATCAATACCCACGAGACCGGTTCCGTCGAGCACGCGGGCCACAAAATCCTGACGCTACCCTCAGCGCTGGGCAAGATCACGGCCGCACAGGTCGCTGCGCTCGTCGAGGAGTACCGCGGCTCCGGCGTCCTCGAGCACGCCGTCGAGCCCGCGATGGTCTATATCTCGCAACCCACCGAATACGGCACCGTGTACTCACGTTCTGAGCTCGCCGCGTTGCGCTCCGTGTGCGATGAGTTCGGGCTCACGCTCTTCGTCGACGGCGCGCGCCTCGGCTATGGCCTCGCCGCCTCCGACGTCACGCTGCCGGACCTCGCGCGTCTCGCGGACGTGTTTACCATCGGCGGCACCAAATGCGGCGCCGCTTTCGGCGAAGCCATCGTCTTCGCCACCCCGCACCCCTACTTCCGCAACGCGATGAAGCAGAACTCCGGGCTGCTGGCCAAGGGCTGGCTGCTCGGCGCGCAGTTCGAGGCCCTCTTCACCGACAGCCTCTACGAGGCAATTACGGCGCATGCCAACGAACAAGCCCAGCGCATAGCCGCCGCCTTCGCCTCCGTCGGCATTCGGCTGCTCTTCGACTCACCCACCAACCAGCAGTTCGCACTCCTCACACCCGAGCAGGAGGCTGCGCTGTCCGAGGACTACGTCTGCCAGTTCTTCGAGGAACACGACGGCCTACGCGCCGTGCGTTTTTGCACGTCCTGGTCCACGCGCGACGATGACGTCGACGCGCTCTGTGCCTCCATCGCCCAACTCTAGGTCTACCCCTGTTCGAATACCCCTGTTCGACAAATGC
>NZ_KQ959727.1:0-14374 GCF_001552965.1 Corynebacterium sp. DNF00584 | reverse complement strand
ACCCAGGAATCCGGTACTCTGTCGCGCGCACGCGAACACCCCGCTATGTCACCGCCACACGCCCCCGATTACTCGGCTGCGCGCTCCGCGGCCATACGCCAGCGAATCGCCGCCTCAAGGAACCCGTCAATATCCCCGTCGAGGACCTTCTGCGGGTCGCCCACCTCATAGTTGGTACGCAGGTCCTTGACCATCTGGTACGGGTGCAGCACGTAATTGCGCATCTGGTTGCCCCACGACGCATTGCCGCCGGCGCCCAGCGCGTCCATTGCGGCGCGCTCTTCTTGGCGCTTACGCTCAAGCAGCTTGGCCTGGAGCACGCGCAGCGCGGACGCCTTGTTCTGAATCTGAGACTTCTCGTTCTGGCAAGTCACCACGATGCCCGTAGGAAGGTGGGTCAAGCGCACCGCGGAGTCCGTCGTGTTCACGGACTGGCCGCCCGGGCCCGAGGAGCGGTAGACGTCCACGCGCAGGTCCGAATCCGGCACGTCGATATGGTCGGTCTGCTCCACGACGGGCAGGACTTCGACCTCAGCGAACGACGTCTGGCGGCGCGCCTGCGAATCGAAGGGCGAGATACGCACCAGGCGGTGCGTGCCCTGCTCGACCGAGAGCTGGCCGTACATGTACTCGCCGTGCACCACGAAGGTCGCGGACTTAATGCCCGCCTCTTCCGCATAGGAGATGTCGTAAACATCGACCTTGTGGCCGTGCTTATCCGCCCAACGCGTGTACATGCGCATGAGCATCTCTGCCCAATCGGCGGCATCGACGCCGCCAGCGCCGGAGCGGATATTAATAACAGCCTCACGGTCGTCGTAGTCGCCGGAGAGCATGGTCGTGACCTCCAGCGACTCAATGGCCGCCTGCAAGGAAGCAAGCTCCTCGTCTGCCACCGAGGCGTCGCCCTCTTCCTCCGCCAGTTCGTACATGACGGGCAGGTCGTCGAGCCGCCCGCGCAGCTCCCCCAAGCGCCGCAGCTTAGCCTGCGCCGCCGAGAGCTTGGTCGTCACCTGCTGCGCGTGCGCCGGGTCGTCCCACAACGAGGGGTCGCCCGCCGTAGCCTCGAGCTCACGCACGGTCTCGCGCAGCGTCTCAGGGTCCATGACCTTCTCGATGGAGGTCAGGGTCGCGCTTAGCTGGTCAATCGTGGCGGAGGTCTCGGGTCGCATAGCGCCCCAGTTTAGCCCTCTAATTCGCATTGCCACGCATTAAGGGGGACAATGTGGACTTATGACTTCCCAGCCTTCTCTCGAAGAGATGACCGCGGCGCTCATCAAGACGTTTATCGTCGCGCACGCGGACGATTCTGACAATCATCTGGCCCAGGCACTCGTCTACAACGCGGGCCGCTGGGCCTGGCGCCTGCGCGAGCAGGGCGTAAGCGTCGACCAGAAGACCTCTGTCTCGGACGTCGTCACGGACGCGGACCGCTCGGCCGAAAAGTTCGTCTCCGAAATCCTCGCGACGGTCCGCCCGGAGGATGGCATTGTCGGTGAAGAGGGCGCCTCCCGCCCATCAACGTCAGGGCGCGTGTGGCACATCGATCCGGTCGACGGCACCTACAACTTTGCGTCGGGCTCTGATTATTGGTGCAGCGCCCTCTCGCTTTCCGATGCCACCGGGGTCATCCTCGGCGCCGTCCACCGCCCCGCCATGGGCTACACGTGGTGTGGCGGCCGCGACACCCCCACCACCCGCGACAACAAACCGGTGCACATGCAGACCGGGCTACCGAATCAGATTGCGCTGGCGACCTACCTGCACCCCACGTCCATGCAGGACCCGGACATCCGGGATGCGTGGCAGCGCGTGGCCTCGCGTTTCGCGTCGGTGCGCATGCTCGGCGCGGGTTCCATCGACTTGGCCTCCATCGCGGACGGCACGTGGGGCGCGTGGATGCAGCACTCCGTCGCGGACTGGGATTGGCTGCCCGGCAAGGCCTTAGTTGAAGGATCCGGCGGAGTTGCGCGTAAGGTATCCGCGGGCGGCGTGGAATGGTCCATCGCCGGCAATAAAGACGCAGTCGACGCAATCGAGGAGGCCCTCCGTGGGTAAGCACAAAGAAGACTTAGGTCTGGCCCTTGAACTGGCGGGTCGCGCGGATCAGCTCACCATGTCCCGCTTCGAGGCCGCTGACCTCAACGTGAAGTCCAAGCCGGACATGACGCCGGTCTCCGACGCAGACCTCGCCTGCGAGAAGCTCCTGCGCGCCGAGCTCGCCAAGGCCCGCCCCCAGGACGAGGTCCTCGGCGAGGAATTCGGCGGCGAGCAGATCATGTCCGGCCGCCAGTGGGTCATCGACCCCATCGACGGCACGAAGAACTACGTGCGCGGCGTGCCCGTGTGGGCCACGCTCATCGCGCTGCTCCAGGACGGTCAGCCCATCGTCGCCGTCGTCTCTGCCCCGGCTCTGCGCCGCCGCTGGTTCGCCTGCGAGGGCTCCGGCGCCTACCGCGTCTTTGGCGGCGAGAAGCGCCGCCTGCGCGTCTCCGGCGTGGACAAGATCGGCGACGCCTCCATCGCCATGTCCTCACTCTCCGGCTGGCTCGAGGCCGACCTGCGCGAGGAACTCATCGCCATGACCGATAACGCCTGGCGCCTGCGCGGCTACGGCGACTTCTGGAACTACTGCCTGCTCGCCGAAGGCGCCGTGGACATCGCCGTCGAACCCGAGGTTTCCCTCTGGGATCTCGCGGCCCCGTACCTCCTCGTCAAGGAGGCCGGCGGCACGTTCACCTCCCTCGACGGCGTGGACTCCCCCGCTGGTGGCTCCGCCGTGGCGACGAACGGCCACCTCCACGAGACCGTCATGGGTTACTTCCACGAGCAGTAGCCCGCCGCACCGCCAACCTGGCCGGATCGCCGAAGGGGCACCAGCATCCTGCTGGTGCCCCTCATGCGCGCGGGTTACGCGACCGTGAAGCCGGAGCCCACGCCGCCGCGGCGGTTCATGTCAGCGACGACGGCGTCGAGGTTCGTCGCCTCCGTGGGCGAGTGCAGCGCACCCTGCCACGGCGTGCGGCACGAGACCGGGCCGGTGCCGCCGGTGATGAGGCCGACCACGCGGCCGCGCTTGAACAGCGGCGCGCCGGAGTCGCCCACCATGGCGCAGACCTGGTTGACCTGGACCGGGCCGTTGTTGTTGAGCAACACCATGCCGCACGTGGTGCCGGTGGCCAGGCCGCGCTTGCACGCGACCTCGCCCGGCGCGACGGTGCCGCCCACGCCGTGCGCGGTGACCCCGTTGTAGGACGTGGAGACCTCCGCCTTGTCGTTGAACTCGATGACGGAGTAGTCCATGGACTCGTTTTTATCCACGACGGTGCCCGTGGGACCGACCTGCCAGGAGTCGGCAGAGCTGACCTGTTCGCCGACGTTGCCGCAGTGGCCGGCGGTAATGCCCACGGCGCGGCCAGCGGCGTCATGGCCGGCGACCGTGAGCGTGCACATCGTGTCCTGGCCGATGTAAATGGGCGTGCCCGGGCCGTAGAGCGAGTGGTCGCGGTTCATCGCGCGGTTGGACTCCTCCGGAATCCGCGGGGCGTCGTAGTACGAGCCCGGCACGCGGTGCAGCACGAAGTCCGCCTCGGGCTTCATCGCGGCGACCTTAGAGAACGTGTCGTTCTTCCACACGTAGTTGGGATCCACGGCGGCCGGACGGAACTCGGGCTGCGTGGCTTCCTCAATCTGCTGCAGGCCAATCGGGTTCGGATTGGTCAGCGGTTGGCCGCTTTCGTCAGCGCCACCGGCCGGGGCGGCGCCCACGGTCTCCGCGTACTGCGCGACCTGCGTCTCGGCCTGCGACTGCACGGCGGCCGCCTGCGTCTCGGCCTGGCGCTGGGCGGTGGAGACGTGCTCCTGGACCTCGGCGGGGGCATCGGCAAGCGCGGTGTCGACGGCGCTGTTGAATGCGGCGTTGAGGGAGGAGGCGGCATCGGAAAGCGCGGCGGCAGGGTCGGCCGTCGCGGCATTGGCTGCGGGGGCAGCAAAGAAGAACGCACCTGCGAAAGTCGCACCCACGAGGACTTTCTTAAGGCGCGAAACATGAAGCATAAAAAGGGCTCCTTTTCACGTTGAGGATGAGGACGAACCGTCTCATCATGACACGCGCGCGGCGCAGAATTCCTATCGACGTAACGACTGTGTCCAAGCCGTTACCTGTTTTCCAGACTCCGGGTACCCCCGCGCACAAAGGTGCAGGTTAAGAGGTGAAACCCTGCCCCGGCGCCCACGTCTTGGTGAGTCCCAGGGACACACTCGCTGCGGGGTCCTCGACGTCGGAGACCCGGTAATAACGCATCTCTACGTCTTCGGCGGTGAGCCGGGCGACGGCGTAGCCGTGGGCGTCATAGTCGACGTGCTTGACCCAGGGGTTCGCGTCGCGGATGGCGGACTCGACAAGCTGCGAGGTCGAATTGTCTTCGGGATGGTAAATCCCGGTGTATTCGGTGAGGATTTCGTCCACGTTGGGCGCGGAAATGGACGTGGTGACCATCTCGCAGGCGACCTCCTTGTCACCGTAGAAGATGGAGTTCGCCCACTCGCTGTGGATGTCGCCGGTGATGAAGAAGGAGTTGCCCTCGCGCTCCGCGAGGAGCTTGAGGAGGCGGTCGCGGTCCGCGGTGAAACCGTCCCACTGGTCTGCGTTCATGGCAAAGCCGGTGGTCGTGCCCTTGGCGTTGCGCAGGGCCTCGTTGGCTTCGTCGTTGCCGGGGATGGTGAGGATGCGCATGGGGGCGATCATGACGGAGTTGCCCATGACCATCCACGTCGCCTCGGACAGGGAGATGGTGTCCTGGAGCCACGCGTACTGCTCACTGCCGAGCATGGTGCGCTCGGGGTTCGCGTAGTTCGCGGCGGTCGTCTCCGCGTCGCGGTAGCTACGCAGGTCCATCATGGTGAGCTCCATGAGCGTGCCAAAGCGAAGGCTGCGGTAGAGGTGGCCTTCCTCCGAAAGCTTGGGGCGACGCAGCGGCATCCACTCGTAATACGCCTGCAGCGCCTGGTTGTAGCGCCAGTCCCACTGGCCTTCGGCGTAGCCGTCGGTGTGGTTCTGCGCGCCCGTGTTAAACGCGTCGTTGGCGGACTCGTGGTCGTCCCACGTCACGACCCACGGAGCGGAGGCGTGTGCGGCCTGAAGGTTCGCGTCCGTGCGGTAGCGGCCGTAGCGCATGCGGTAGTCCTCGAGGGTGACGATTTCCCACGACGGGTAGTGCGGACGGGCCACGCCAGATTTTCCGTGGTACTCCCCCGTGCCGTACTCATAGATATAGTCGCCGAGGAAGGCCACGAAGTCGAGCTCGCCCGCCTGGCCACGCTCCGCCATGTCGCGGTACGCCGAGAAGAAACCGGATTCCCAGTTCGCACACGAGGCCACGGCGAAGGTGAGCGACTCTGGGGTGGCGTTAAAGGAAGGAGCGGTCTTCGTGCGTCCCACGGGGGACTCGGCTCCGGAATGATCGCCGGAGGTCACCCGAAAGCGATAGAAATACTCCGTCCCCGGCTCCAGCCCAAAGGGCTCGACGTGGACCGTGTGGTCCTCCGCCACGGTCGCGGTCGCCGCACCGGACGCCACCAGCGAGCCAAACGAGCGGTCCTCAGAGACCTCCCACTCGACATCGACATCGGCGCCCAAGCCCGAGCCTGGCAGCGCGTCGCGGTCCGGCGTCACGCGCGTCCACAGCACCACGGAGTTCGGAAGGGGATCGCCCGAGGCCACGCCGTGGAGGAACGGCAAAGAAGAACCGGTGGATTGGTTATAAGCATCCAGGGGCGACAGACGGGTACCTTGCTGCGCGCCAGCCACACCGGCGGCCGCCGCGCCCAGCACGCCAGCCCCGAGCGCACCGTACTGCAACGCTTTTCGACGAGAGATGGAAGACATGAACAGAAACGCTAAGCAGCACCAACAGCCCCTTCAACCGCGAATACCCCCGAAGGTAGTTAATTGGAGAAACTGTTTTCATAGCATTAACTCCGCGTTCATGTGGGCGTGGTGAGCTAATCCGCATGTCTCAAAAGTCCCTTGCCGCCGTCGCGCTCGCCCTCGCTACCGCAACCTCCACGGTCGTGGTGCCCGCGCCAGCCACCGCCGCCTCCAACCCCATCTTCCGCACCCTCCTCCAACCCGGCGCGGATGAGACCCAAGCCATCGTCTCGTGGCGCACCAACGCCCACGGGGCTGCGGAGAAGCTCGAAGTCACCGGTCCCGACGGCACACAGACTTTCGACGCACAGGAGAAGAACGCCGGCGCACTGCTCTACAAGTCGAATTACGCCACAGCCACGGGGCTCAAGGAGAACACCACGTACTCCTACCGCGTGGGTTCCGACGAGGGCGGCTGGTCCGAGCCGCAGGACTACACCACCGGCAGCTTCGGCGAGGACTGGTCGTTTATCACCGTCACCGACGCCCAAATCGGCGTGGGCACGGACATCAAGGAACAGACCACGCAGTGGCAAAACACCATCGGCAACGCCGTCGCAGACGTGCCCGACGCCGAAATGATCTGGTCCCTGGGAGACCAGGTCGAGGGCTGGGGCGCGCCCGTCGCTCAGTATGACGGCTACTTCTCCGCGCCCGAGATTCGCCGCGTGCCCACCAACGCGCTGCCCGGCAACCACGAGCTCTACGCCTCCCCGGCGGAGCTCAAGCACTACGACGAGCACTTCCTCAACCCCAACCAAGAAGAGGACATCCGCGACTTCTACTTCGAGCGCAACAACGTGCTCTTCATCGGCCTCGACACGAACGCTAGCTCCGAGAAGGACATCGCCCGCCACGAGGAGTTCCTGCGCAAGACCATCGCCGAGCGCGGCAAGTCCAACGACTGGGTCCTCGTGGGCATGCACCACTCCTTCTTCTCCCAGGGCACCCACTACACGGACGCGGACGTCACCCGCCTGCGCGAGCAGCTCGCCCCCGTCATGAGCGAGCTCGACGTCGACGCCGTCCTCGGCGGCCACGACCACATCTACACCCGCACGCACCTCATGAACGGCCTCACCCCGGTCGAGGCCGAGGCCAAGCGCGGCGACGTGCTCGAACCCAATGACGGCGAGGTTCTCTACCTCACCACGACCACCGCTGGCGGCGGCAAGTACTACGACTTCCAGGGCGAGGACGGCAAGAAGTACCCCAAGGCCCGCTTCGAGACCATCGATAAGTCCCTCCAGCATCCCTCCACCGCCCTGTGGCGTCAGGACTACACCGAGGATTATATGAAGGTCGACGTCACCGGCGACAAGCTCACCTTCACCACGTACAACGCCAACGACCCGTCGGTCGTCGACAAGGTCTCGCTCACCAACAACGACCGCGCCGAGCTTTCCGATGCCCCCTCCTCCCCTTCGTCCCCCACGTCCGCCCCGTCTTCGGCGCCGTCAGAGCCCGCGCCCTCCTCCGAGCCTGCTGAGCCGGCCCCGTCGTCTGCGCCGCACGAGCCGGTGGAGACGACCGTGACCACGACGGCTCAGGTCACCAAGGTCGTCACGTCGACCAAGGAAGGCCCGACCCCTGAGATCGTGACCTCGACGAAGGTCGAGCCCGTGCCGACAACCATCACGACGACCGTGACGCCAGCAGCCAAGCCCAGCGACGAGGTCGTGCCCGCCGAGGTCGACCCGAAGGCCGACACGTGCGACGGCTCAGGCAAGGGCTCGGCGCAGGGATCGAGCGAGAAGTGCGGCTCGTCGACGGGCGGCATCGTCGCGGCGGTCGTGGGCACGCTCGCAGCACTGCTCGCGGCGCTTGGCGTGGGCTACGCCGCCACGACCGTCCGAGAGGGCGACCGCGCACCGAGCTGGCTGCCCAAGCCGCTCCACGGCCTGTACAACCGCTTCTTCTAGCCATGCGTTAGCCACAACGCCCGAATAAGGACCGAAAAATCGAAGTTTTCGGTTCCTATTCGGGCGTTGTGGTCATTTCACGCCGAAGCTCCGCGCCTTGCTCGGTGCAGGGCGCGGGGTTAGGCCTCCGGAGCGACCTCCTCGAGCTGCGGCACGAGCTTGTCGAGCGCGAAGTTGGTCGCGTCGACGGCGCCCACAACCACATCTGAGTCGGCCTCGCCCAGGGGCTCTGCAGCCAGCGAGACGCAGAAGATTTCCATGCTGCCGCAGGCGCCGATAACGCCGCCAGGTGTGACGGTCGAGAACTTGGTCGCGCGCAGGCGGCACCCGCACCAGACGTGGCTGCAGCAGTGGTCGTCGTCGCATTCGGAGGCCGTCGAACACGCCATGGAGCTCACGCGCGAGCGCCCCGTGGATCCGCTCTCCGGCGGACAGCGCCAGCGCGTGTGGATCTCCATGGTGTTGGCGCAGGACACGGACATCATCTTCCTCGACGAGCCGACGACGTACCTTGACCTCGCGCACAGCGTGGACGTGCTCGAGCTCGTCGTGCCCCGGTAGCCCCCGCTTTCCGATGCCCCCTCCCCCGCAGCGTCGCCTGGGTTAGGATATGGGTCGTTTGAACACCCCGATTCCCGCCTTACCTTGTGTAGGGAGAAAGTGCCGTCGTGACCTCTGTAATTTCCTTGCTGGCTGAACAGCCCGTGTTGCTTGTCGCACTGCTCATCGGCATTGGGATGGCGTTGGGCAGCATCAAGGTCCGCAGCATCAGCCTGGGTGCGGCGGCGGTGCTCTTCCTCGCCATCGCGGTCTCGGCGGCGGGCGCGGCCTCCGGCGTGGAGATCGTCCTCCCGCCGGTACTCGGCACGCTGGGCCTTGTGCTCTTCGCGTTTGGCATTGGCAATAACTCGGGCGTGACGTTCTTCCAATCGCTGCGCAGCGCGGGTGGGCCCATCTGCGCGATGATCGGCGTCTTCCTCGCCGCGGCCGTCGTCGCCTGGGCCTTGGGGCGCTACGCCTTCGGGCTCGACGCTGCGACCATCGC
Organism: Corynebacterium sp. DNF00584; assembly: GCF_001552965.1. Lineage (NCBI taxonomy): Bacteria > Bacillati > Actinomycetota > Actinomycetes > Mycobacteriales > Corynebacteriaceae > Corynebacterium > Corynebacterium sp. DNF00584. Next base: position 5,478 of record NZ_KQ959727.1, on the reverse strand, counting down.
GGGCACCTTTGCAGGCGCCATTACGAACACGCCGGCACTGGCGGCGGCATCGGAAGCAACGGGCAACGGTGGTGCGGCGACGGTGGGCTATGCGGTGGCCTATCTCTTCGGGGTCATCGGCATGCTCGCGGCAACGACGCTCGTGCTGCGCAAGGCCGGTGAGGACGACGATACGACGAGCCCGGTCACGCTCGTGCACGTCCAGATCACGCGCGACGGCGGCGTCCCGGTGGGTGAGATACTCGAGACCGGTCACAACGAAGTGCAGGTCACGCGCCTGCGGCGGGTAAGCCAGAATGACATCATCATCCCGAAGTACTTTGACGTGCTCTATCCCGGCGACGTGGTAAGCATCGTCGGCTCGCCCGAATACCTCCACGTCGTCACCGAGGCCTTCGGCCGCGAGTCGCCACAGATTCTCAACGAGGACCGTCATGATCTGGACTTCCGACGCATTACGATTTCCCGTCATATCCATGCGGGCCAGACCATCGCGCAGCTCAACGACACCCTCGCGGACCGCTGGGGCGCGCGTATCTCGCGCATCCGTCGCGCCGACGAGGACCAGGTAGCCATCCCCGACTTCGTCGTCGAACTCGGCGACCGCGTTCGTGTCGTCGGCCCCGCGGACTCTTTGGAGGAAATCTCCGCGTTCCTCGGTGACTCCTCCAAGGGTCTCACTGACATCAATCCCATCTCGCTTGGCCTGGGCATGGCGGTCGGCGTGGGCCTGGGTGAGCTTTCCATCCCCATGCCCGGCGGCGGTTCGTTTAGCTTGGGCGCGGCCGCAGGCGTGCTCATCGTCGCGCTAATCATGGCGCGCGTGGGGCGCGTGGGTTCCTTGCCCACGGCACTTCCTCACTCCGCGAACACCGTGCTTGCCGAGTTCGGCCTCCTCATGTTCCTCGCCCAAGCCGGCACGAACGCCGGCGGCCAGATCGCCGGTGCTTTTACCGGCGGCGCGTGGTGGAAGATCCTGCTGCTCGGCGCGGCCGTCACGCTCACCGTCGCCGTAGGCGTCGTGCTACTCATGCGCCGCGTGCTCCACATGGGAGCCACGAAGACCTCCGGCGTGCTCGCCGGCGCGCAAACCCAGCCCGCCGTCCTCGCCTTCGCCAACACCCGCACGAATACCGACCCCCGCGTGTCCCTCGGCTATGCGCTCGTCTACCCCGCCGCGATGATTGCGAAGATTTTGGTGACGCATGGGTTGGCGGTGGTGGCATAGCGCTGTTACACAAGCATCCCCGGAACAAGCGAGAAAGAAGACATCAAGCAACTGCGCCATGAGAAGATATCCATCTCATGCCGGCTACCATGCGCGGTAACCCCACCCGAAACGGAGCATGTATGCCAGCAACCGTCGACCTTGAATCAGAGCGTCTAGCTGCTGTGCTGCGCAACGCGGATCCGGACGGATCGCGCGCACACGGGGCGCTCATGGCCACACGCGATTTCCTCTTCGCTAGGCATCGCCCCGGTGAGCGGCTCTTCGCCGTCGAGGAGGACAATTTCCTGGAAATTCTGGTTATTCATCTGCGTCGCAGGTTTGACGAAGTTCTCGATGACGGCAAGCACACGGAATGGTCACTGGGCGGGAGCGACGTAGACTACGCGCTGTGGCCTGCGAGCGCGGCGCCGCAAACTCATAACTCCTACGTCGTGTACCTTGACGCTGGGGTAGACGGCGATGCGCTGGCATGGGGCATCGGGAAGCGCGCGGACACTATCTGTTGGGTCTAGCGGCATTCCACTTCCATACCGAGAACGAATGTGCGCGCCGAGCTTTCTAATACGAACACCCCTTCGAATGCCCACGCCCCATGTCGCGCCTCGCAATAATATGAAAGGGCACAGTGCGCGTGACGGCCTTTCCAGCCACGCTTCCCGCACACTCCCCTATTCCCTAGCTTCAAGGAGGCCCCTATGATTGGCGCAATTATTGGAGACATTGCAGGCAGCGACTACGAGTTCAACCCCGTGAGCACGTATGACTTCGAGCTCTTCCCGTCGGATTCCAGCTTTACGGACGACTCCATCCTCACGGTTGCCGTGGGTGCAGCATTGCTCGAGGCAGGCTCCGATGAGGCAGCGCTCGCCGAGGCGCTTATCGATGCCTTCCATCGTTACGGCGCAAAGTACCCCACGCCGAAAGGTGCCTATGGCGGTAGCTTCAGCGAGTGGCTGCGCTCCGGCAAGCGCGAGCCGTATAACTCGTGGGGCAACGGGTCCGCCATGCGCGTCTCCGCCGTCATCGATTATGCGCGGAGCCTCGAGGAAGCCGAGGACCTCGCACGCATCACTGCGTCCGTCACTCACAACCACGAGGAAGGCATCAAGGGCGCGCAGGCCACCGCGGCGGCCGGCTACCTTGCCCGCACCGGCTCACCAGCGGCAGAGATTCGCGAGTACATCTCGCGAGCCTACGGTTATGACCTCACCCGGACGTGCGCCAGTCTGCGCGCGGCCGGGTATGGCTTCGAAGATTCCTGCCAGAAGACCGTCCCCGAATCCCTTATCGCTTTCCTCGAGGCGGACGACTTCGAGTCCGCCATTCGCAACACGATTTACCTGCGCGGCGACGCAGACACCATGGGCGCTATCACCGGCGCGGTCGCGGAGCAGTTCTTCGAGGTGCCACAGCGCTTCGTCGACCACGCACGCGAGACGGTGCCGGAGGAGTTCCTCAAGGTCATCGACGCCATCGAGGCGCGCCGCTAACTGTCCATCGGATTCCCCAGAAAAGGCGTCTGCGCCACGCCACCGTTGATACCGGCACACACCGCTACAACATTCCACCCGACACCAACGAAGAAGCCACGAACCTCATCACCACAATCCTTGAAGACTGAGCCGAGAATCGCGGACTAAACCACATTGTGAAAGTCAGGCCAGAAAATATACAGACAAATCACTGTGTTTTACACGTCGTCACTTAACGTATTGTCAGATTCGGTTGCTACAACTAGGAAATCGTTTTTATTAAGACGGTTATAGGGAGTACTTCTTACCAAAGAACACCTCCCGTTCAGTTGTAGCAAAGGAGAAATCTGGGGTGAATAAACCTTCACGAATTGTGGGGCTTGATATAGCGCGCTCACTCGCCATCATCGGCATGATCATTGTCCATATGGCCTCACTGCTTTGGAGCACAAAGATTGTGCTCTCCGGTCTGCCTTCATCATTGTTCGCCATCATTGCCGGCGCCACCATGATGATTATCGGGCGCAATTACAGCAGCACCACTTTCTTGCGCCTCATCACTCGCGGCGCTCTGATTATTCTCATCGGCCTGGCCTTGTTGCCGGTCGGTGGAGAAATTCAAGTAGTCCTCGTTGTCATGGGTCTGGTAATGATGTTGGTTTCCTGGATGCCAGCACTCGGAACCTGGTGGCGAGTCGGCTTCTTCATCGCCGCGACTATCGCCGCAACAATTAAGTATGCGCCCATGACGCTGCCACAGATTTATCCGCTACTGGCGTGGATCGCATATTTCATCGGCGGCATGCTGCTTTACGACGTCTACCTACGTGGTCGTCTGCAAGGCACTTCTACCTCCGAGACCAGCGCTAATACTCGGTTGAGTGGGATTGTTACCACTGTCAGCGTTGTCATCACAGCCGTCGGCATGTACTTCCGATTTGATCCCGAGATTGCTGGCTGGCTCCGTTTTACCGGCCACACCGGTGTCTTCGGCGAAATCATTCTCTCCGTCGCCGTTGCCGCTATTGTGCTGCATGTGTGCCTGTTCGTAGGCGACCGCTTTGCGACCGCGGTTTACCCGTTCGCGGCCATGGGAACAATGTCGCTGACCATTTACATCCTGCACGTTCTCACCGCGTTTTATTGGCAGCAGAATGTGGCTTTGCATTCCACGTTGTCCGCAGCAGGATTCATCGTATTCTTCCTCGTCATCGCAAGTCTCTGGAAGAAGTTTGTGGGACAGGGCCCTGCTGAAAAGCTCGTTGCCACCGCGATCAAGGCCATTGTTCCTTCTGGGAAAGGGAAATAACCGTGAAGAAAACATCTTTTTCCATCGCAGCACTTGTTAGCAGCACCCTGCTTCTATCTGCCGGCCCGGCTCTTGCATTGGAAAACGGCGAACCCGCACCTGCAAATGCTGAAAGCGGTTCTGTGGCCGAGCTAAGGATTGGCAAAATCGGAAATTTTGGTGACTGCACTGGAGCGCTGGTTGCAGATCAGTGGGTGCTCACAGCACGCCACTGCCTGGAGTCTGTGAACAACGAAGGAACCCAGGCCCGCATCGGCGGGAAGGTCTACGATGCCGATTCTTGGGCACTGTCTCCAGTGTCCGATGCAGGATTACTTCACTTGACCGAGAAGGTCACTGACGCAACTCCGGCGAAGGTTTCCCGCGATATCCCGGCACCTGGGCAGACGGGAACTCTTTACGGTTGGAGCAACAGCTCATCGATGGCCCGATCCGGACAGCTTCCGATGACCAAGATGGTCGTCAATGAGCTGCTGGGCGGAGGCCCCTCTGAAGGAACTCCAGGCGAGGCTGCGCCTGGTGAAGCTACTCCAGGTGAGGCTATTCCAGGCGGTGCCATGGAATCAATGGAAATGCAGCCAGACGCCGTCATGCCAGGTACAGCAATGCCAAATGCAGCTAAGCCAGACGCAGTTAAGCCAGATGATTCCCAAACCGAGTCGATCCCTGCTGGAACCGAAAGCATCCCTGCCGACGCTGCCATGATGCCGATGATCGAAAGCGCCATCCTGGACGCACATTCCGTATCTGGCGCAGGTATGCAGGGCGGCGACTCCGGCGGACCATTCTTCGTCGATGGAAAGCTCGCCGGGCTCGCTACCGCCCAAACTTCCAATGGCGATCCTGACCTGCCCTCCCCCAGTGCGGCAATCACTACCCTCGCAGGCACCGCCGACTGGATTGACGGTGTCACCTCTGGTCGCGACACAGAAAGCGTCCTAACCGCAGAGAACACTCCTGCTCCGCCAAAGACCATTCAGACCAGCGCCGATCACATGTGGGGTTACCTCGCCATCGCGTGCGTTGGCCTGGTTGTCGCAGCAGCCTGGTCGCGCATGAGGAAAGGCCGACAGTAGAACCGTCTAACCACAACCACAAGCCGTCTCCCCAGCAAGTACTGGGTAGGCGGCTTTTATCGGGCTCAAGGAACAAATGTGTGGGATCTGCGGCGTGTCGTCGTAAGGGACAATTTTCCATTTGCACGTCTCTGATCTAGGGCTAAGTAGCAGAAAGCGTGTCTGATTCTCGGGGTTGACGCAGGCCAGGTGATATAAACCGTGGGTTTATTTCGCCGAAGACGTAATAAACCCAGATGGTCCGCGAAATACCAGCTTCAATACAAACCTGTGCTAGTCGGCGATATCTGCTTGTTGGATGCCTAAGAACCATCCACGATGCCCAGTGTGTTCATCAAAAATGAAACGCAACGGCACTGAAGCGTCCTGGGTTTAGTTCCTACCTCAGCT
>NZ_KQ959726.1:0-97527 GCF_001552965.1 Corynebacterium sp. DNF00584 | reverse complement strand
GCAAATGCCTAGGAACAAAACCCGGGGCACTTCAGTCTGTCAAAGAATTTACCGCTGCGGTAGACGCGTACATCGACTGGTACAACGCGGAAAGACTCCAGCTGGGACTTGATGGTTGCACCCCGATGAAATACCGGGATAAGGCCCTTAAGACGTTAGCCGGGTAGGATTACCCCTAGTCCAACTTTCGGGGGCAAGTTCAGTTTCAGTTCGCGGTTTTCTCGACGCAGGCGCCTGAGTTCTTCTTCCATTGTTTCGCCGCCTGAAGCGTCAGAACTATCGTGTACTGAAGCGCTGTCACGGTACCAAGCCCGCAACGTGTGGTGGGATACTCCAAGCAGCTCACCGACCTCCGTGTAGGCGCGTTGCAGTGAGCAAGACTCCAGGCGGACCATTTCGATGATCTGATGGACCGCCTTCTCCTTGAACTCGACGGAATACTTTCTAGGCATAGTTCAATCCTTCCTTAGCTGAGGTAGGAACTAAACCCAGGACGCTTCATTCATCATGCCTTCCACGCTTTCCACGAGTAAACCGTATTCCGCGGAAAATAACGCGCAGCAGCCTTTGGTGTGTGGGGCGCGGTGATTTCCGGTGCGGCAGCGGTCGGACCGCTTGCCGATGGTGCACTGACGGAATGGGTGTCCTAGTATTCGCGATTATCGAGGGCCTGGCCTAGGCTGGTGGGAGCCCCAATCCTCATTCAGCTTCTTTGGCTGGACCTGATTCGAAAACGCGGCTATTTCACCGGTTCCGCTAGGGCTCGCGATCTCGGCCGTGGGCTTCGCGCTTTTTATCAGGTCGGAAGAGCACCGCGAGCGGGGTCACCGCTCGGCGCTGTTGTATCTTGAATTGTTTTTCTTATTCCACGTTCTCGTGGGGCAATATCACCGCTGGTGCGGTAGCAATCGGCGAGTTTTCCATCATCTTCGTGTTGCCGCTGTACCTGATTAATACTTTGGACCTCTGCACGACGTGGTCTGGCCTGGTGCTGGCAGCCATGGCAATCGGTGCATTCTTCTCCGTTGCATCAGCCCTCATGTCGCGGCACGGTACGGGGCGTCTGGCACCGTGCTCATTGGGCTCGGCTTGGAAGCCGTCGGCGTCCTTAGCTTCGTCCTGCTTATGGGGCCGGATACGAATGATTGGATCATCGCCGCGCCGCTGACCCTGTACGGCTTGGGCCTGGGGTTCGCCTCCACGCAGCCGACCGGCACGATGCTGTGGGATATTCCCGTCGATGACTCCAGGCAAGCCTCCGCAACGCAAACCACCGTGCGCCTGGGGCAGTGGTGTAGACCTTAAGCGAAGGCATGGCCAACGCCGCGCAGTGGTCGCTCGTAGCCGCTACCGCATTCTTCGCTCTGAGCCTTGTCGGTGCACTTAGGGTGCTCCGTGCTGCGGGGGAGAGGGGGAGAGAAGGGTGTCCCCCGCAAACAATGCCGATCTCGGTGCCCGCGTTAATCGCGTCCCGAACTGATTTTCCACCCGCTTGCTGCTTTGCGTTGCTGCCAGAAGTGACGGTAGATACCGGGGACATCGGAAAGCTCAGAATGCGTGCCCAGCTGGCTGACTTGCCCGTGTTCATCCAAGACTACGATTTGATCAGCAGATTTGATTGTATCCAGCTTATGGGCGATGACAATAAAAGTAGATTGCTCCCGTAGCTCGTCCATCGCAGCAAGAATGTTTGCCTCATTTTCTGCATCGAGCGCGGAGGTAGCCTCATCAAAGAGTACAATCGGCGCTTGCTTGAGAAGCGCGCGAGCTACAGATACGCGCTGGCGTTCACCACCGGATAGAAGCCGCCCGCCTTCACCAACAGGAGTATGCCACCCTAGGCGGTTGGCAATAGAAGTCACGCCTGAAAGATCAGCTGCGCGGAAGACTTCCTCATCGGAGGCGTCGGGACGACCAACGCGGATATTAGCGATTAACGAGTCGTCGAAGAGGTAAACGTCCTGAAAGACCATGGACAGCCTGGACATTAACTGTTCGGTTCCAAGCTCGCGGATATCTACGCCGTCAACCATCACCGCCCCGGAATCTACATCCCAGAATCGCGAAATAAGGCGCGCAATTGTGGTCTTTCCGGAGCCAGAAGGACCGACAATGGCGGTAACGGTGCCTGGTCGAGCATGGAAAGTGACATCTACCAATACTGGCTTATCGCCGTATCCAAACGTGACATTAAGAAGCTCCACATTTCCCGAACCATCGCCTAGGCGCGGAGTAGTGGGTTCTGGCAGGGAAGGAGCATCGGTGATGAGCTCAGTTTCTGCGAGCGCGATACGGCCGGCATCTAAACCGACGAAAGAAGAACCCAGCTGCTCAAGCGTGCGGGTAAACCTCAAGCTGATTCCGATGATCGCAATTGTTTCTAGTGGCGATAGGGCGCCTTCAACGGCAAGATCCGCGGAGACCATAATGAGAGCCACAATGAAGATCTGCACTACTATGCCGTTGAGTAGCAAAGCTAATGTGGATACCCATAGCTCGCGTATTCGTGCTTTATGGTCGATTTCTAGCGCTTGCTCTAGTGGCGCAAAAACTTGTGATTGTCCTGCCGCGCGCAGGGCTGGTTGACGGTTAGCAAATTCTACGATGCGCTGGGAGAGCTCTTTACTCGGCCCCAGTGCGCGGTTCGATGCTTTCTCACGAATCCATGCAGCCAACTGCATCACCACGAGCGCCAATGGTGCGATGATAAGAAGGACCAAGCCCAGCTTCGAGTTCCAGAAACACGCTCCTACTAACAAGGTGACAAGTGCCGCGCTATCGCGGTATATCGTTCCTTGAATATGCGCAATGGTCTCGGCCGCCACCATAAAGCGATCTGAAACGAGGCGAGATAGGCCGCCGGTATTAGCCGGTACGAACCAGCCGAGCGGTAGCGTTGCTAATTTATCGCCCACAGTCGTGTGCGCGGCTCGGATGAAATCCAAGGCCGTGTGGTAAGAGGCCATGGTTGCGAAAAATCGTAGCGCAAAAGCTACGAGCGCAATTGCCAAAAGCGTCCACATCCATGGTGCGATCGTCGTATCCCCATCGAGTGCCTTTGTAAGTGGCACGAGCGTGAGAACGGCGAGGCCATCAAGCACGCCAACGATAAGCGATAGACAAGCATACCTTTTATTGAGCTTATGGCCTACAGGACTTTGCAGCTTTTTGACACTGCGAGTGAGTAGCGGATCACGAAGACGCGAACTAACAGGCGTAGTGGCATTAGACATGAGAATTATCCTTCATAGGCTTGAGGCAGATTATTTGGTCTGCTCCTTGGATGGACTCCGGCTTGTGGGCGATGACTAAGACGGTCTTGCCTCTGACGAGTGTGGCTAGAGCTGCTTGAATTTCTGCTTCGCAGTCAGGATCAGTTGCCGCAGTAGCTTCATCCAGGATCAAGATTGGGGCATTGGTAATAATTGCCCGGGCAATAGAAATGCGTTGCTGTTGTCCACCGGATAAAGAGGTGTCCTCACCAACAACGGTGTCGAGCCCAGCCGGTAAAGCGCGAATATCAGCAGCTATGTGCGCAGCCTCTGCGGCTTGCCAGATCTCTTCATCGCGGGCTTCTGGGCGTGCAAGGCGAATGTTTTCCCGAATACTCATACGCAGTAAGTGAGGGTCTTGTAAGACGAAAGCCACAATGCGGTACAAACTGTCGAAAGTGAGATCACGGATATCCACGTTGTTGATAGTGATTGTGCCCGAATCTGGATCCTGGAAACGCGCCAGCATCGTTGCTGCTGTGGATTTGCCAGACCCGGAGGGGCCAATCAATGCCGTGACAGTGCCTGCATTTAGTTGCGCAGAAAAGTCTTGGAGGACTGGTGTGTCTGGGGCGTAGCTAAAGCTGACCTTATGGAACTCCACCTCCATGTCTTGACTACTGGCATCGAGGCTCTTTTGGCCTTCTTTCACATGGGAAATTGTCATGACTTCATCAAGGCGCAACGCCGCATTGCCAGCGAGCTGGTAAGACCACATCATTTGGCCGACGGTTTGAATCGTGCCCGGGAGCACCAGCGCAATTAACGTTGTTGCGATGACTTCAGCGACCGTGACATAGCCACCAGCTATCAGCAGGGAACCGACTCCTAGATTGATAAGGATGAGGACAGGAACCGCCACCACAGACTCTGAGATTGCGGAAACACGCAGAAGCGGACGTACCCACTCGTAATAGAATTCCGCGAATTTTTGGGCAGCTTCGCGATATCGAGCGTGGGCTTTGCCAACGGTGCCGAAAGCCTTGACGACGGAAATACCTTCGGAGAACTCCACCGCAGTCGCAGAGACCTCACCCAGATAATTATCCATTTCCGCAGTTTTTGTGCCCATATCTTTCATTGAATATGCTTGGATTGCTAGGAAAATGGGCACAGTGGCAATAGAAAGTAGACCAAGGCGCCAATCCAAGATAAAGGCATAAACCAGAAGCGCGAGGGGCGTAAAGATCGCGGCGACCTTCTCTACAGGAGCATGGGCTGTCAGGGTGTGCAGAGTTAACGTATCGTCCTCGACGGCTTTGCGGACTTTGCCGGAATTAGTCTGGCTAAACCACGAGAGTGGTGCTTTCGCAATAGCGGTAATAATTCGGCGCCGGTTAATCCCCACCAGCTTTGCATCAGCGAAGTGGGTGATTACAAGGGCAAGGAAATAGAAGAATAGCTGGCCCAAAAATGCAGCAAGTAGCCATTTCACAATGGACGCGACGTCATCAGTATTGCCGTCGATTAGAGCATTTCCCAGTGCCACCAACGCGACGTAGGGTGCTACGGCGAGTACCGAGGATATAAGCGCGAGAAACTGTGCGAAGTAGATGGTTGTTTGCACTGGGGCCAGTAGTTTTTTTAGAGCGACCTGGCCGGCTTTTAGTTTTGCGCGAGCCTCTTCTTCCGGTGACGCACCGTGTGATTCTGGTGCGTGGGTTCCGCTTGATTCTGTGGAACTTTGTTTTAGTTCAGACATTTCTTTCTCAATTCTTGTTGATGTCAGTCATATCGATGATTCTGGTGACTGATTCTTGGATGAATTCGTGGTCATGGGTGATGACGATGACCACTGCTCCGCTTGCTGCAAGAGATCGAAGTAGCGCAGAGATGGATTGCAGTTGGCGCCAGCCCACGCCAGAGGTAGGTTCATCGAAGATGTAGATCGCTGCTTGCTCGGCTTGGGCTGAAGCTATGGCTAAGCGTTGCCGTTGCCCACCGGACAGAGACTGCGGATGCCGTTGGGCCATTCCTGCCAGATCGAGGCGATGGAGAATCTCATTGACATCGATGTGGTCCCGCTTCTTCTTTGCCAGTCCGAGCGTGACTTCTTCTTCGGTGGTGGCTGCGAATAATTGGCGGCCAACATCTTGCATCACCATATACGCGGCACGTCTGCGGGCAGCCGCTCCTACTCGTTTGCTGTTCAAACGGAGACTACCGCCGCGTTTGGGAGAAGCAAGACCACAAATGATCCTGGCGAGGGTGGTTTTTCCAGCGCCGTTGGGCCCGATTAAGGCGGTGACTTCGCCGCTGGGGAAAAATGCGTGGTCAATGTTTAACACCTCATGTGCGCCATAAGAAAAACAGATGTTGCTTAGCTCGAGTCCGCTCCGCTGGGGATCGGCGTTTTCGAGCGTGGGTGGTACCGGCACGCTCGCGGGCAGGGGAACATGGTGTAAGCTGCGTAGCCCCAATTGTTTGCGTTCGGGTTCGTCTAAGGCATAAAACTCCTGAGCGCGGAAACTCCGCGTTATTTTTCCCTGAGTCAAGTAAATAACTTGGTCAGCGATATCTTTTAAGAAAAAGAGACGGTGATCAGCGATAATGATCGTTGTGCCTAATTCCTTCAAGCGGTGTAGCACGCGTGCAAGAATATCGATGCTTTCCATGGAGAGATTGGACGTGGGTTCATCGAGAAGCACGAGACTGCCCGGGGACACAAGCGCGCATGCGCATGCCACGGTTTGTAACTGCCCACCGGATAATTCTTTGAATCGCCGGCCCCGAAGATCCTTAATGCCTAGTAGCTCGACCGCTGATTGAATCCTCGACTCAATTTCTTTGGGATCTACACCAAGGTTTTCTAGCCCGAAGGCCAATTCTGCATTGACGCTTTCAGTGAAAAATTGTGTCCTTGGATTCTGGAATACTGAGGCGCTGAACTCGATGGCTCGGGACAGCGGTTCTTCCGCAGGGTTAAAAGCCTGGTCATCCTTTATAATAGTGATGGTGCCTAGTAGCTCTCCTGGATTGAAATGGGGGATGAGTCCGTTGATCAACTTGAGTACCGTGGACTTTCCCGATCCGGAATCACCGGTAATCAGTAGACACTGTCCTGGAGAGACAGAAAAAGACACATCAGATACACCTTGAATGCCTGGCCGAGCGCCCAATGGATATGTAAAAGAAACGTTGTGGGCGTCTACACTGGTTGCGATACTGCGTTCGTTCATAAGTGGACCTCCGTGGGAAGCCAGACAGAGGCAACAACGAGGCCCAACCCAGCTAGTGCAGTTGCATCGACAAGCTTGAAGGAAAGATCGGCGGTGGTGGTTGGGCGTGCGGGTCCTCCCAATCCCCGGACAAGAGCAGAGGCAGCGAGCTCATCACCAGCGCGGACGACGGCACCTAATAAGGGGATGATCAACATCGCGGACGATTGTGTGGGCTGTGTGATCCAGCTTTTTACTCCAGGCTGGAGACCCCGAAGGACCATGGCATCGCGGATGGCTTTGGCTTCTGCCACGATGATCGGCAAAACGCGCAGGAATACCGCCGGTGGAATGGTGACCCAGCCTGGTAAACGCAGGTCCCGCAGTGCTGAGGTCAACGTGGATGGTGTGAGAGTGAGCAAGCCGAATGCGCCGATGGACATGCTGATGACAAAACGGCTTAGCCACGAAAAAATTGCCGCTGAAAAAGCGAAAAATGTGGAGCCAGGAAGCTGTAATAGGCCCCAATACCCTAGATAGGATAATGCAAAAGCGAACAGACATATAAGACCATAGTGTGGCTTTACTGTAGCTAGTGCGATGGAGCTGAAGGCGATAGAAATCAGCAGTGTCGGTAGGTGGCCGTGGCTGAGAGCTACCGCATTGATTACTAGAACAGAAAGCAGCACGGTCCGTGGATCGATCGAAAATCGACGAAGCACGCCCTGTTTTTGCAGGCTCACAGGAGACCAGCGCTTTCAAAGTGTTTGCGGCTGACGCGAACTCCGACCTTTCCTCCGATAAAGCCGACGATGAGCGCACAAATGGCCAGTACTCCAATGGTCCATGGCTGGAAGATATCCGACATAGCATCGGCATATTCTTGACCCATTTGGTCTGCGATATCGACGTAGTATGAGTCCGTATCCAGAATTAGCGGGAGAAAAGGCAAAGAAATCCAGACGCAGAAGACGCCGTAGGCAATAGGGAAGGACTTGGCAATACTGAGGTGGCTTTTTGTAATAATCAAATCCGCGATAAACCCAAGAATTATGCTTCCTAGCAAGGTCCAGAAGTAGTGTCCGGTGAGCATGAATGCTAATCCGTTAATACCACCGACGAGGGTGAAAGCACCCATTTTGGACGTGCGGACGGCATAAAGCGCTAGCACGATTCCGTTTGCGATTGCCGCGATAAACCATCCAATAAACATGAATTGTGGTCCTGCGAATCCAATCATTCCGCTTACAAAGGTGATTACAAAGTAAAGTGCAGCAAAGATACCAGCGTTGATGAGATCTCTGGTGTTTAAACGTGCCGTCGACCCACTGGATGAGCTTGTACTCCGTGCGGGCGTAGAGGACTGTTGGGTCATCGTAAACCTCGATTCATGAACAGCTGGAAAGGAAAGGCTTACCTAATACAGATAGTGCTGTATATAAACTATTTCTAGTTTTGATCTGAAGATTCACCCTTAATGGGGGCGAATGTAGATAAGCGGACATCAAACCATCATTGGATTTGCTGGAGACGCTGCTTCCATCCCGAAGCGTGTATCGGCTTTTAGCACCACATACCCTGCGCTGGCCGCGAGTGCGGGCACGCTCATTGCAAGGATTCCGAAGCTTCCCAAGCCGGTTCGCGAGAACGCAAGCAAAGGTGTTTATAAGCAGTGGGATTACCTCGTTAAGGAAGGCGCAACTCCCGAAAGCCTTCTCCGCCTGATGAAGGGAGGGCGGGTGAACCTCGACAAGTTAGCGGGATATCGCCAGCGGCCGGGACATGTTGCAACCCCAGCTGTGGAGTTTATGAAAGATGGCCGCGCAGGCGAGGACTATCTCAAGCTCATGCTCGTGAAGAAACGACTCGTGAGGAAGAATATTGAGCCCTCAACCCAGGTCGTGCTGCGGACGTCGGAGTGCGTTGAGGTGTGCAACCGGGCGGTGCGGCGCGTGGATGTTTTCGCTGACGGAATTGCCCACGAATCGAAAGTGGGGCCGGTGGTGCTCACGGAGTCTATTAGAAGGCAAGTCGAATCTGATGCTTACCTCATAGAAACCGGACAGATCAAAGGAGCAACGTGGCACTTTTCCCCAGCGCCGTATCAAATCAATTGGGTCCGAGCGAGCCCCTTCTCGAATTGCTCGAGAGCAAAGGGATTAAGTACAGCATCGCCTTGCCTCGCTAAACCGGCCCGCTGCTGTCCGCTGCACACGGGGGCGCTCTTCGCTATTGTCGAGACGTATGAACATTCGTGCTGTGACAGAATCCGATATTCCAGGTGCGGCTGCCGTGTTGGCGGCGGCCTTTGCGAACGACCCGTCTTTCGCGCGGGTGGTCGGAAAGCTCGAGGACCCAGAGGAAGCGCTCGACGCGTTGTTTCGGGCGCAGCTGCGCACGCAGTATATTCCGCGCGGCGTGGCGGATATCTGTGAAGACGAGGACGGGGAGGTGCTCGGGGTAGCGCTCTGGGAGCGCCCGGGCACGACGTTTGGGGCGGGGTCGTATTTGCGGCTGGCGAGCGAATTGGCGCGCGTCTTTGGCACCGGATTGGTCAAGCTCGCGGTGAGCGAAGCACAAGCGGCGAAGTACCATCCAGAATTCCCGCACTGGTACCTCTATACGCTCGTGGTAGCGCCAGGAGCGCAAGGCCAAGGCATTGGTTCTCAGCTGCTGGAGCATGGATTGACGCGCGCAGGAGACGATGCGGTGTATCTGGAAGCCACGACGCAGGGGTCGGCGCGGCTGTATACGCGGTTGGGGTTTGTTCCGCTCGGGGAGATCCCCAGCAAGGACGCAGGCCCCAACGAGCTGGCCATGTGGAAGCCGCCGGTGGTCTAGCTCGCCATGACCTTGGTGCTCGCAATCGCCGCACTGAGACGCTCGTGATAGCCGTCCATGAGGCGACGCAGCCAGAGCCCCAGGATGAGCGCGGGGATGGTGAAGAGGACCAGCAGACCGAGTTCCCGCCACAAGTCGCCCTCATAGGAACCGGAGATGGCCGCGCGCAGCGCGCTGATGGCATGCGTCGCAGGCAGCCAGGGGCTAGCTTTCTGGAAGAACTCGGGCAGCAGCGGCAGGGGGTAGGAACCGCCGGCGCCAGAGACTTGGATGACGAGGAGGACGACGGCGATGGCCTTGCCCGCGTTGTCGAAAGTGACGACGAGGGCGTAGACAAGCATCATAAACACGAGTGCGATCACCCAGCCCACGACGATGAGTTGTATGGGGTGCTGTGGGGCGATCTCGACGAAGAAGATAAGGCCCGTCGTCACGAGCGTGGACTGGATAAGTGCGATAAGCGCCAAGGTGAGAAAGCGGCCGAGGAAGATGGCGTTGCGGCTCATCGCGGTCTCGCCGCGGCGGTAGGTGCGCTCCGCGTTGGCATAGATGAACACACATGCAATGAGCGCGCCCACCCACAAAGCGAGCGTGGTGTAGAACGGCGTCATCGCCGCGCCAAAGGACTTGACAGCGAAGACAGCTTCGCGGTCCAGCCCCAGGGGCGAGGCCAAGCGGGAGGCGGTGAGCCCCGGATCGTCGCCGACGACGCGCGCGAGCTTATCCAAGTCGCCCGTCTGGCGGGCGTCATCGAGCGCGGAATTGATGCGCTCGAACTCGGCCGACTGTGCGGCGAGTTTGTCCGCGAGCGCGCCTACTTCGTCACGCGAGGATTCCAGGCGAGAGGCCAGTGAGTCTGCACCCGCGGCATTCGCGCGGGCGGCATCGAGATCGGAACGCACCGTGGCGACGTCGTCGGCGACCGCCTTGATGGACTGTGACAGCTCAGCGACCTGTGGCTTGAGATCCGTGGTGTAACTCGTGCGGGCGTCTTCGACAGCGCGCGAGGCGCGATCCACGGCGTCGCGGGCGCGTTGCGCTGCGGCCGAGGTGTCCTGTGCACCGGTCTCGAGGGCGGTGGCGGTCGTGTCCAAAGAGTCGGCCATTGCGCGAGCCTGGGCGGCGGCGGTATCGAACTGCGTGGTGGGCAGGGCCAGGCCGGCAAGCGCGCCGCGCGCGGTGTCGAGACCTTCCGCCTGGGAACGGACTTGCTTGGCAAGGTCGTGTAGCTCATTCGGATTGAGCGCGTTGGTGCCCGTCGCGTCGTCGAGGCGGGCGCTTACCGTGCCGAGGCTGGAGGAAGCAGCGGTGAGTGCGGAAGAGAGGGCATCGGCAGACTCGCGCAGCGTCGCGTCGAGATTGACGGGAGAGGATGACTGCGTGGCGGGTGCGGTGGAATCACTCGTATTGGCGCGCGCGAGCAGCGAGTCCGCGCTCGTAGCCAGGGGAATCGCGCCATCGATGAGCCCGGTGAGCGAGCGGACGGTGGCGGACGCCGAGTTGAGGCGTCCGCTGGTGGCCTGCATGCGGGTTTGGATGGTGCTCAGGGCGGACTGCGTGTTGTCCTCGTTGAGGTAGTCATCGAGCGAGGAGAGCAGGCCCAGCCCGACGTCGGACAGGACCTCGGCGAAGCTTTCGTCAATATTATTCGTCACGCCGGTGGCGACCTTGGACGTAATGGATGAGCTTAGCGCGTTCTTCTTCTGGTTTGTATAGAGGTCGAGGCGGGTGGGCTCGGCGCCGTCGAGGTAGAAGGTGAGCATGTCGTCGCTGAAGGACTCGGGTAACACGATGGAGGCGTAATAGTCGCCGGACCTCGTGCCCTCCACGGCGTCGGCGCTGTCTGTGATGACCCAGTCCACGGAGTCGTTGCGCGCGAGCTGGGAAAGCACCTGGTCGCCCAGGTTGACGTTGAGCTTGCCCACATCGGTGACGTGGCCCTTGTCGTTACTGGCCACGGCGATACGGAGATTGCCCGTGTTGCCGAAGGGATCCCAGGAGGCCAAGACGTTGAACGTCGTAAAGATGAGCGGGATGATGAGCACGCCAAAGACGATGAGCGCCGTGATGGTGTTCGTGCGGATGGCGCGCAGGTCGTCGCGCAGGATGGTCAATGCGTTACGCATGGGTATCGCCCTCCGGTAGGGATTCGGCGCGCAGATGGCGGCGCAGTTCGTTCTCTGGCAGGCGCGCGAGGTCTTCGGCGCGGGCGAGGGATTGCTTGACGTATTCGAGCGTGAGGATGACGCCGAGGGCTACGAGAGTAACGAGGAGAGAAAGCCCGAAGTAGAGCGACTTGTTGCCAGCATCGAAGTGCGCGATGACGCCGAAGGCGACGATGAGAAGGAACCCCGTCGCGATGGTGATAGTGACGACCTGCGCGTAGTGCCCGCGCACGCCGCGCCAGCGCCCGCCCAAGCCCTCGGTAAACGCCGTGCGGTCCTGGAGAACCACGAGGAGGTCTGCCAGCTTGTAGCGCGAGCCTTGCGCGTGGATTTCCTCGTTCGTGATGAGGCCGCCCGCGGCGAGTTCCTCGTTCACCATCGTGTTGACGTGTGCAAGGCGGCGACGCAGGATGACGCCCGCGATAAAGGCGAGAAGCGCCATGCCGGCGAGCGCTGCGAGGTCGCGCCAATAATGCAGGCTGTAAAAGCCGCCCACGGTCTCGCGCATCATGGAAATGCCGTAGCTAACCGGCAACCACGGGTAGAGCTCGCGGAAGAAGCTGGGCGTCATCTCGATGGGATAGAGCCCGGACGCGCCGGGGATCTGGATGAAAGCGAGCACGACGGCGATGACGCGCCCGATGTGCCCGAACGTCGAGACGAGGAAGAAAATAATGGACAGATACGCCAGCGCGATGAGCGCGGCGGTCGCCACGTAGGCGGCGGGGGAGACGGTCTCGACGCCGAAGGCGAGGTTGCCCACGGAGACGATGAGAGCCTGCGCCACGGCCATGATGCCGAGGAAGAGGTACCGCGCCGTATAGGCCTGTCGCACCGTACGCGCCCCGTCGACCTCCGAGCGGTAGATGATGAGCAGCATGAACGCGCCAATCCACAGCGCGAGGTTGGTAAACAGCGAGCTCATGCCCGAGCCATAGTGCTCGACGGGAAAGACCGAGTGGCTATCGACCTGCGCCGGCGCGGCCAGGAAGCTCGACACAGCGACGGTATCGAGACCGCGCACGGTGGTGAGCGTTTTATCGTTGTTCGCATCCTGCGTGAGCGCCAGGATATCCGTACGCGCTGTACGCAGGGTCGACTCGATGTCGCCCAGGTCCGCATCAAAGGAGGCGAGCACCTGGTCCGCGCCCTGCAGCTGCTTTCCGATGCCCCCAATTAGCTCGCCAGCCTGCCCCACCAGCTCCTCCTGTGCATCAAGCCGCGCGCTCAGGCGCGCGGTGGTGGACTCAACTCCGGCGAGCGCCGCGTCGATGCGCGCCGTGCCAACCAACCCGCCTTGGGCATCTTTCGCCTGCGCGACCGCGTCGTCGAGGGCGCTCGTCGCGGTGTCGAGCTCGTCAAGGCCGCGTTGTGCGTCGCCGCGCAGCCGGTCGATGCTGTCCACGGTCGCCGCCGCTTGGTCATGCGTCGCCCGCAGATCGCCAGCGAATTGTCCAGGCACGATTTTGAGCAGCGCGCCAGTCTGGTCGCGCAGCGTCGTGGCCGCGCGGCTTGCAGCATCAAGGCCGCCTAGCGCCCCGCGCAGTTCGCCCGTGAGCGTGCCCACCGTGGCATTCGCAGCGGCCGTGCCGTCCGCGAGCGCCTCCGTGCCTTCGGCTCGCGCGTCGGTGAGGCTGCGGCCGGTCTCGCCTGCGGTCTCCCGAATGCCTGCGGAAAGGGAGTTGACGCGGGCGAGGGAGGAACGGGCATCGGCAAGCGTGGCGTTGACATCGCGCAGGGTCTGCTGAGTTTGCGCGACCTTGGGCTGGGCCGCGGCCAGTTCGTCGCGCACGCCGGCGAGGATGCCATGCGCATTCTCCAGCGAGTCCGCAGTCTCGCCGAAGTTGCCCGCCGCGCTGTTTCCCGCATCCGTGAGCTTCGTGTTCAGCTCTCCGCCCTTGTCGCGCAGCTCCGAAGTGACGGCCTCGGCGACGGACTCCTTAAAGGTCTGGCCAATGGTCTCCTCAAGCGTCGAGGCGCCCGTGTCCGTGATTTTGGGGGCCACCGCATTGAGCTTTTCGTTAACCTCGTAGTGCAGCGTGGGCTGGTGATACTCACCCTCGAAAAGGCTCACGAAGTCTTGGCTGAACTCGGCCGGGACCGTGACGGATGCGAAGACGTCGCCGCGACGCACGGCCTCGGCCGCCTGGTCCGCGTCCATGAATTGCCAGCCCAGTTTGTGGTTGTCGTGCAGCTTGTCCACGAGCTGTCCACCCACGTTGAGGTGGCCCGTAAGCTCCGAGTCCGCGCCGCGGTCCTCGTTGACCACGGCGACCTGGAGGTGTTCCGTATTTTTATAGGGATCCCAGAACGCGCGCACGTTGAACCACGAGTAGAGCGCCGGCGTGACAAGGACGCCGATGGCGATGATCCATACCGCAGGCGTGCGCCACACACGCGCGAGATCTCTGTGGACGATTGACCAGATTGTTGACACGGCGTAAACGATAGCACTTCCTCCGCTTAAGGCCTGTCTAGGATATGGGCAATGACGATGACGTTGCAGATCGCCGTAAAGTCCTAGGCAGTCTCATGTTTGCACAGATCTTAGGCGGTATCTGGCAGGGCGTGGATCGAAATCGGCCTCCTCATCGCGGTGGGTATGATGTTTGCGGTCGTGCGGCGACGCTAAAACGACAACGCCCGCCTTCGCCGTGGGGACGAAGGCGGGGCCGTGGGCGCCGCTAAGCGCTCGGCTCGTCGCGGAAGGCGACCTCCACGATGGCGCCAGCGAGCGGCAGGTGAATGAGGATGCGGTCGCAGCGCTTTCCCGCTGCCTCGAGAGCGGCGCGATACGTCGCCATCTGGCCCAGGTAGTGCTTCTTCACGAACTCCGCCGGTTTCTGGTTGCCCGGGTTGGACTTGTGGTCGATGAGCACGACCGTGTCGTCTCCGGTGTCGAGGAGCATATCGATCCAGCCCTCGGCGACCTGGCCGTCCGCGAGGTAGCGCATGGGTACCTCGGTGAGCCGCGGCGCATCCGGGTAGTTTTCCGTGAGCCACGCATCCCAGCGCCGACCGGCCTCGACCAAGTCTTTGGCCTCAATGGCGCTCACCCCCCAGCGGCCCAAGATGGCCTCAGCGTGCGCGAGCTGCGCCGCCTCGTCGAGCGCGGTGTAACTCGTGCCGAGGTAGGTGTGGATGGCGTCGCCGACCTTGTTCCAGTCCATCTCGCCGTGCTCGACCAGACGTGCACCCAGCGTTGCGACCACCGCGGTATCCGCTCGGTCCTCCCAGCCCGCCGAGGTCACCAGCGATGCCGCGAAGCGGGCCGCCTTGCGCTCGGCCGTGCGCGTGGACTCGCCGCGCCACTCGGGGAGCAAGCGCTGCTGCTCATTGCTTACCGGTGCGCCGGACTCGTCGTCTTCGCTATAGGTGCGGAAATCCGCGGGTAGGGTGACCGGCTCGGTCGTCGCCGAAGAAATGGCGATGGTGCCCTCTGCATCGTTAGTCGACAGCACAACATTGTTCTTATCGAGAGGATCATGGCTATCCAGCCGTTTCTCAGTGGCTACGAAAACGGTGTGTTCTTTGGAACGAGTGAGGGCAACGTAGGCGAGTCGTTTGTTTTCCTCTGCGGTGCGCTCCTCCCTTTTCTTCATCAGTGGTGTCTTGAGGAAGTGCTCCTTCGACGCCTTCTGAGCAGTGAGGGTGTAGGGCCAGAACATAACGTGACGGCCCTCCAAGGGCGCCTCCAGCGTAAAGGCGCCGCTGTCGGTAGGTTCCGTCCACACATCGGGAGGAAGCTTGTCATTGCTCTTCTTCAATCCCAAGATAACGGTGTGCCAGCCCAATCCCTTGGCGCCGTGCATCGTAGTGACAAAGACGCTTCCGGCTTCTTGGCTGGAACGTGCGACAACGCCCTTGCCGTTGGTTAGACGCTGCTCCGCGTCAAAGTTGCGTAAGAAGTCGGATACTGTGGCTGCCTTGCCAATTCCCTCGCGGTCTGATTCATATATTGTTGCTTGCTCAAGGAACCCCAGTAGCGTGTCGTAGCGGCCAGCTGGAGATGGCGAGCTGGCGATTCGCGCACGCAGATCCAGCGCGTCGATGAGCTCCGTAATCGCGCGCGACGGCGTGAGCTGCCCGATGTGCCGTGCAATCTCATTGACTGCGGCGAGCGAAGGATCGTCCGCCCAGGAGTTCTTCAGCTCCGTACGAGTCTTCCTGTCTGGAGCGGAGGCGAGTTCTTTAAACCACGTTGCGTGCGCAGCATGCTCTGGCATGAGTGTGATGAGCTCAAAGAGCGAAGCTCTGTCCGACCCATCGGAGCAGTAGCGCAGACCAGCAACGAGCAGCATCGCTTCGACTTCCTCGTCGACCGACACGTCTTTGCCAGTTGCAGGAATACCTGCCTGGCGGAGTTCGGCGAGGACTTTCTCGGCGTCTGCGTTGCTACGCACCAGGACAGCAATAGACTGCTTGGGATTTTCAGCGTGCAGCTCCTGAATGCCTTTGACGATGGGTACAGTGAGTTGGAGACCGACCTTGGCTTCCGCATTTGCGTTTCTCCACACGGAGATACGGCCTTCGTGGTCGATATTGCGGCGCCGCTCGCGACGGGCCTCATTGATCTTGAGCGTTACATTCGTTTGATCAGCAAAGGCACGTGAGAAATATTCGTTGGAGAGCTTAAGTGGAATACCGGAACTGCGCCATGACATTGAAAGAGAGTCTTGTTGTCCACCGCCTTCTTCAATGGCGTGTGCGGCAGTCTGCATGAGAATTGGATCGGCGCCGCGGAACCCGTAGATGGACTGTTTCGGGTCACCAACCCAACGCACGTCACCAACGAGTGCGCCAATCTTAAGGAAGATTGCTAACTGGAGCGGGCTCGTGTCCTGGAACTCGTCTACGACCATGACATCGAAGGACTCGCGAATCCATTCGCTCGCTTCGCCATGGGGATCTTGAAGTAGCTTAAGTGCGCGTGCTTCCTGGTCCGTAAAGTCAATGAGACCCGCCTCTCGCTTAGCCTCGGTATAGGCATTCACGCAGTCTCGTGCGGCTTCAAAGGCGATGCGGATGATATCGAAAGTGTCATCACGGAAGGTTTGGAGCTTCGTGATTTCTCCCATGCCGGTGGGAAATTCGTCTGCGAACGTGGTGGTAATCGGTCCAGTCACTTTAGGACCGCCGACTAGTTCACCAGCGGTGAGCTTGAGTGCTTCGCCCCAGCTGACGGCAGCGGGGTTGGCACTTAGCCGCTGGTAGATCTTTGTGCGTTTCGCATGATTCTTTTTGAGCGATGTGACGCTAGTTTTTCTTAGCTTTTCGTCACCTAGCCATTTTTCTTCGGTCGAATCGTCGTTGATGACCTCCATGAGGGAGTCATAAGCTTCCTTCGCACGGCCAACAATCTCCTCAATATCACCTGTCTCATTTCCTAAGTCGAAGTTATCGGCGAAGGCCTGTTGGGACTTGGATATGTGTTCCTCGAGGTCGTTTCGATCGTTGACATCGACGGCGTTAGCGCGTAGTGCTTGTGAGAGCTTCTTCACGGAGTCAGTCCACACACCTTGACCCTCAGTGAGGCCCCCATGAACAGTGCGGCGTCCCGCATAACCTACACGCTTGATCAGGTCACGATGGGCTTCCCAGTATGCTGCGAGTACTTCGTCGCATGCAGTGTCAAATGCTAGTTTTTCGGCATTCTCACTTAGCACAGCAAGCTCCGGCGAGATTTCATTGTGCAGTGCGAACCGACGCACGAGAGCATCAGTGATCGAGTTGACAGTGCCGACGAGAGCCGAGTCGATTTCTTGCGCAGCGACCACTTTTCCCTTCTCGACGAGCTTGACGCTGATGCGGCCAGCCAATTCGGCGGCGGCGTCCTTCGTAAAGGTCGTCGCGATGATGCGTGATGGATCCTTGCCCTCGTCGATGGCCTGAGCCAGGTCCTCAGTGATGCGGAAAGTTTTTCCCGAACCAGCGCTCGCCTGGACGAGAGTGTAATGGGAGTAATTGCCCGTGCTCATTTAGTAGTTTCCCTTCAATCCAGTCAAAACGTCATAGTCGCGGTAGGTGACTTCATCAGGGAAGAAGAACTCTTCGCCTAGTTCAGCCCGTACTTCCGCGGTCAATTTATCGAGCTTGGTTTCGGGGTCCCTGAGTCTTTGATGTGCCTCATCAACCACGGACCCCGCAGCGATGTCGGTGAGTCGTTTAGACAAAAGAAGGAGCGCACGGTTATAGAGCGCCTCAGTGGTTTCCTTATCTTTGCCATCGATGACGATGTGTTTGCGGAATTCCCAATATCCAGTGAAGTCAACGTTGGCGAATCCCACTGACCATGCATAAATCGCAAGCTGCAATGCTTCGTTCTTCTTAACGACGTCTTCGAACTTATTCTTAGACGTCGTGTACTTTGCGTCGAGGACCGAGCGACGTCCCGTTTTCGAATCACTCACGTCGATGTCACGCGAACCATTGAAAGACTCGATAGTCCACTTTCCTCCCGGCACGCCTTCCACGGTGACGTCGAGCGGGATGGAGAACTTGGCTTCGGCCGCGTCGAACTTCCAGCCTTTCTCAACGAGCTTGTCGCGGAACGAGAGGATCGAAAGCACACCGAGGGCGTGGAGTTCTTGTCGACGGGAAGCTTGGCCGGGTGCGTTGAGTTCCACAGCGACTTCACCAATCGCGCGTTCAAGAGCCGCAGAAACTGAATCCTCGGTCCACGTATTGTGGTCTATGGTTTGAAGCAGCTCCAAGGCCCTGTGGAACATGGTGCCGACCATGGCATTGCCTGTTGATGGCCCGCGACGACGGCCCTCGGAAATTCCGAGAGGCTTCGCCAAGATCCACTCCAACGGGCGTGCCAGCAACGTCGCCAATTGCGAGTAGGACATGTGAGTAGGAAGTAGCTGAGTCCCGGGGACAAAGTTCACCTGGGTGAGATCTGGCTGTGAGGGCCAGAGCTGCTTCTCAACAGGGGCGAGTGCGCCCTCAAGGAGGGGCGAAGCGCTTTTAAAGCGTTCGTCAAAGCTCTTGCCTGCCGCGACCTCTTTGGCGACGAGCTGCGCTAGGAGCTGATGTGGGCGAGTGCCTTTTTCTCCGACTACTTGCTTTTGAACGACAGCCACGAGTGAGCGCGCACTGCGCAGCGCCTTTAACTGCCCGCTGGTTCGAAGTCGAGTGATGTCTTTTAGCGACAGCACTCGGCCGTCGAATCCTTCATGCTCTTTCTGAGACCAGGTGTCAATTCCAGAGGCATTATCCGCGAGCGCTCCCCACCACAAAACGGTCGCGCCGGAACGAATATGCGCGGGATCGCCAATGACCTCGAAGTCGTGACTTGCGGCTGGTCGAATGCTCCAGGAGCCTACTCGCCGAGAGACCGCGTCGACGAGATGCTCGAGTTCCCGCTTCGAAATGGCGGAGTAATGAGACAGCATTTTTTCCAGCTGTTTGGCTGCAGTACTGAGTGCTTCGCCATGAGCATTCTGCGCAAACCACATGAGGGCTTCGCGCAATGTATCGATATTGATTTCATCCACGGGTGCGCGAAGCGCAAGGTATCTGTCGATGCCTTTAGCTACTGCCCTTGCCTCGCCCTCGAGCTCGGCTAGGGCTTTGTCCCAATGGTCGACGCTATAGCCGTAGTCGCGGCCGAGCGCCTTTAGAAGCGCTTTACTTGCGTCGGCGTTAAATAGTGCATGCCCGTCGATACGCATGAGCAGTAGGTCGATGATCTCGGGGACCGCGCCAGCGGTCGTCGCTGCAGTTACGAACGCGGAAAGAGCTTGGGCACCACCTCGATTTGAGGACTTGCCTACTGGTGCGAAGCCAGCACGCAGCAGTTCAGCATCAAGGAAGGGCGTGTCTGCAGTGACTAGTAGCTGCGGCACCACGCCAGCAGCACGTTCCTTGCGCAGTTCGCTCACGATGACGTCCGCAGCTTCGAAGTCGTTTTGTGCGGTAACGAAAACCTTCGAGGCGAGTGTTTCGCTTTGCTCTGGTTCCTCAACAACGATGTCGCCAAGTGATCTCAGAATGGATTTCCACACTGGGGGCAAAGCGTCGAGCTTGTCGCGCAGCACGATGCGTTCAATGCCGAGTTTAAGCCCCGGATTCTTGCCCAAAGCACGCGCGACGGCAGGAATGAGATCAGCTTCGCCGGCGATGGGCATGGGACGTTCAGCGGCCTTGAGCGCATCGACTCGTTGTGAGATGTCATCGGCGAGATCACGCGGGTCAATACCTGCAGTGACGAGTTCGTCACGCCAGGTAAGCAGTTGGTTGGCCACTGCCCATGCATCAACTTCGAAGGACGGACGAAGCCACGCTTGATCGTGCTTGAGAAGCTCAGCTAAGCGGTCGCGATAGGCGATGATGCGTTCCGGTTTGTCCAGAACCGGTATCGTCACGCCTAAGCGCGTGGCTAACACGCGGGCTAATCCCGCGGGCCCTACGGTCAATTCCCCGAGGCCTGAGGAGGGTGTCCAGGCCGCCCCGTCCAAGCCGAATCCGAATGTGATCTTCATAATGGCATGGTAAGTGCGTTCTGAGTTTTGTGCAGTTTAAATTGCAAGAATTTTCTTTCTAACCCAGCAAGGATAAGGCGTTGGCGATAGGCTAACGAACATGACTACAAGCTTGCGCGCCGGAACCAACTCGAGACTGCATTTTGGACTCTTTGGTGCTTCATTGAATTTGCCTGATTGCTATTCAGCTACCCAAGCTCCAGATTGGCGTGCGGTTCATTTCTCGGTGGCGCTGCCATTGCCCTATGTCGTTGACCAAGATCTTGGCGATGATTGGTTTCAGGGAAGATTCAACGGAATCAAGCGAATTGAAATTGGCCGAGAGTCCCAGCATGGTGCGCACCTTGAGCGCCCAAAGCTTCGCGACAACGAGGTATTTCGTTCAGAAACATATTACAAATACGCGCCGCACTCATTCCATAAGCAAGCAGGACATCAATTTCAGGCGCCGTTCCGTGACTCGGTGGGAGCGAATGTCGTTGATGGCCCGGCGGCAGGCCACCGGATCGACGATGAAAATACGAGGGCTCTGCGTGTTGATGCCTATAAGTACAAGTTTGCTCCGGATATTACGCGACTAGACGAAGAAGGTTGGATCCCGGATTTTGCGCCGCAGGCTCGTATTGAGCATCCTTCCTCAGAACCGGAAGACTCATTGGAATCCGTCTGGGGAAGTGAGCCAGCGCAGGGGGAGGGGCTGGATATTATCCGGCTTGATGATGACGAAGCGCACCCTTACAGCCAAGCACGTCTCTTGTGCTCCGAGCTCGTTACTTTTCAAGATCCTGAACATCATGTCTCGCATGACTCAAGCTCTGAGAATACCGCCACGACCTTCCTAATTCTGCACTTGGTGGTCGAGAATTGCTCGGCCGCAATGCTCGAAAAGGCCTCACAGTCGATCGCAAAGGTACGAAACCGCGTCAATATTGTGAAATCAGACGCCAAACGGTTAGTCATTCCTGAGAATAAGAAGATGCATGTTGTGCGCGGGACTCATGATAATGATTCGGAGCAGACTTATTCGATCAATCTGTTGAATTACTTTTTTGATCTTACGTTGTCAGTTTTGCCTGCCGCAGAGCGCGGACTGAAGATGGAAAAAGGAGGATACCTTCGCAGGGATAAGTGGCGGTTCAAGGAAGTAACGGACGCGAAGGATAAGGAATTAGAGTTATTACAAGAAGAGTCTGATAGGCGACAGCGTAGCGGCGATAAAGTTGCTCGATTTACGACCGTATGCGCCATTCCTGGTCGCGATATTGCGGAAGTTCCGATGTTGCTAGGAGGGGCTCCGGAAACTGATGAAGATTTGCCGGCGCATCAACGCGAAGATATTCGGCGAGAAATGTGCGAACGTGATGCGTTAGAAAACGGACATCGTTGGCTGCCATCCGATTTGTGGGGTTGGCAGTTGGCGCGTGGTGCCGACAGCTACCATATCGGACTTCCCGCACTCGAGGTTGCGCCGGAAAAGCTCGGCAGGATTGGACTCTATAAGAACTGGAATATTCATTCCTCTCCTGAAGGAATTGCAGTTGTGCGTCGCAGTGCAATTTCCAGAGAGGACCCGGCATTGTGGATGATTACGGGAACTCGTTTTATGGATCTGGCGCTTTTAGTGGCGAGAGCTGCAAAGTATCTTTCGTCCATCAGTAACCGACTTCGTGAGATGAAGTTCGAGGGACTCGATGGCGTGCATACAGAAACAATGAATCTGCAACAACTACGCGGCGCGAGTGACAAATTGCAGCGGCAATTGGACCGATTCCAAGACATCCAACGCGATTTTGTTGTCTTCCGTGATCAGCTGTGGTTTGAAACAGTCCCAGGACGTGAATTGTACACACGGGTGCTCAACGCAATTCAGGATTCAACGGGAGCGCGTCATCTGTATGACGATATCGCCGGTGAGCTTGATATTCGCAAAGAGGTGTACACGACCCGTTTCCAAACCCTGCGTCTGCAAATTGAAGGTGAGATGGGACGTCTGCAGGCTGACCGAGATGAGGAAGCCAAGCAACGCGATGCAGCTGCGAAGCAAAGAGAAATCGAAGACGATAAGCGACGAGAGGATGAACGCGAAGCTCGGGAACAAGAACGTGAGGCTGAACGTTTAGCCCGTGAAGAGGCGAAAGAAGAAGAGGAGAAGAAATATCGACGTGAATCCGAGGAGCGAAGTAAGGCTAACGAGACCTTGAACCAATCGTTGGCATTTGTCGCGGCGATTCTGGCCTTTCCTGCGCTGTTCGACATGATTCCTGGCTGGTCTGATGGAGGCAAGTTCGTGTTGACAGTAGTCGTGGTTGTGGCACTGATCGCCTTTTGGGCAATCCGAACATGGATGAAGTCTCACGCCAAATCAGATCTGGCAGACTCGGAGCCTCTCGACAAGTCCAAGTAACGACAAAAAGGCCTTGTTCCACCTCATGGTGGGACAAGGCCGTGTTTGCTCGAGGATTAGTGCTCGTCGTAGTGGTCGCCGTGTGCGGCGTGGCGGTGGCCATCGTGGATGTAGTCGACGTGGTCGCCGTGGGGGATGGCGACGTGGCCGCAGCCCTCGCCGTGGACGTGGCCAGCGTGGTCCTCAGCGGCGACGTGCTCGGAGGTCTCGCACTCGTCCCAGTAACCCTCGTGCAGGCGGTGGATGTGGCCCTCGTGGGCGTAGTCGGTGTGGTCGCCGTGCTGGAAAGCAACGTGGCCGCAGCCAGCGCCGTGGGTGTGGGTGTGAGCTTCGTGAACTGCATGAGTCATGACGTGACTCCTTATCTTTGGTGCGCCGAAGCGGCGTTGGGGCAGGAAAGGTGGGCGCCCTGCC
The DNA here is from genome assembly GCF_001552965.1 of Corynebacterium sp. DNF00584. Taxonomy (NCBI): domain Bacteria; kingdom Bacillati; phylum Actinomycetota; class Actinomycetes; order Mycobacteriales; family Corynebacteriaceae; genus Corynebacterium; species Corynebacterium sp. DNF00584. The sequence goes on along the minus strand of NZ_KQ959726.1, from coordinate 74,787 downwards.
TGCGTGTTTTCATTACGCTTTCAGTAAACCCCATTTTCATTCCGTTTTCAATTGCGGGGGAGCGAGATTAAGTGTGGCGTTTGTCACAGTTCAGGTGGGGGTGACAGCGAGACCATGTGTAGGCCATGCACTAGGGTCACAGGGGTGAAGATTTCTCGTCGCCTCAAGACCCTGTCCGTCTCCGCTGCTGCTGTTCTCGTCGGCACGCTAGGGGTCGCGCCGCTCGCCAACGCTGCGGCGCCCGCTATTGCCACGCAGGGCCACATCGTTCAAACCTCCGAAGGCACGACGTGCACCATCGGCTACGTCGAAGGCAACCGTGCGTGGACGGCCGCCCACTGTGGTGTCAACGGCCAGGCTGTCTACAACGAGTATGGCTCGCACATCGGTACGCTGCGCTACTTCCGTGAGGAGGGTGCGACCGGCCAGGATATTGCCTATATACAGTTTGCGGCGGGCACGGTCTCTGGTGGCAACCCGGTCTCGGGTGACGGTATCGGATTCAAGCCAGCGGATGGCAACGGCATTTGCGTTACTGGTCGCAACTCGCCGGAGAACTGCGGCACGGTCGTGCGGCGCCCCATGCAGACGGCGGGAATTTACTCGTCGACGGAGCTCTTCAAACAGCATGGTGACTCTGGCGCGGGCGCGTACGTGAAGGGTCAGCCGGGTGTGGTGGGTATCTACTCGGGTACCGCGACGTTTATCCAGGGCGGCAAGCGTCGTGCGTACGAAGACATTGCGTACTTCCCGTCGCCGCAGGAGCGCGCCGGGCTGCCGCAGGGCTACGTGCCGCGCAAGCCTGACCTCGTGCGCCGGGCCAACACGATCCTCGACGTTCCGGCGCTCTACTTCCGCGCGTACCTCGAGCCGGCGGAGGCCATCCTCGCGCTCATCATGGGCGGTTTCAGCCCGGCGGACTTCCGTGGCCTCATGGCAACGCTCGGCATTACTGGCGTGACGATTTAGGGCGGGCTGCATGGAGGCGCTCACCCCGCGTCTTATGCAGGCGCTTAACGTTGCCACGCGTGCCCACGATGGGCACTACCGCAAGGCGACGGATATTCCGTACGCCTCGCATCTTTTTGGCGTCATGTACCTGGCGAGCAAACAGGGGCTTTCGGCAGACGTGGAGGAAGACGTGCTCATCGCATGTTTGCTGCACGACACGCTGGAGGATGTCCCGGAGAAATACACGGCCGAGCAGATGGAAGCCGATTTCGGCCCGCGGGTGCTCGACATTGTGCTGGGCGTGACGAAGGATGACACGCTGGGGGACTGGCAGGAGCGCTCGGATGCGTACCTTGCGCACTTGCGTGAGGCCTCGTATGAGTCGGTTGTCGTGTCGGCGTGCGACAAGCTGCATAACTTGAGCTCCATCCTTGCTGACCATGAGGTCCTTGGGGACGAGCTGTGGCCGCGCTTCAACTCGGGTAAGGAGCGCCAGCAGTGGTGGTACCGCGCGGTGCTCGAGGTTGTCGAGCAGCGCGCACCGGAGCTGCCCTTGCTCGTGGAGTATCGCGCGAAGGTGGCGCGGCTCGCCGCGCTCTAAACACCGTTAGAGCAGCGCGCCGAGCCGCTGGGCGGCATCGGAAAGCAAGGTGGCGTATTTATCCGCAGGGGAGGGGCGGAAGCGCTCGGCCGAGCCGGAGATGGAGAGCACGGCCATGAGCGTGCCCGCGGCGTTGAGGACGGGCGCGGAGATGGAGGCGAGGCCGGCCTCGCGTTCCTCGATGGACTCGGAGTAGCCAAGCTCGCGGGCCTTATCGACGTCGGCTTGGCTATAGAGGGCATCGGGAATCTCAATGTCCTCAAACGCCGCGATAATGCGCGCCGCGGAACCGGAGTTCAGTGGCAGCTGGCGGCCGACCGGCACGACGTTGTGGAGGCCGTGCGAGGGTTCCTTGGACGCAATGCACGTACGTGTATCGCCGGTGTGCTGATACAGCTGGATGGATTCACCGGTGGTTTCGAGCAGCTGCTCCATGATGGGGGTAGCTGCCTCGATGAGGTGGTCGCGGTTACCGGGCAGGGCGGGGCCGGCGGTCCAGTGCCCGTCTGCGGTGCGCGTCAAAATACGGTGCGCCTCCAGTGCGGTGGCCAAACGGTGTGCGGTGGCGCGGGGCAGGCCCGTCTCTTCACACAGGTCGCTGAGCGATGAGGGGCGATTGGTGGCGGCCATCATGATGGCCACTGCTCGATCCAATACCTTAATTCCAGAAACTGCGCTATACTCTCCCATATAGTGAAATTTACGTCCCAATTAATGAGATTTCAAGTGGAGTGATTGAAATGTCGGAAAAGCTGACGCTCGCAGAGAAGGTATGGCGCGATCATATCGTGACCAAGGGTGAGAACGGCGCACCGGATCTCATCTATATCGACTTCCAGCTCCTGCACGAGGTAACCAGCCCTCAGGCCTTCGACGGCCTGCGCATGGCCGGTCGAAAGATGCGCCACCCCGAGCTTCACCTGGCCACCGAGGACCACAACGTCCCGACCATTGGGATTAAGACGGGCAACGTGCTCGAAATCAAGGACGAGACCTCCCGTACGCAGGTCTCCACGCTGCGCAAGAACTGTGAAGAGTTCGGCGTGCGCCTCCACTCGATGGGCGACGAGCAGCAGGGAATTGTCCACACTGTGGGACCGCAGCTGGGCATCACCCAGCCGGGCATGACCATCGTGTGCGGCGACTCGCACACCTCGACGCACGGTGCCTTCGGTTCCATCGCCATGGGTATCGGCACCTCCGAGGTCGAGCACGTCATGGCCACGCAGACGCTGTCACTCAAGCCGTTTAAGACGATGGCCATCGAGGTTTCCGGCGAGTTGGCCGAGGGGGTTTCCGCCAAGGACCTCATCCTGGCGATCATCGCCAAGATCGGCACCGGCGGTGGCCAGGGGCACATCATCGAGTACCGCGGCGAGGCCATTCGCAAGCTGTCCATGGAAGCCCGCATGACCATCTGCAACATGTCGATCGAGGCTGGCGCCCGTGCCGGCATGGTCGCTCCAGACGAGACGACCTTCGATTATGTCAAGGGCCGCGAGTTCGCCCCGCAGGGCGCCGACTGGGACGCCGCCGTCGAGTACTGGAAAACCCTGCCCACGGACGAGGGCGCGGAGTTTGACACCGTCGTCCACATCGACGGTTCCTCTTTGACGCCGTTCGTCACCTGGGGCACGAACCCCGGCCAGGGTGCCCCGCTTGCCGATGCCGTCCCGGACCCGGCGTCCGCACCCGACGACAACGCCAAGGCCGCCCTCGAGAAGGCGCTCACGTACATGGATCTGGAGCCGGGTACGCCGCTGCGTGACATCAAGATCGACACGGTCTTCCTGGGCTCCTGCACCAACGCCCGTATTGAGGACCTCCGCGCAGCCGCTGGCGTGCTCAAGGGCCGTCACATCGCTCCGAACACCCGCATGCTGGTCGTCCCGTCCTCCGCGCTTGTCATGAAGCAGGCGGAGGAGGAAGGTCTCGATCGGATCTTCCGCGACTTCGGCGCCGAGTGGCGCACCGCCGGCTGTTCGATGTGCCTGGGTATGAACCCGGACCAGCTCAAGCCAGGCGAGCGCTCCGCGTCCACGTCGAACCGTAACTTCGAAGGCCGCCAGGGCCCGGGCGGCCGCACGCACCTCGTCTCGCCGCTTGTTGCTGCCGCGACCGCCGTGACCGGGCACCTGTCCTCGCCCGCTGATTTGCCCGCCGCCAACTAAAAGGAGAAAGCATCATGGAAAAGTTCGTTACCCACACCGGCACCGGCGTCCCGCTGCGCTACTCCGACGTCGACACGGACCAGATCATCCCGGCTGTCTACCTCAAGCGCGTCACGCGCAGCGGCTTCGACGATGGCCTCTTCGCGAACTGGCGAAAGGACGAGAACTTCATCCTCAACCAGGAACCCTTCAAGCACGGCTCCGTGCTCTTCGCTGGCCCGGACTTTGGTACCGGGTCCTCGCGTGAGCACGCCGTCTGGGCACTCAACGACTACGGCTTCAAGGCCGTGTTCTCGCCGCGCTTCGCGGACATCTTCCGCGGCAACTCCGGCAAGGCCGGCCTGCTCACCGGTATCATGAGCCAGGAAGACATCGAGCTTATCTGGAAGCAGCTGGAGGCCGGCGACACCGAGGTCACCGTCGACCTCGAGGCCCGCACCGTCACCGTGGGCGGCAACGTCTACACCTTCGAAGTGGATGATTACGTCCGCTGGCGTCTCATGGAGGGCCTCGACGACATCGGATTGACCTTGCGCGACGAGCAGGCGATCACTGACTACGAGGCCACGCGCCCGGCGTTCAAGCCGGCGGTGCACTAGACACCGCCCGCCGTCGCGTAATATAGAGGACGGTCATGAACTGCGCCCCGTTTTCCTGACTGGGTTAATTCTAAATGGTTTGGGTCTTTGCAAGGGACTGGTTCCGATATTGCATCGGGGCCAGGTCCTTGAATTGTTCCTGCTGGCTGGTCGCGTTGTATTACGCTCAACATCGGGTCCCGCCGGCATAGGAAACATCCTTCCGTTACTTCGTGCCCTCCATCAAACCCGGGCTAGCTCAGCATACAGTGTGCGTGCCATGTAGACGCAAAAACTCTGTGTGAACAGTCTTTGCAGGTAGTCCATGAGAATCCTGTCGCGTATCTCCATTCAGCCCTGGCTGGTGCGAAGATAGGTAATATCCCCGCATAGCCCAGTGGTGCTGAGCGTGGCTTGTTGGTAGGGGTGTTGTGGAACGGTGGTAGGGCTGGATTCCGACTAGGCGGTAGGGCCGGGCAGCTGGCCTCGTCGGGGCCAGCTGCCGGGCCTCTAATCCGATCGACTACTCGTTGGCGCCATGTGTGGCGCTTGCCAGGTGTTGGCACATGTCGTAGTCGCCGAGTTCGGTGCGCTGTCCGGCCTCAACACCGAAACACCAGTCGCCCAAGTGGCATAAACACTAAATTAACGAGTTTCCCGTCCACAAAACTTGACACAGCCCAAACGAGCTGAACCGCGTCTATGTAGTGTCTGGCGGCTTAGATGGAAAGTATGATTCCGGTGATCGGAAAGCATGCGCTGCGGGGACTGCAGCGGGGGTGATTTTCTTGTAGTCGACGGGCGTCCCAGTGAGTACGGGGCGTCCGCATCGACCACGAAAGGGGTCCGTTGATGTCAACGGATTACCGCGCGATCATGCTCGCGCTTTTACACGAGTAAACTTACGCCGCAATCTCTGCGCGACTGAGATGCTCATCGAAGACAATTCGCCAAGTCCGCTCGGTCTTGGATGTCCACGGCTTCAGTGTTGATGACGTTGCCGGCTTGTCCGACGGGCAACTGGAACCAAGCGCTAAACACTCGCAACAACCAGCTCAAATGTAAAGGTGGGACACAGCCAATTATGCGAAACCCGGGCTATCAGCTATGCCGTTTTGGAGGTAGGTTAGTAGTGCAGATTGAGGTTGACCTGGTTGGCGGCCACTTCATTGTTGATTATAAATCATAAAAGCCTTCCAAAGTGATTCAGTTCACTGTAGTATGTTGCTTGGGTCACAAAAGTGGCCAAGGTCAATTGAAGGAGGGAACGAATATGATTCCGCAGATGTCTGATATTGCGCAACAAATTCTTGAGGAAAATGTTGAGCCAGCTACCGAATCTCAGCTGGGGGATTTTGTCGACGAATACCGTATCCAGAATGCCGCGTGGGAGCACAAGAAGGATTTTTAATCTTTTACTTGTTTGTTTCCTGACGCTGGGCGGGCCCTCAGGGCCCGCCCAGCCCTTTGGATGGAGTTTGTATGCAGTACCTGATTGACCATGGCTTGAAACTTAATTTGACAGGAAAATCTCGCGACTTTCAAACGGCGTATCGCAATACGTTCGACTGTCGTGAAGAGGGATTGGGCGATTACATTCTTATTTTGACGCGCCACGACGATTCTGAAGTCGATCAGCTGTCCTTGTCTCTGGCCGCACTGGGAATCCCGATGGTGCGGTTAAATTCTGATGATGTCAAGGCTGTTACTACAACGGAGGTGTTTATGGATGGAACCATGTCATTGAATGGTTACCATGGACGTCCACGGTTGGTGTGGCGTAGGCACTTTGCACCAGAGGGGATACCAGTGTCGCAGGGGGTTGATCAACTAGAACGAATTTATGTTCAGAATCAGGTGGAAGCGCTAGGCGATACTTTGACTGAAGTGATCGAACGCTCGATAAACGGTGATACTACTGCTCGAACGCGGCTGAATCAGCTAAGGGTAGCACCGGAATGCGGATTTGAAGTCTTATCCAGTTGGATTGGGTTGCAACCTTCGACTCCACTTGGAGCAGCTATTGCAAAGCCAATCGGAACGCATTGGGTCGAATATCCTTCACATGAATTGACGGGAGTAATGCCCAAGGTTGTTGGTGACGGTTTCTGTGCCAATCTGGAGAAAGTACCAGTTCTGCTCCAAGAATACCTTGAGATCGAGTTTGAATTACGAGTCTTTGTTGCGGGTGAAAAAATGGTCGCAATTTCAATTTGGAACTGTGCTGATGCTAGATCCCTTTGGTTGGATAATTCGGGCCTCGAGATGCGGGAGGAAGAGTTAGATCCAAAATTGGAATCGCTTATACGAAACTATTGCGAACGAACCAAAACGGAACTTTGTGCTATCGATTTCGTTGTTAGTGATGGATACTATTATTTTTTAGAAGCCAATGTGCTTTTTGATTGGGTTTTTTATGAGCGTTTGATTGAGGCGAACGTGATCTCGGAGCTGTTTTTGCATTGGATAGCAAAGGAGTTTGCCCTTGTTAATTCCTAGCAACTTTGGTTTTTTGGTGCTTCGCTCGGACGGCTTTATCTGGGATGACCCATTATATAAAGTTCAAACTCCAATTTCGGTTGAGGATTTAGACTTGCTGCGGTCTTATCAAGAGGATCGCTTACTCGGGAAGCTGCCTGATGATTCAGCGCTTGGGTACAGAAAATACGAGAAATTGGTGAATCTTAATGTACTTGTGTTAGTGAATTCGGAGCGTTTTGCTGACGAGAGTAAAGTCATGGATTCTTGGGGCCAGTTGCCTAACCTGTTGAGGAACTACGTCGCTGCGAGCAGGGTTACTTCAGGGTCGGCGCGGATTTCAAAGCAAGCCCATGACTCAGCTTTGTACGAAGATGCTGAGTATTTTGGCATTCCTAAACATTGTTGGGAACTTTCAGACGAGTGGAGCTTGGAGACTGGCCCCGCTGTTTCGTTGAGTGAACCCTTCGGGAATAGGGAGCAAGAGATTCTTTCTCAAATTTCTAGACGGCGACGTTCGGAACGTTTTTTCAACGGCCCTTATGTTCTTAGCTGGGGCCAGTTGTCCACGATTCTTCGGTTCGCCGCGGGCTATCATGACATTCCCGGGATTGGTGGGGAACATGTTCATTTTGGCACGGTTTTTCGGAACGCTCCATCTGCCGGTGGTCGAGGTTCCACCGAGGTTTTTGTGAGGATTGGCCCAGGCATCGACATTGAACCCGGCTATTATCTTTACAATCCAAGACGTGATCAACTTATTTTTCAAGCCGAAATTGACACCCCGGAAGAATGGGAAGTGGCATTGTCGGGACAGAATTGGGTGACGGATGCGCCAGTGCATCTCATATTAGCTGGTGATCCACAACTAATTTCATGGAAGTATAAGTCTCTAAATGCGTTGAAGGGGCTTCTGCTAGACATCGGTCATGTTAGTCAGTTGGTTCTACTAATGGCTGAATGCCTCGGAGTCAGAACTCGTCCTGTTGGCTTATTCCTTGAAGATCGGTTAGAGAAGATTCTTTCTATTGAGCCATCGAGGTTTGTTTTGGTGTGATAATTGCCTTGGGAAAACCTCATTCCAAAGTTTGATTAATTAGAGCAGTGACGGCTTCTGATTGGCCCAAATTTGGGTCTGTGAATTCCGCTTTCTTAGGAAAGGAATTATTTTTGAAAACTCTCGATTTCCGCCTCTACTGGCTTTCCGATGTCCTCGCCCAAATCACCGGCGTTGCGGCCGGACTCGCGGTCCCGCTTGTCGTGTTTCGGCACACGCAGGACATGGTGGCCACGGGCATCGTGAGCACGGCCTCCGGCATCGCGTCGATGGCGGGCGCCATCGTGGGCGGGACGATCGCCGATAAGTACGCGCGCAAGCCGGTCATCATTGGCTCGAATCTCCTCGCCGGCTTTCTCGCATTCGGACTCGCGTGGACGGCGCTGCCGGGGAATTTTAGCGTCGGGCTTTTTGGCACGCTGCTGTGCGCCTTCATGTTCTGCTATTCCATCGGCCAGGCCTGCGCGGATCCGTCTCTGCCACAGCTTGTCGCCGAGGAGGATATTGCTGCGGCGCAGGGCTTCATCCAAGCTCGTATGCAATTCGCTGGGCTCATTGGCCCTCTCCTCGGCGGCGTGCTCATCGACGTTGGGGAGTGGGTGCCATTCGCGGCGGCGGGCACGGGCTGCCTCGTCGCGGGAGCGTGCTTCCTCTTCATCCGCGCCGACCTTAACCCCGAGTCGCGCGCCACGGAGAATTTCTTTGCCGCGACCGCGAAAGGTTTTGCCATCGTGGGCGCAAGCCCCGTGCTGCGATCGCTCATTACCATGCAGGTCTTCGCCAACGCGGCGCTCAGCGGCGCACTCTTCTTAGCCGTCGTGTCGCTTGAAAATGCCGGATTCACCGGCGTGGTCATCGGCATCGCGCGCTCGGCCATCGGTGTCATCGGCATCCTCGGCGCGCTGGCCACGCGCTTTATTCAGCGGACCTTAGCTTTCCGCACCCTCATGCTCGTCAACACGGGCTTCCTCGCCGCGGCGTTGGCGTGTGCGGCGCTCGTGCATGATTCGCTCGCCGTCGTCGTCCCGCTGGGCATCGCGGTGCTCTTCGCGCCGGCGGCGGGCGCAGTCATCTACGCCAAGCTCGTCGAGCTTATCGACGAACACGCCTTCGGCCGCGTGACCACCATCCAGTCGACGACGGTGACCACGCTCAGCGGTGTGTGGAACACCCCGCTCGGGTACATCACGAGCGCGTGGTCCTTCCTTGCCGGCTTCTGGGCCTGCGCGGGGCTCGCGGTGCTGGGCTTTGCCACCACCTTCTTGTTCAACTCGGCGGTGGCGCGCAGCGAGACTCGTTAACGCACCGGCAGCGGACTCGGCAGGTAGTCAGCGCCCGTGAGCTCGCCCTCGTTGAAGGAGAGCACCCACACGGAGGCCTTCTTCGCCTTGAGGTCGTCGAGGGCGTCCTGCATGAACTTAGGGTTGAGCTTGCGGATGACCGCGGGGATGGTCTCGCCCTGGCTTACGACCACGGAGACACCGCCGCGGTCGATGATCTTCTCGAAGGCCTTGAACGCGGCCTTCTTATCGTCGAGCCAGGCCTCGTCGCCGAGGAGCACGTCGCGGTGGATAGGCAGGTTAAGCTCGGCCGCGAGTGGTGCGGCGGTCTGCTCGCAACGGTCGGGCTTCGCGGAGTAGATGGCGGTGGGGTGGTAGGGCAGCAGCATGGGCACGAGCATCTCGGCCTGGCGGCGGCCTTTCTTATCCAACGGGCGCAAGTTATCGTCGCCGTGCCACTTGCTGCGCTCGTGGGCGCGAGCGTGGCGCACGTAGAGGATGCGCGTGGTCGGCGCGTGCTTCAAACGCTTCTCCGCCTTGTCGAGCACCTGCGTGTCCACCTCGTAGGTGAGCAGCTCGCGGGCTTCCTTGAAGGAGAGCCAGCGGATCTCGTCGACCTCGTCGTTCTTTTCGAACTCGCCGCCGATTACTTGGCCCATCCAGTAGTAGACGACCTTCGTACGGCCCTGCACCGGGTAGGTCACCTTGCCGATGAGCTTGCCCAGCTTGACTTCATAGCCGGTTTCTTCCCAGATTTCGCGCGCGGCGGTGGCGGTGAGGGACTCGCCCGGGTCGACCTTGCCCTTGGCCAGGGACCAGTCGTCGTAGTGCGGGCGGTGAATGACGGCGACTTCCGCGTTGTCGCGCTCGCCGCGCCAGAGCACCGCGCCGGCGGCGAGTGTCGTGCGCTTGAACTCGGCGGCGGGGTCGCGGGGAACGGCCTGGTAGCGGCCAGTGATGAGCATCTCCGAGGCCAGGTCCTTGTCGTCTTCGTGCATCTTCTTTTCAGAGACCATGCCCGTTGCTCCTCCACTAGGGTTGGGTAAATCTTTTAGCGTCTAACGCCTTCTATTTTTACTCACGCCCGGCGCGCACGCAGAACTGCCCCGCCCACGTGTCCTAGGATATGAGGGCAACGTACGTACAATGAGAGGGGAAACAATGGTCAACGTCGCGGTCATGGGCGCCGGTTCCTGGGGCACCACGCTGGCGAAGGTCTTCGCTGACGCCGGCAATGAGGTGCGCCTGTGGGTTCGCCGCCCCGAGCTCGCGGAGACCATCGCGACCACCCGCCGCAACGCGGACTACCTGCCGGACGTAGAGCTTCCGGCCGGCGTGACCCCGCTTACCGATGCCGCCGCGGCGCTCAGCGCCGCCGACGTCGTAGTCTTTGGCATTCCCTCTCAGTCCCTGCGTCCCAACCTTGAGGCGTGGGCCCCGCTCCTGCCGGAGGATGCGACACTCGTGTCCATCTCCAAGGGCGTGGAAACCGCGACCCTGAAAAGGATGAGCGAAGTCATCGTGGACGCGACGGGTGCACGGACAAGCCGGGTGGCCGTCTTGTCCGGGCCGAACCTGGCGAAGGAAATCGCGCAGGAGCAACCCGCCGCGACCGTCATCGCGTGCACGGACGAGGAGCGCGCGAAAGCCGTGCAGGAGGCCATCGCGACGTGGTACCTGCGCCCGTATACGAATACGGACGTCGTGGGCGCGGAGGTGGGCGGCGCGTGTAAGAACGTTATCGCGCTGGCGTGCGGTATGGCCACCGGCCGGGGGCTAGGCACCAATACGCTGGCGACGCTTATTACGCGAGGCCTGGCGGAAATCACGCGCCTGGGCGTCCAACTCGGCGCGGACCCGCGCACCTTCGCGGGACTCGCGGGCCTGGGCGACCTGGTCGCGACGTGCTCCTCGGAGCTGTCGCGTAACCGCACCTTCGGCTTCCGCCTGGGCCAGGGCGGCACGCTGGAGGAAGCCAAGGCCGCGACCAACGGCCAGGTCGCGGAAGGCGTGACCTCGTCCGAGTCCATTTTCCGGCTGGCGCAGGCCGTCGGCGTGGAGATGCCCATCACGCAGGCGGTCTATGGCGTGTGCCACCGCGGCGTGCCCGTATCCGACATGGTCGTGGCCCTCATGGGTCGCACCACGAAGCCGGAGTAAGATTCCACCCCATGACGAATAAGACCCGCGTCGCCGTTGTCTATGGCGGCCGCAGCACCGAACACTCCATCTCCTGCGTCTCTGCCGGCGCCATCATGGCGAACCTGGATCCGGAGCTCTACGACGTCGTGCCGGTGGGCATCACCCGTTCCGGCGCGTGGACCCCGGGTTCGCGCGAGGGCCTGAAGATTGAGGGCGAGACGCTGCCCGAGGTCGTCATGGGCGATGAGCTTACGCTCTCGCTCAACCCGGCGACGCGCGGCCAGATCCACAACGTGACGACCGGCGAGCTCTATGCCACCGTCGACGTCGTCTTCCCGGTTCTCCACGGCCCCTACGGCGAGGACGGCACCGTCCAGGGCCTGCTTGAGCTCACCGGCCTGCCCTATGTCGGCCCGGGCGTGCTCGCCTCCGCGGCCGGCATGGACAAGGAGTTCACGAAGAAGCTCGCCGTCGCCGAGGGCCTGCCCGCCACCCCCGAGGTCATCCTGCGTCGCGGCCGCTCCGAGCTTACCGAGGCCGAGAAAGCCACCCTCGGCCTGCCGGTCTTCGTCAAGCCCGCGCGCGGCGGCTCGTCCATCGGCATCTCCAAGGTCTCGGACTGGTCCGAGCTGCCCGCCGCCGTGCAACTCGCCTACGACAACGACACGCAGGGCGACCCCAAGGTCATCGTCGAGGCCGAAATCGTCGGCTCCGAGGTCGAGGTGGGTGTTCTCGAATACCCGGACGGCTCCCTGCGCGCGTCCGTGCCGGCGAAGCTCAACGGCATCGAGGACTCGGACGAGGGCTTCTACGGTTTTGAGACAAAGTACCTCGACGATGTGGTCTCCGCGCAGATTCCCGCTGACTTTGAGCCTGCGATCATCCAGCAGCTCCAGGAGCTCGCCGTCGCGACCTTCCGCGCCTGCGACTGCAAGGGCCTGTCCCGCGTCGACTTCTTCGTTACGGAGGACGGTCCGGTGCTCAACGAGATCAACACCATGCCGGGCTTTACCCCGATTTCCATGTACCCGCAGGTCTTCGCCGCGGTGGACGTGGATTACCCGACGCTGCTGCACACCCTCGTGCAAACGGCGCTTGCGCACGCGTGATGACATTTGTCATCTCGAAGTGATGACGTAACGCTCTGTTGAGCTTGCCCGCGCGCGGCGATGATAGTCAGCATGAACATCATCGACGTCCGCGGGCTTTCGCGTACTTATAAGAAATTCACGGCAGTAGACAGCATAAACTTTTCCGTCGCACCGGGTGAGTGCTACGGACTGCTTGGCACCAACGGCGCGGGCAAGACCTCGACGCTCGAGGTTCTCGAAGGGCTAGCTGCCCCTTCTGCTGGCACCGTCGAGGTCCTCGGCGGCGACCCGCGTCGCGACCGCGTCACACTACGCCCGCGCATGGGCATCATGCTTCAGCGTGGCGGCCTGCCCAGCGGGCTCACGGTCCGCGAGACCATGAAGCTATGGGCGGGCACCTGCTCCAACCCCCAGCCTGCCGATGCCGTCTTGGACCAGGTTGACCTCCTCCATAAGGCCGACACGAAGGTCGGGGCGCTCTCCGGCGGCGAGCAGCGCCGCCTGGATCTCGCGTGCGCCCTGCTCGGCGGGTCTGAGCTTATCTTCCTCGACGAGCCGACCACAGGTCTTGACCCAGAGTCGCGCCGCAACGTCTGGCGCCTGCTGCGTGAGCTCAAGGAATCCGGCGTGACGATGGTTCTCACCACGCACTACCTCGAGGAGGCCGAGTACCTCTGCGACCGCCTGTGCATCTTGCACCGGGGCCGCATCGAGCTCGAGGGCACGCTCGCGGAGCTCGTCGAGACGCGCGCGTCTGAAATCGTCCTCGAGCCGGCCCTCGTGCCGGAGACCCACGCCAGCCAAGCGATCTACGAAGGGGACCGCGTCATCGTCCACACGAACAACCTGGTGACCGATACCCACGGGATCCTTGCCTGGGCACAGGACAATGGCGTGACCTACACGCATTTTGCTGCCCGCCCCGCCACCTTGGAAGACGTCTTCCTCTCTATCGCCGAAGGAGTGAAGTAGATGACCACCCTCATCTCGCCCCGCCGTGCCGTCGCCTTGTCCCGCGCAGAATCCACGCTGTTCCTTCGCAATCCCACGCTCATGGTCATGGCCCTGTTCATGCCCCCATCCATGGCGCTTATCATGTACGGCATTTATGACAGCCAAACCGGAATTGAGCCGCGGTTGGCGGCCGGGTTCGCCTCCGAGATTTTTGTCCTGGCCGCGCTCATGTTCGTGCAGTTCTACTCGGTGCTCTCCGCCATCACGGCCCGGCGCGATGAGGGCGTGCTCAAGCGCCTGCGCACCGGCGAGGCCACCGATGCCGAGATTCTCTCCGCCGTCGCCGTGCCCGGCGCGCTGATTACCATCGTGAGCACCCTGGTCGTATCAGTAGTGCTCAGCGGACTCGCTGGTGGCACGCCTACCGATGTCTTGCGGCTGGTGCTTGCCGTTGGCTTTGGACTTGCGCTCTCGACCGCATTCGCTTTCGTCACCTCCATCTACACCCGCAGCGTTGAGTCCGCACAGGTGACCTCACTGCCGGTTATGGCCATGGCGATGCTCTCCCAGTCCGGCATTCGCGAGATGATGCCCGAGCGCCTCCGTGAACTTGTTGACTACACGCCGTTCGCCGTGATTTCTGACTTCTCGCTGTCCTCCTGGACTACGGAGCCGGTCGGCATGGGGGTAATCCAGGGCGTGCTCATTCTGCTGGTGTGGACCCTCGCCCTGGGGTACTGGGCCTATTCCTGCATGCGCTGGGACTCCCACCGCTAAAGTATCCAGACGTGAGCTTCTTACCGGCCCCGGGAGCGCCGCGCTTTGTGTGGTGGTCCCGTTTGGGGCTGCACATGATCAATGCTGTGCTCGTGGTAGTCGGTGCCAGGAACTGGGGAAGCCTCACCACGCTCCCCGGTGCGGGAGCAGTCGCCGCGTTGGTCTGCACCGCGGCCACCGCCACCGTCGTCATTGAGCGCCTGCCCGAATACAACCTTGCTCCACGCCGCCCGGTCGACGCGTGGCTGCATCTTAATTACTACGGCGGCCTAGGGATCGTCGCAGGTTGCCTTGCCGTGGTCACGGTCGGCCCAGCGGAGTGGGCGCAGGCCGCCGCGGGCACGGCCGTGATTGTTGCCTCGATTATTGCCGGTTCTTCGCTGCCGCGCTTTCCGGCGGCGTGGCTCCACGCCGTGGTGCTCACCGTCATTATGTGGCTGTTCCTGGGCTCTGCCCTCGCGGCGCCTCTGTTGATTCTGCCCGCGCTGTGCTACGCCTCCGCCGTGCTTACCCTGTGGTACGTGGGCAGCCTCAAGACCTCGGAGCGCGCCCGGCACCTCGAAGCCGCGCTCAAGGTCAGCGACGAGCGCTTGCGGTTTGCCCAGGAGCTGCATGACACGCTGGGGCAGAACCTCGCCGCGCTGTCTATCAAAGCGGAGCTGGCCCGTGCACTCGTCCGCCGCGGCGACCCACGTCTCGACGAGGAGCTGGAAGAAATCCAGCGCCTCACCAAAGTCTCCATGACGGATATGCGCGCCGTCGTCGATGGCTACCGCCGTGCCTCGCTCGACACGGAGCTAGCAGGTGCCCGCCAACTGCTCGAGGCCGCTGACATTCGCGTCGCGGTTACTGGCGAGATCGCAGACGTCCCGCCGCAGCACCGCGAGCGCGCCGGATGGTTCGTGCGCGAGGCCGCGACAAACGTGCTCAAGCACGCCCGAGCCACGTACGTTGACATCGAAGTACAGCCCAACGCCATCAGCCTGCGCAACGATGGTGCCCACGGGGAGGCTGGCGAAGAAGCCGGGCTGGCCGCCCTGCGCCGCCGCGGCACGGATATCCACACCCATCACGCTAACGAGACCTTCACGGTCGAAATGAGGTTTCATGATTAAGGTCGCCATTGCGGACGACGAAGCGCTCGTCGCGCAATCCCTGGCCACGCTGCTCGGGCTCGAAGACGACATCGAGGTCGTTCGCACCGCCTGCTCGGGTCGCGAGCTCATCGATTGGTGCGCGGTGCACCCCATCGATGTGGCGGTCCTCGACTTGCAGATGCCCGGTCTCGACGGAATTGATACGGCCGCCCAGCTGTCCGATGCCGCCGTCCTCATCGTTACCTCCCATCCGCGCCCGCAGGCGCTTAAGAGGGCCCTAGCCGCAAACGTACTGGGATTCGTGCCCAAGACATCCTCGGCCGAACAGTTCGCTCTAGCGATCCGGACGGTCGCGCAGGGAAAGCGATTCCTCGACCCGGAAGTCGCGGCGCTGGCAATCTCGGCAGGCGAGTCACCGCTCACCGACAGTGAGGCGCGTGTCCTCGACGCCGCGGGTACGGGTGCCTCGGTCGCAGACATCGCCGCGCAGGTTTGTTTGGCGGCGGGCACGACGCGCAACTACCTTTCCTCGGCGATGGCAAAGACGGGCGCGCAGAACCGCTTCGAGGCTTATACCGTCGCCCGCGAGCGCGGCTGGATTTAGTTCGCGACCTGCTTCGTGGACTTTGTCAACGCGTCGCTGATGTCCACCAAGGCATCTGCGGCGACGTCCTGCGGCACGGACAACGCCACGTTGACGTCGCGGCCCAACGCGAACCACGTTGAGGCGGTCGTGCCGCCGGCCAGCGTCGTGTCCTCGAACCACGGCACGTCGTTGACCTGCTGGAGCTGCGCGCCAGCCTGGTAGCCGGGGGCGTCCTCGACGCCGCAGCGTAGCTCGATGGGCTCGCGGCCGTCCGCGGTCCAGACAAGCGTGTTCTTCGCGGTGCCCTCGGGCAGCTGGTCGAGGCGCGTGTAGTCGCCGAGCTCGCGCGGGGCGGCCTTGAGGAAGGCGGCGCATTCGCCGGGGCCAGTCTTCAGCGAGGCGAGGGCCGCGGGGAAGCGTTCCGGGGCATCACCGGTGAGCGCGCCGAGGTCAAGCCCCGTGGGCTCCTGGTCGTCGAAGGTCGTCACAGCGACGACGGGGGAGCGGTCCGCCGTGTACCACGAGGTGAGGTTCGAGCCCGGCGTCATGTCGCGGACCTTGAGCCACGTCGTGCCATCCACGTCAGTGGTGTGCGCGTACGGGGTGTACTGATAAGGCATGGGCACGCCGCAGCGCAGCGTCACCGCCTCGCCGGAGTTCGTGGACCATGCAGCCACGCCCTCGGGCACGGGGTCGGCGACGCTCGCGCGCGGGTGCCCCATGAACTTCTCGGGCAGCGCGTCGATAAGGGCGGCGCACTCCGCGGAGCCAGACTCGGGCGAGTCGACTGGCGACATGGCGACGGGGGCGCGTTCGATATTCTCGAAGACATACTTCGAGCCAAAGATGACTCCAAAGATCAGCGCCAGCGCGAGTGCAAGAGAAACGTAGATGGCGGTGCGGTTAAATAGTGGGGTCATACCCCATGAGTCTAGAGACGAAAGAAGAACGCGTGAAACTCACCCCGACGCTGGCGGAAATTGGTGAAAAGCGGGTCATCGAGGCGATCACCTCGGTAGCACCAAGCTCCATCAATGGCGATGACGCGGCAGTCCTCCACACGCCCGTTCCCAACCGTCGCACGGTGGCGACCACGGACCTCCTCGTCGAGGGACGCCACTTCCGGCTCGACTGGTCCACGCCGGAAGAAGTGGGCCACAAGGCCATTGTCCAGAACTTCGCAGACATCGAGGCCATGGGCGCGCGTCCGGCCGCAGCCCTCCTCGGCCTTGCCGCGCCTGCCGACACGCCCATTTCCATCGTCCAAGGCATCGCGCGCGGCATCGCGGAGGCGTCCTCGCACTACAACACGGAGCTCGTGGGTGGCGACGTCACCCAGGCCGGCGAGCTCGTCGTGTCCATTACCGCCATCGGCGCGCTGGGCGGCGACCGCCAGGCGCTCACGCTCGACCGCGCGCGCCCCGGCCAACAGGTCGTCGCGCACGGCAAGATTGGTTGGTCCGCTGCCGGCCTCGCGCTGCTCGAGCGCTTCGGCCGTGCGCTGCCCGAAGAGCATTCCGAGCTCTGGCCGCTCATCGACGCCCACTGCGCGCCGTGGATTACCCCCGGCCGCGGCCAAGTCGCCCGCGCCACCGGGGTGACGGCGATGACCGATAACTCGGATGGCCTCATCCCGGACCTCAGCACCATCGCCGCGCGCTCCGGGGTAAGCATCGACCTCTTCGCCGACGCCATCAAGCCGGATCCTCTGCTCGTTCAGGCCGGCGCGCTGCTGGGCCGCGACCCGCTCGAGTGGGTCCACGCCGGCGGCGAGGATCACACGCTGCTCGCCACGACGGCCAAGCCGGCCCCCAGCGGCTTTCGCGTCATCGGCGAGGTCGTGCGCGGCGAGAGTGTGACCGTCGACGGCCGACCGTCCCCCTATACGAAAGGCTGGGCCTCCTTCTAATGCACCCCACCTGGGAAAATATCCTTCACGACGTCCCGCGCCCCCACATCGACGGCGAGTTCCTGCCGCCCGCAGCTGACGTCTACCGCGCCTTCGACATGCCGCAGCCCGACGTCAAGGTGCTCATCGTCGGCCAGGACCCGTATCCCACGCCCGGCCACGCCATGGGTCTGGCATTCTCCACCGCAGCAGGCGTGAAACCCCCGCGCTCGCTCGTCAACATCTATAAGGAACTCTACGACGACCTCGGCATCGACGCGCCGCACGACGGGGATCTGACGAAGTGGACCGAGCAAGGCGTCCTGCTGCTCAACCGCGTGCTCACCACCGCGCCGGGTCAGGCGGGCGCGCACCGTCGCCAGGGCTGGGAGGCCGTGACCGAGGCCGCCATCCGCTCGCTCAACCGGAAGCCCATGGTCGCCATCCTCTGGGGCAAAGACGCCCAAGCCTGCGCGCGGTTTATCCCGGATGTCCCGCGCATCGAGTCGCCGCACCCGTCGCCGCTGTCCGCGCGCCGGGGCTTTTTCGGCTCACGGCCGTTCTCCCGTGCGAATCAACTTCTGGCGGACCAAGGTGCCGCCCCCGTGGACTGGCGCTTGTAAGATACGTGACTATGTCTCAACCGGAATCCTTAGACGCGGACGGCCTCTACCACTGGGCGCAGCGCGCCGTGGCGGAGCTCGCCCGGCACCGCGCCGATATCAACGCACTCAACGTGTTTCCGGTCCCGGACGCTGACACCGGCTCCAATATGGCGCACACCATGGAGGCTGCGCTCGCGCAGGCCGACCGTGGCGGTGACGTCGCCGAGGCCCTCGCCGTCGGCTCCGTGCGTGGCGCCCGCGGCAACTCCGGCATGGTCTTGTCCCAGGTCCTGCGCGCGCTCGCAGACTCCACCACGGACTCCCGCGTGGACGCCGCCGCGCTTGCCGATGCCCTCTCGCTCGCCGTCGAGCTCGTCGACCGCGCCATCGCCGACCCTGTCGAAGGCACCATCGTCACCGTCTTGCGCGCGGCCGCCGCTGCTGCCGATGCCGCCCTCGCCGAGGGCATAGCTCTCTACCCGCTGCTCCAGCGCGTGCTCGCCGCGGCACAGGAAGCCCTCGATGCGACGCCGTCCCAGCTGCCTGCCCTGCGCGAGGCGGGCGTCGTCGATGCCGGCGGCGCGGGCCTGCTCGTGCTGCTCGATGCGCTGCGCGCGGAGCTCGACGGCGCGCAGCTCACCGAGGCCGCCGTACCCGCCGAGTCCACCGGCGAGCTCGAAGTCATCTTCTACTTCGAAGGCGACGTCGACGCGCTCACGGCCGACATCGCGCCGCGGGGCAATTCGCTCGTCGTCGCCCGCGATGGCGAGCGCGCCGCCCGCGTGCACATTCATACGACCGAGGCCGGACCGCTCGTCGAACTCGCGTTTGCGCGCGGCGCCGTGTCGAACCTGCGCCTGGAGGCGCTGCCGGGCGTGCCGGAGGGGGCATCGGAAAGCGTGGGGCGCACGGTGTGGGCTGCGGCTCCGGCCGGTCCCTTGGCCGAGCTCTTCGCGGGCGCGGGCGCAGAGGTCGTTGAACCCGGCCGCGCCGTCGAGGCGAACCCCGGCGATATCTTCCTGGTCAACGGCTCGAAGGGCGACGCCGGGGAAGCGCGCGTCGTGCCCACAGATTCCTACGTCGCGGGCATCGCGGCGCTGTCGGTCTACGATCCCACGAACGCGGACACCGATGCCGTGGTGTCGACCATGCGCGATGCGGCGCGGTCCATGCGGGTCGTGCGCCCGGCGGCGGTGACCTTTGATGCGCTCGTCGTGGCG
This sequence comes from Corynebacterium sp. DNF00584, assembly GCF_001552965.1. Taxonomy (NCBI): domain Bacteria; kingdom Bacillati; phylum Actinomycetota; class Actinomycetes; order Mycobacteriales; family Corynebacteriaceae; genus Corynebacterium; species Corynebacterium sp. DNF00584. The sequence continues at coordinate 55,311 of NZ_KQ959726.1, read as the reverse complement.
ACGCGCCGTCTGCTCGCCGAGGGCGGGGAACAGGTGACGATCCTCTCCGCGCGCGCCGTGGACGCGACGGCGCTAACATCGAAGCTCGGGGTGGAAGTCATGGCGCTCACGGCCCCGGGGATCGAAACGGAAATCGGAGTGGAGTAGGCACATGTTGGGGTGGCGTGACGACCGGCCGTTGGCAGACGTCTTGCCTGCGGAGGCCGTAAAAACCCTGCGGAAGTCCTTTAAGTTTTCCACGTGTGGCGACCTACTCGCGCACTATCCGCGCACATACCTGCGCGGCTCGACGGATGTCGGGGCCGGCGGGGCCATCGAGGGCGAGTACGTCACCGTCACCGCGTCCGTCGTCAACGTCACTCAGTCCGAGACGCGCACGGGCAAGCGGGTTATCAACGTGGCGCTCGACAACGGCTTCCAGGCCGCGTTCTTCGGCCAAATGTGGGTCTTCCGCGTGCTGCGGCCGGGCGCGCGCGTGATCATCGCCGGCAAGCTGAAATTTTTCCGGCATACGCCGCAGTTGCAGAACCCCAAGTTCATGCTGCTGGGCAAGGATGCGAAGAAGGCCCAGGGGACGAAGGAGTTTCGGGAGCTGGCGATGTTCGGCTCGCTCGCCGAGCTGCTCGCGGACCGGCCGTGGATTCCCATCTACCCGGCGACGGACAAGGTGAGCTCGTGGTTCCTGCTCGGTGCCATTCACCAGGTGCTCGAGTCGCTGCCGGAGATCCCGGAGCCCCTCGACTACGAGGTGCCGCTGAGCTATGACCAGGCGCTGCGCCAGGTCCACGAGCCGCCCTTCGAGGGCCCGTATATGGCAATCCACCGCTTGAAGTACAACGAGGCGTTAACGGTAGGGCTCGTCATGGCGCTGCGCCGCCGCGATGCGCTGGGCCACGTCGCCCCGGCCTTGCCGCCGCGCGAGGACGGCCTGCGCGCGGCGCTGCTGTCCTCGCTGCCGTTCGAGCTCACCCAGGGGCAGCGCGACGTGCTCGGCGAAATCTCGCACGATATCTCGCAAGTCTTCCCCATGCAACGCCTGCTCCAGGGCGAGGTCGGCTCGGGTAAGACGATGGTCGCGCTGCTTGCGATGCTTCAGGCCGCGGACTGCGGCTACCAGTCCGCGCTGCTCGCGCCCACGGAGGTCCTGGCCGCGCAGCATTTCGCGTCGATTTCCGCGCAGGCTCCGGCGGGGGTCAACGTCGTGCTGCTTACCGGCTCGATGAAGACGGCGGCCAAGCGCCAGGCGTTGCTCGATATCGTCAGCGGCGAGGCCGACATCGTGATCGGAACGCACGCGATCATCCAGGACACCGTGGAGTTCTACGACCTGGGTCTCGTGGTCGTCGACGAGCAGCACCGTTTCGGCGTCGAGCAGCGCGACACGCTGCGCGGCAAGGCACAGCAGTATCCGCACATGCTCGTGATGACGGCGACGCCCATTCCGCGCACGATCGCCATGACGGTCTTTGGCGACCTGTCCGTCTCGACGCTGCGCGAGCTGCCCGGCGGACGCAAGCCCATCCAGTCCTTCGTCGTGCCGGAGTCCAACGAGGCGTGGGTCGCGCGCGGTTGGGCGCGCATCCGCGAGGAAGTCGCCAAGGGCCACCAGGCGTATATCGTGGCGCCGCGCATCGAGAAGGCCGGCGGCGTTAAAAAGCTCATGGAGGAACTTGAATTCGGGCCGCTGCGGGGGCTGCGCTTGGCGATGCTCCACGGCAAGATGTCCGATAAAGACGAGGTTATGGCCGCCTTCGCACGCGGGGAGTACGACGTGCTCGTCGCCACGACCGTCATCGAGGTCGGCGTCGACGTGCCGAATGCGACCATCATGCTCATTCGCGAGTCCGAGAACTTCGGTGTCTCCCAGCTCCACCAGCTGCGCGGCCGTGTGGGCCGTGGCGGCAACGCCTCGCTGTGTCTCTTCCACACGCTCGCCGCGCCCGGGTCGGCGTCGTTCCAGCGCGTGAACGCCATTGCTCAGACGAGCTCCGGCTTCGACTTAGCCGAGCTCGACCTCGCCAACCGCAAGGAGGGTGACATCCTGGGCACGCTGCAGTCCGGCGAGCACCGCACGCTGCGGTTGCTCAACCTGCTTACCGACGGCGAGACCATCTCGCGGGCCAGCTTCGACGCCACCGGGCTCGTGGCGCGCAACGAGCAGCTTGCGCGAGAACTCGTTGCGGAGCTCACGGAGGACGAGCAAGCGTATCTCGACAAGTCCTAGCGGAAGCCGTGCGCTAAGGTGTTACGCATGAATATTTGCGCGCCCTTTGCTGGTATCGTGCGCTACCACGTCGCCGCGGGCCAAGCCGTCGAGGCCGGGCAGGTCATCGCCACGGTCGAGGCCACGAAGCTTGAGTCTCCCGTCGCTACGCCTGGGCCCGGCGTCGTCACGTCCTTGGCACACGCGGACTTTGATGACGTCCATGGGGGAGACGTTCTGGCCGTCGTGGGGGCATTGGAAGCAGGTGCGGCATGACGCGCATTATCGCAGGCGAAGCGCGCGGACGCCGGCTCAAGGTGCCCGAGGAAGGCACCCGGCCGACCTCGGACCGTGCGCGCGAGGGCCTGTTTTCTTCGCTCACCATGCGCTGGGGCTTTGAGGGATCGCGCGTGCTCGACCTCTTTGCGGGCTCCGGCGCGTTGGGACTCGAGGCCGCCAGCCGCGGTGCCGACGAGGTCGTGCTCGTCGAGCAGTCTTCCGCTGCCGCCCGCGTCATCCGCCATAACATCGGGGTGGTCAAGCATCCAGGCGTGACGCTCAAGGAAATGAAGGTGGGCACGTATTTGGCGACGGCGCCGCGCGGGTACTTCGACATGGTGCTCGCGGACCCGCCCTATGCGTTTGATGACGTGGACGGGCTCGTGGCCGCCATTGAGCCGGTGCTTGAGGACCGCGCCATCGTGGTCATCGAGCGGCCCGTGGACTCGGCGCCGACGGTCTGGCCTGCCGGGTTTACGGAGACGGGCCAGAAGTTGAAGAAGCGCACGTTTGGTATCGCGCGCATGGATATGGCGATTTTCGACCGAAGCGAACTGGAGGCGAGCAATGACTAAGAAGGCCGTGTGCCCGGGGTCCTTTGACCCGATGACGATGGGGCACCTGGACATTTTCACCCGCGCGAGCCACCTCTTCGATGAGGTGACAGTGCTCGTGACAGGTAACCCGGATAAGCCGTCAGGGCTGTTCACGGTAGAGGAGCGCGTCGCGCTTATCCGCGAGGTCGTGCCGGAGAATATCAAGGTCGATTTCTGGTCGGGCTTGCTCGTGGACTACACCTCGGAGCACCACATCGACACGATCGTAAAGGGGCTGCGTTCCTCGCTCGACTACGAGTACGAGCTGCCCATGGCGCAGATGAACCGTCGTCTCACCGGCGTAGAGACCACTTTCTTGCTCACGGATGAGAAGTACGGCTACATCTCGTCCTCGCTGGCCAAGCAGGTCGCGCAGTTCGGCGGCGACGTCACCGGGCTCTTCCCAGAGCCCGTCCATCGAGCAGTCGTGGAAAAATTCGCGTAATGCTCGTCGCTCTGGGTGTTTTTGTCTCTATCTTCCTCGGCTCCTGTCTTCAGCGCGTGTCTGGCATGGGTATGGGACTCGTGGGCGGGCCGCTGCTCATGCTCTTGCTCGGTCCGGTGCAAGGCATCATGGTCATTAACGTGTTGGCGTGTATCAACGCGGCGATGCTCACCTACACCGCGCGCGAACGCGTGGACTGGCGCAAGTTCGGTGCCATTGCCTCCGTCATGGTCTTTGGCTCCATCCCGGCGGCGTTCCTCATTCGCTCCATCGATACCGCACCGTTGCTCGTCATCGCGGGCGCGGCGCTGCTCATCGCGCTCGGCGTGGTGACCTTTGGCAAGAAGTATGTGCCGCACCTGCACGGCCTGGGTCCCATGCTTTCGGCCGGCGTGCTGGGCGGCTTTACGAATACGCTCGCGGGCATCGCGGGCCCCGTCATCACGGTCTACGCGCAGGCGGCGCGCTGGGAGCACTCCATGTACACGGCGACGCTTCAGCCCATCTTCATGGTCGGCGGCGCCATCTCTGTGACGGCAAAACTCGTCACGGGTGCGGGATCGCTCTCACACGCCTCGTGGCTCGTATGGCCGGCGGGCATCCTGGGCATGATTCTGGGCATCGCCATCGGCACGCGCCTGGCTGGGCGCATTCCGCGCGACAAGGCGCACATGCTCTCGCTCGCCGTGGCCGCAGCGGGTGCCGCCGTGGCGATGTTCCGTGGTGTGGGTCAGCTCTAGCTGTTCGCGAATTCCTCCTCGAGCAGTTGCCTTTCTTCTTCCACCCACGCCGCTCTAAGACCCCGCGACCATCCATCTCGTTGACGGCGTTGTGATAGTGGCACGCAATCGTAAGTTTCTCCGACTCGGTCAAGCCGCGTACCTCGTCTGCGATGTCGAGCCCCGGGCCAACAGGCTGGCCAGCTTCCCCATAATGGTCGTGCACCATACACTCAAACGAACGCAGTCCTCCGGCAAGCGGAGGACTGCACATTTTTTGTGGAACCCAAAAGATACTGGGGCACAAGCTGCGCGAACGGGGTCGCGGCGGCGATAACTTTACAGCAGGGAGGACAGGAAAGACTTCGTGCGATCGTGCTGCGGGTGGTCGAAGACCTGTTCCGGAGTTCCGTGCTCGAGGACGCGGCCGCCGTCCATGAAGTAGACGGTATCGGCGACCTCGCGGGCAAAGCCCATCTCGTGAGTGACAACGAGCATGGTCATGCCGCCGGCGGCGAGGTCCTTCATGACACGCAGGACTTCGCCCACGAGCTCGGGATCGAGGGCAGAAGTCGGCTCGTCGAAGAGCATGAGCTTCGGATCCATGGCGACGGCGCGGGCAATAGCCACGCGCTGCTGCTGGCCGCCGGAGAGCTGGACGGGGTAGGCATCCGCCTTGTGGGCGAGGCCTACTTGGTCGAGGAGCTCCATGGCGCGCTTTGTGGCGGCATCGGCAGGCTGCTTTTTGACCTGGACGGGAGCCTCGATGATGTTCTCGAGGACCGTGCGGTGGCTAAAGAGGTTGAAGGACTGGAAGACCATGCCGATGTCCTGGCGCTGGCGGGCGGCTTCCTTCTCCGAGATCTCGTAGAGGACGCCGTCGCGCTCCTTGTAGCCGATGATCTCGCCGTCGATGTAGAGGCGGCCAGCGGTGACCTTCTCCAGGTGGTTGCAGCAGCGCAGGAAAGTGGACTTGCCGGAGCCGGAGGGGCCGAGGAGGACTGCAACTTCGCCGGGCTGGACGGTGAGATCGATGCCCTTCAAGACCTCGAGCTGGCCGAAGGCCTTGTGGACGTTAACCGCCTCAATCATGGGAGTAGTCATTTACTTGCCCTCCTGGGTGTCGGGGATGACGGAGATATTGCGGGGGATGGTGCCTTCGGCGTCGGCGAGGGAGGCCAGCTGGCGGGCAGTGAGCTCGCGGGTGGCGCCGCGCTCGAAGTAGCGCTCGAGGTAGTGCTGGCCAACCATGAGGATGGACGTGATGACCAGGTACCAGGTCGCGGCGACGAGGAGGAGCGGGATGGGCTCGAAAAGAGCGGCCGAGATATCCGTGGCGCGGCCAAAGATTTCGTGAGTGTAAGGGATGGCGACAACGAGAGACGATGTCTTGAGCAGAGAGATGAACTCGTTGCCGGTCGGCGGGATGATGATGCGCATGGCCTGGGGGAGGACGGTACGGCGCATGGTCATGGCCCAGCCCATGCCGAGGGCCTTGGAGGCTTCCTTCTGGCCCTCGGGGACGGAGGAGATGCCAGAGCGGACGATTTCGGACATGTACGCGGCCTCGTTAAGACCGAGGCCGAGGACGGCGAGTACAAAGGCGTTGGTCAGCACGCCCTCGAGGGAAATCTCGGCGAAGCCCAGGTTAATGGACTGGTAGAGCGCGGAGAGCAGGCCCCAGAAGACGAGCTGGACGTAGACTGGGGTGCCCCGGAAGATCCACAGGAAGACCCAGGCGACGGCGCTTAAAACCGGGTTGGGCGAGAGACGCAGGACGGCGAGGAGCACGCCGCCGACGACGCCGATGATCATCGCCAGCAAGGTAATGGCGATAGTGTGCAGCGAGGCCACTGCGATGCGCGTGTCGAAGAGGTACTGGAAGTACGTGCCCCAACCGTAGGCCTCGTTGCGGGCAGCGTCGATGATAAACCACGCGGCGAGGACGACGAGGAGGACGGCGAAGCACACGCGCCACGGATGGCGCAGCGGGCGCGCCTCGATCTTTTCAGGAGCTGAATTAGGCATTGATCGGCCTTTCGTTAATCATGGCGTGCTCGACGAGTCCTTCGTCGATGCCCCATTGGTGGAGAATCTCGGCGTAGACGCCGGTGTCGATGAGATGTTGGAGAGCCGCTGCGGCGGCGGGGCCGAGCGAAGAGTCCTTGGGAACTGCGAAGCCGTAGGGGGCGGCATCGAAAATTTCGCCGGTGGTCTCCATCTTGCCGTCCGCACGGTTGACAGCCCAGGCGGCGACAGGGGAGTCGGCAGACAGGGCGTCGGCGCGGCCGGTGAGCACGGCGAGCGCCGCGTTGTCGGCCGTGTCGTAGGACAGGATGGTGATTTCGTCCTTGCCCTGCGCGAGGCATTCCTCGCTCTTCGGGCGAACGTCGTCGGTTTCGGAGACCGTCGTGCGCTGCACAGCGACGGTCAAGCCGCAGGCATTGTTGGGATCGACCGGATTATCCGGGCGTTGGACCCACTGGATGCCGGCGTAGAGGTAGTCGATGAAGTCGTAGTTCTTACGGCGTTCCTCGTTGTCCGTAAAACCGGAGCCGCCCATATCGGTCTGCCCGGAGGAAATGGCCGGCAGGATCATGGAGAAGTCCTGCTGCACCGGCTTGAATTCGAGGCCCATGGTTTGGGCCACGGCGCGGGCGAGATCCATCTCGAAGCCCACGATGTTGCCCTCGGAGTCCTTGAATTGGAAAGGCGCGAAGGGCGGGTTGGTGCCGACGGACAGGATGCCGTCAGAGTCGGAGACCATCGCGGCGATCTCGGGGACCGCCTTGACGTCGATCTGCTGCCAGCCGTCGGGGACGGCGGGCTCGACGTTGGTCACGCAGCCTGTCAGCGCGAAAGCGCTCAGCAGAACCGCGGCCAGCGGAAGCGTGTGTTTCATATGTGCAGCCCTTGTCGAAGCTCAAAGTGGAATCCGGCCGCAATGAATGAATTGCGGTGGGATGTATTATTTCCAAATTAGCACGGGGCTGCCGAAACTAAGGGATCAGGCGCATGATTTCGCCGACGATGGAGCCGACGACCACGAAACCGAGAAGCGCGAAGGCGCCGTCGACGAGCACCTGGAGGAATTTATTGGTGGCCTCGTTGTCCGTGGGCGAGACGTTTTCGTCGAGCCACTTGATGTAGGACGAGCCCTTGAGGTTGGACTCGCTGGAGGCGTCCGACTGGGATACCTGAGACGAGGATTGGTCAGCGGCGATGGCCTGCAGCGGGGCGAGGGTGACCGTGGCGGCGGTAGCGATGGCGACGAGAGTGCGGCGCATGGAAACTCCTTGGGGTAAAGCGTCTACAGTCTGGGGTCTAACCCTAGCACCGGAGGAGGCGAACGTATGAGGACGTGGATCCTCGTTGCCCTGGGACTCGCCGCGCACGCGGCGCTGGCCGCGGGCGGATGGTTCTACTGGGACGACTTCACACTGCAGGCGCAGGCGCGTGAGACCGGCTGGTGGGAGCTCATGTGGACGCCGCATGACGGGCACCTTATGCCGGCGGGCTGGATCGTGGTTAAGGTGCTGGCGCACGCGGCGTATCTGTCGTGGCCGGCGGCGCTGGCGGCGTTGCTCGTTCTCCAGGCAGGAGCGGCGGTGGCGGTGTTCGCAGGGTTGCGCGAGGTCGTGCGGCTCACGGATGGTCCGACGTGGCGCGTCGATACGGGGCTCGCGGTGTATTTCCTGTTGCCGGTGGGCTGGCCCGCGGCGGCGTGGTTCGCGGCGGGGCTTGCGTCGCTGCCGGTGCAGGCGGGCCTGGGCCTGGCGATGTGGGCCGCAGCGCGGTGGGTGCGCACGGGCCGGGAACTGTGGATCGTGCCCGCGGCCGTACTGGGTGCGGCGGCGTTCTCGGAGAAGGCCTTGCTTATCGCGCCGGTGGTGGTCGCGGTTCTGCTGCTCGCGCGGCGGCCGTGGTGGCCCGTGGCCGTGGCCGGCGGCGTGCCGACGCTTGTGTGGGGCGCGCTCTACCTGTGGCTCGTGCGCCGGGAGACAGAGCCGGTGGGCGGACTGCTGGGCTTCGTGGCGGAAGGCTACCTGCGGGCGGCCGTGCCGGGCATAAGTGGGACCGCTTGGCAGTGGCAGCGCTGGCATCCGGGCCCGCCGTTCCTTGATGCTGCGTGGTGGTCCCTCGCGGCGGGTGTCGCGGTACTCGCGTACGCCGCGTGGCGGCTGCGCCGCTGGGCGTTGCTGCCGCTGCTTTATCCGATCGTGCCGCTCGTGGCGCTCTACCTCGCGCGTTCGAATGCAGAGGCAGGAGTAGAGCAGGCTATGGCGCTGCGCCAGTTCGCGGAAGGCGCGGTGGTCGCGGCGTTCGCGGTGGCGGCGGGCTGGCGGCCGGTCCGCCATGCGGCGTACACAACGGTGCACAAGGCGGTGGGGGCGGTGCTCGCGGCGAGCGCGCTCGTGGGCCTCGTGGCCTTCGGCGCGCGGTGGTGGGACCAGCCCGCCCGCGCGTACGTGGCCAACCTGCGCGCGGCCGAGGGCCCGGTCCTCGACCAGGACGTGGATTGGAACGTGCTCAGCCCGGCGGTCGCGCCGTACAACACGGTGGCGGCCCTGGCTCCGGAGAAGGTGGCGCCGGCCGTCGAGCGACTCCAGCGCGTCCAGCCTGATGGGACGGTGAGGGAGGCGGAGATGTGGAATATGAGGGCATCGGAAAGCTCCTGCGCGGGGGAGCTGGCCCTCGATGGGCCCTTGATGGACCGCGAGTGGACGGTGCGTCTGAATTATCTCGCGCCTGCGGAGGGGGACATCGCGGTGGCGCTGGACGGCGCGGCCACGACCTTCACGGGGAAGGAGGGTCTGCACCAGATGTATCTGCACGTCACCGGCGGCGGCTCAACCCTGCGGGTGAGCGCGCCGGCGGGCACGTGCTTCGGCGTGAGCCAGATTGGGCTTTAATTCTGCGCCATGCGGCGGTCGATGAGGATGAAAGCACCGACGATGGCGATACCCGCCGCCATGGCGAGCACAATGCTTCCGATGCCCGCATCCTGGCCTTCGCCGAAGGGCCACAGCGCGCGCAGGGAGCCGAGCATAAAGCCGGACATCGCCATCAGCGTCGGCGCGCGGTGGTTATCGAGCAGGTAATTGAGGAGCTTGACGAAGCCCGCGAGGCCGCACAACGCGCCCGCCATGAAGACAAGCAACGTGAGAATGTGGCGGTCCGAGACTGCGCCGATGATGGGGGCGTAGAGGCCCATCGTAAGCAGGATGAGCGAGCCGGATACGCCCGGCAGGATGAGCGCGCACACCGCGATGGCGGCGGCGAAGAAGACGATGATGAGGCTCGGGTCCTCGTGCGGGGCGGAGGTGAAGCCGGTGACGAAGAAAGTGGCGACGGCCGCGACGATGAGCGCAATCCAGCCCGAGGGCTTCTTCTTTTCTTCCGCGCCGAGCATGGACAGCGGCACGATAATGGAGATGGCGACCATGCCGAAGAAGAGCGCGTTGGACACCGACACCTGGGACTCGACGAAATTGTGGAGGATCGTGGAGAACCCAAAGACGGCGGCGAGCATGCCCACTGCGACCGAGATGAGGAAGCCCCATTCGATTTTCTTGAACTTGCACGAGAAAATGAAGTTGGCGTTGTGCAGGGCGCGCTCGTAGATGCCGACGATGAGCGCCACCGTGCCGCCCGAAATGCCCGGGACGAGCTCGGCCATGCCGATGAGAGCGCCGCGCACGGCGTTGAGTATGTAATGCATGCGCCTCAAGATATAGGGGACAGGTGCACGAAGGGGACTGCCGCGCGGGTGAGTACTGGTGAAACCACCAGGGCGATCTGAAATGCTGCGTCGCGCGGATCCGGTCAGCGCAACCGTGGAGGAGGCGCCGTCTGCTCGTCCTTTGCGTTGATGATAACCGAGCGTACACGGGCTGATATTTCTCCCCAGCGGTTCGCTGGCGGGAGGATTTCTTGGGACATTGAGTCGATTCGTGCGCTATGCATGTACAATCGCCGGCCAGAAATTTCTCTGACCGGCGATGATTGTGCCCCTGGTGAGACTCGAACTCACACTGAACGGGTTTTGAATCCGTTGCCTCTGCCAATTGGGCTACAGGGGCGCACGCGTCCTTCAACGCTGGGACATACTTTAGCGGAATTCGATCCTTGCGTCCTAATCGGTACACCCATCCGGCGGGCAGCAGCCCATGGCCTCTAGGATGGGCCAGGTGACTGACTCAACGACGCCTCGCCTTTTGCTCATCGACGGCCACTCCATGGCTTTCCGCGCGTTCTACGCGCTGCCGGCGGAGAACTTCTCTACGACTGGCGGCCAGCACACCAACGCGGTCTACGGATTTTTGTCCATGCTGGCCAATATCGTGGCCGAGGAGAAACCGGATTCTATGGCCGTGGCCTTCGACGTGGGACGCAAGACGTTCCGCACGGAGATGTTCCCGGAGTACAAGGCGCAGCGCGAGGCCGCGCCGGAGGAGTTCCGCGGCCAGGTTGAGCTCATCCGTGAGGTCCTGCAGACGCTGGGCATTACGACGCTCTCGCGCGAGAACTTTGAGGCCGACGACATCGTGGCCACGCTCGCAACGGAGGCGACGAACTACGACACACTCATCGTCACCGGCGACCGTGACTATCTGCAGCTCGTCAACGACACGACGACGGTGCTCTATCCTATGCGCGGCGTGTCGACGCTGCATCGCTTTACGCCCGCCGCGGTGGAGGAGAAGTACCAGCTCACCCCGGCGCAATACCCGGACTTCGCGGCGCTGCGCGGCGACCCGTCGGATAACCTGCCGGGCGTGCCTAAGGTCGGCGAGAAGACCGCCACCAAGTGGATCCTCCAGTACGGTTCGCTCGACGAGCTCGTCGCCCACGCGGATGAGATTAAGGGCGTGGCGGGCCAGAACTTCCGCGACCGCATCGAGCAGGTGAAGATGAACCGCACGCTCACGCAGATGATCACGGACATGGACCTTGAGGTCGGCCCGGACGATCTCGCATTTAGGGGCGCGGCTGTCGCCGAGGTCGCCGCGAAGTTCGATGAGCTCGAGTTCGGTACTAACCTGCGTGAGCGCGTGTTGGCCGCTATCCCCAACGACGGCGGCAGCGCGCCGGAGGCGCAGCCGGCCGACGCGCCGACAGTGACTGTGGATGAGCTCAACCCCGGCGAACTGGCCAGCTGGCTCACCGGCTCCGCCGGCGAGCGAAAGAGTGGAGTCGCCGTCTACCTCCAAGGCAACGGTCAGCCCGGTCGTGGCGATGCGTCGGCCCTTGCGCTCGTCGATGCGGAACATCACGGCATCCAGCTCGAGCTCGCGGACTTGGATGCCGCGGACGATAAGGCGCTCAAGGCCTGGCTTGAAGACGAAGAAGCGCAGAAGTATCTGCACGACTCCAAGGCGGCGTACCACATGCTGCTGGGCCGCGGCATTGAACTGGCGGGCGTCGCGCACGACACGGCGCTGGCCGCGTACCTGCTGCGCCCGGGTCAACGCACTTACGAGCTCTCGGACGTGTACCAGCGCCACCTGCAGCGCACGTTGGGCACGCCCAGCGATCAACTCTCGCTGCTAGAGGACACCTCGCTCGTCGATTCGGCGCTCGCCATCGCGGAGCTGGCCGTGGCGCTCACGGCGGACCTCGAGGAGATCGACTCGCTCGAACTCTACGCCGACCTCGAGCTGCCGCTCGCGGGCATCCTCGCGCGCATGGAGGCCACCGGCATCGCGGTGGACATGAGTCGCCTGGAGGACCAACTCGAGCTCTTTGCCGAGCAGGTCGCGCAGCAGGAGCAGGCCGCGCGCGAGATTGCTGAAGACGACAAGCTCAACCTCAATTCGCCCAAGCAGCTTCAGGTCGTCCTCTTCGAGACGCTCGATCTGCCGAAGACGAAGAAGACAAAGACCGGCTACTCCACGGCCGCGAAGGAAATCGAGCAGCTTGCCGCGGAGCACCCGCATCCGTTCCTCGACTACCTCCTCGCGCACCGCGAGTACCAAAAGCTCAAGGTCACCCTCGAGGGCCTTATCAAGACGGTGCAGCCGGACGGGCGCATTCACACGACGTTCAACCAGACAGTTGCCTCGACCGGTCGACTCTCGTCCGCCGAGCCGAACCTGCAGAATATCCCGGTGCGCACGGAGGCCGGTCGCAAGATTCGCTCCGCCTTCATCGTCGGCGAGGGCTACGAGACGCTGCTTACCGCGGACTATTCACAGATCGAGATGCGCGTCATGGCTCACCTGTCGGACGACCCGGGGCTCATCGAGGCTTACCGCGAGGGCGAGGACCTCCACAATTACGTCGGTTCGAAGGTCTTCGACGTCCCCGTCGACGAGGTCACGCCCGAGCTGCGCCGCCGCGTCAAGGCTATGTCCTATGGTCTCGTCTACGGTTTGTCCGCCTTCGGCCTGTCCCAGCAGCTGGGCATCCCGGCTGGCGAGGCGAGGACCATCATGGAGGCGTACTTCGACCGCTTCGGCGGCGTGAAGCGCTACCTCTCCGAGGTCGTCGAGCAGGCCCGCAAGGACGGCTACACCGCGACCATTTTCGGCCGCCGCCGTTACCTGCCGGAGCTCAACTCGGATAACCGCCTGGCCCGCGAGAACGCTGAGCGCGCCGCACTCAACGCGCCGATCCAGGGCACGGCGGCGGACATTATCAAGATCGCCATGATCCGCGTCGACCGTGAGCTGCGCGGCATGAAGTCCCGCGTGTTGCTGCAGGTTCACGACGAATTGGTCGTCGAGGTCGCGTCGGGCGAGCGCGACGAGGTCAAGGCCATCCTCGAGCGCGAGATGGATTCCGCCATCGAGCTCAAGGTTCCGCTCGAGGTCTCCACCGGCGAGGGCACGGACTGGGATGCCGCAGGCCACTAACCGCGCGCTCGGCCGCGCCCGCCTCGCCACCCAAGGCCTGAGCACTCGCCGTTGGGCCTCGCCTGCCGATGCCGCCTCCGCCTTCGGTCTCATGCAAGGCCAAGACGTCGCCTCGGCGTTGCTCTCGCTGGAGCTGCGTGGCGGTCAGCTCACCGATGCGGACTGGGCCGAGCTGGTGCGCGGTTATCCCATGCGCAACACGTTGTTCGTGGGGACGCGCGCGGACATGGGCTGGATGACGGACCTCTGCGCGCGGCCGTTCAAGGAACACGTCGGGCAATTCCGCGACGTCCTCGAAGAGATTCCAGAATCCGGTTTTAGCCGCGCCGAGTTTAAGGCCCTGGCCACGCGCCTTCATCCGGAGCTGCCGCAGTACCGGGTGCTGCGCACGCTCATGGAGGAAAACCTCGTCTATTACACGGGGCGGGAGCAGCTCGTCACGCGGTTGCGCCTGCCGGGTCTCGCCGAGGTCTTCGGCGAGACGGAGGCCGCGCGCCGGGCGGCCGTCACGGAGCTCGCCACGCGCTACTTCCGGACGCATGCGCCGGCGACGCTCGATGACTTCGCGTGGTGGTCGAAGCTACCCAAGCGCACCATCGCCGCGGCCGCGCGCGACCTGCCGGATGACCTCGAAGTGCGTGATGGTCAGGTCATCGCCCTTGACGCGCCCGCACCCACTCCGCGCACGGCCTTCCTTCTCGGTGGTTTCGACGAATACATCCTTGGCTACCAGGACCGTCTCTTCGCGATGGACGTGCAGACTCACGAGGTCCTCGTGCCCGGCAACCGCGGGGTGTTCCGTCGGCCCGTCGTCGTCGACGGCCAGGTGCGCGGCATGTGGACGAAGGCAGGCATCGAGGACCGTGGCATCCCGGCTTACGCGCAGCCGAAGCTCCGCCGCGCCTTTAAAGCACTCTAGGAGTGTCGTTCGACCATCGCGCCCGCGAGCAGGTCGAAGGGAGTCTGGCCCACGGCAAGCACGCTGAGCGCCAGGACCGCGACAATGATCTCGGTCGTGTACTGCGCCCAGCCCGCGCCGGTGAGGGTGAGCAGCGGCAGGAGGAGGTATGCGTTGCGCAGCGCCGCGCCCACGACGCCGCGGCGTGTTGCGAGGATCTCGAGTCGCAGAGACCACTTGCCTAGCGAGGTGTTCTTCCACCCCTCGAGGCCTACGCGGTAGGCGAAGAAGACCAGGGGAGTGAGCAGCGCCTCGACGTTGAAGGCCGGGTCGGCGAGTGCAAGCCAGGCCGCGCGCACCGCGATGACAACGACGGCGACGAGGAGGCCGTCGATCCACCACGCCAGTCCGCGGCGCACGAGCAAGAGGGCATTATCACGCATGGTGGATAAGCCTAGCGTTTCTCGTTCACGCAGCAGAAGATGGCGGTTCCGGGGAAGATCTCCCCGCGCAGCGGCGACCACTGGCCCCACGTCGTGGTGAGATCCTCGGGCCACTCCGGCTCGATGAGGTCCACGATGCGGAACGGCCCGTCGGTCTGGAGGGCACGCAGCCACTGGCCCATGGTGCGGTGGAACTCGGCGTAGGTGAGCTCGCCGTCGGGCGAGTGCTCGAGGTAGGCGCCGTCGAAGTAACTCATCTCGGCGGTAAGCGCCTGCGGGTCGTCCGGGAAAATCCAACGCATGGGGTGGGGGACTGCGGCGACGAAGCGGCCTGCGGGGCGCAGGACGCGGGCGGCATCGGCAAGCGCAGCGTCGAGATTTTCAATAAAGGGGAGCGCGCCGAAGGCGGAGAAGACAACGTCGAAGGTGTTGTCGGCGAAGGGGAGGACGAGCCCGTCGGCCTGGACGAGGGGAGCGCCTTCCGGGGCACGGTCCAACATGGCGCGCGAGATATCCATGCCGATGGCGTAGGCGCCTTCGCCACGCAACCATGCGGTACACGGCGCGGAACCGCAGCCGAGCTCCAGGACGCGCTTGCCTCGGACGTCGCCTAACAGGTGGGCGTCGCGCTCGTGCAGCATCTCCGGGCACCAATAGAAACTTGAGAGATACTCAGGATGTTCCGAGTGGTATCGGGCGGCGTCCTGGTCCCAAAATGTCCGATTTGCCTGCGATGGCGTCCGAATAGGCATTGTTTCTCCGATTGTTATTGTCGCGAGCCGCGCTGGCCGCGCGTAGCGTCGATTGTGTGCGGTGGGCGCGTCACCATTGTGTAGTGAGCTGCGAGTATGTAAGATGTTAAAGGCGTGTCTATGCCGCGCGCGCTTCCCGGCTACCGTAGGAGAGTCTCGAAGGGTGCAGCGACGGGATCAAAACCATCCTCCAACTAGTGCAGCTTTGCGCTGGTCGCGGGACGTTTTGAGATGACACGTAAATGTCCATTTACGACCTCCTACACCACATTCGGAGCATTTCTTACATGCCTACTTCTAACACCCCTCAGGTTGCGATCAACGATATCGGAACCGCTGAGGACTTCCTCGCCGCCGTCGACGCGACCATCAAGTACTTCAACGATGGTGACATCGTTGAGGGCACCGTCGTCAAGGTCGACCACGACGAGGTTCTGCTTGACATCGGATACAAGACCGAGGGCGTTATCCCGTCCCGCGAGCTGTCCATCAAGCACGACGTTGACCCGGACGAGGTCGTCGAGGTCGGTGACACCATCGACGCACTTGTTCTTACCAAGGAGGACAAGGAAGGCCGCCTGATCCTGTCCAAGAAGCGTGCTCAGTACGAGCGTGCCTGGGGCGCTATCGAGGATCTGCAGGCCAAGGACGAGCCGGTTACCGGTACCGTCATCGAGGTCGTCAAGGGCGGCCTCATCCTCGACATCGGCCTGCGCGGCTTCCTGCCGGCATCGCTCGTCGAGATGCGTCGCGTCCGCGACCTGGAGCCGTACATCGGCCAGGAGCTGGAAGCCAAGATCATCGAGCTCGACAAGCAGCGTAACAACGTTGTTCTGTCCCGCCGTGCATACCTCGAGCAGACCCAGTCTGAGGTCCGCTCCGAGTTCCTGCACCAGCTGCAGAAGGGCCAGGTCCGCAAGGGCGTCGTGTCCTCCATCGTCAACTTCGGCGCCTTCGTCGATCTCGGCGGTGTCGACGGCCTGGTTCACGTGTCCGAGCTGTCCTGGAAGCACATCGACCACCCGTCTGAGGTCGTCACCGTTGGCGACGAGGTCACTGTTGAGGTTCTCGACGTCGATCTCGACCGCGAGCGCGTCTCCCTGTCCCTGAAGGCTACCCAGGAAGATCCGTGGCGCGTCTTCGCCCGCACCCACGCTGTGGGCCAGATCGTCCCGGGCAAGGTCACCAAGCTCGTTCCGTTCGGTGCGTTCGTTCGCGTCGAAGAGGGCATCGAGGGCCTCGTTCACATCTCCGAGCTGGCTCAGCGCCACGTGGAGGTTCCGGACCAGGTCGTCACCGTTGGCCAGGAAGTCATGGTCAAGGTCATCGACATCGATCTCGAGCGTCGTCGTATCTCCCTGTCTGTTAAGCAGGCAGACGAGGACTACACCGACGAGTTCGATCCGTCGAAGTACGGCATGGCCGACTCCTACGACGAGCAGGGCAACTACGTCTTCCCCGAGGGCTTCGATCCGGAGACCAACGAGTGGAAGGAAGGCTTCGACGAGCAGCGTCAGGCTTGGGAGGCTCGCTACGCCGAGTCCGAGCGTCGCTTCAACCTGCACACCGCTCAGATCGAGCGCAACCGTGCAGCTGCCGCCGAGGCTGCCCAGCAGTCCGAGGCTTCGAACTACTCCTCCGAGTCCGCCGATGCAGCTCCGGCATCGAACGACAACGAGACTCACGGTTCGCTGGCTTCCGATGAGCAGCTCGCTGCTCTGCGCGACAAGCTCGCTGGCAACTAAAGGCTTTACGCCTTTCGCTCGTGCCGGTGTCTAACGCACCGTGCATGAACGAGGCCGCCGTCTGATTGAGGAATCAATCAGGCGGCGGCCTTCGCGCGTCTTGCTATGGCTCGCCACGCGTGAGAAATGCAACGCGCTGCTGTGATCTTTAAGACGCCCACGCGGGGCATAGGCACGTTTGTTCAATAGTGACCTTGCCTTTTGTCTCTGTTAAGCGTGCGTTAAGGCACAATCGGGCGTCTACGGTCTTTTGATCATGCCCGGATTAGAGTAATCTTCACAATGATATAGCCGCACACTGAGTGGTTATCACCATACGTCTCAATGAAGAGGAGTACGCCGTGGCATCGACCAAAGATACCGCGCAGCACATCATCAAAAATATTGGTGGCGCTGACAACATTACGTCTCTGACGCACTGCGCAACGCGCTTGCGTTTTCAGCTTGCTGACCCATCCAAGATTGACGAGAAGACTCTCGAATCTGACAAAGCCGTTCTCGGCACCGTGCACCAAGGCGAGCACGGATACCAGGTCGTCATGGGCGGCGGCGTCGCTGACTACTATCGGGCAATCATTAAGGAGCCAGGCGTCGATCCGTCGGGCGAGCACAAGGGCAACGCACGCGGCCCGAAGATCGGTGCCGACGGCAAGAAGGAGTACGGCGGCATCCGCAAGACCGGGTGGGTCGACTACTGCTTCGAGTTCCTGTCTGACACCTTCCGCCCCATCCTGTGGGCGCTGCTCGGTGCCTCGCTGATTATCACCTTGCTCATTCTGGCCGATACTTTCGGCCTGCAGGACTTCCGCGCCGACATGGAAGACCAGCCGGCGGGCTACCAGCTCATGCATGCGATGTGGAGGTCAGTCTTCTACTTCCTGCCCATCATGATTGGCGCCACGGCGTCGAAGAAGCTGGGCGCGAACGAGTGGGTTGGCGCTGCTATTCCGGCCGCGTTGCTCACCCCGGAATTCATGGGTCTGTCCAATATCGCAGAGACGACCACGTTCCTGGGTGGCGACGCACAGAAGGTCGAGATCTTCGGCCTGCCGCTCATTCTCAACGACTACTCGTCCCAGGTCTTCCCGCCGCTGCTCGCTGCTATCGGTCTGTATTGGGTGGAAAAGGGCCTGAAGAAGATCATCCCGAGCTCTCTGCACATGGTGTTCGTGCCGTTCTTCTCCCTGCTCATCATGATCCCGCTCACGGCCTTCCTGCTCGGCCCGTTCGGCATTGGTATCGGCAACGGCATCTCCAACTTCCTGGCCGCCGTCAATAATTTCTCGCCGTTCGTCCTCGCTATCGTCATTCCGCTGCTGTACCCGTTCCTCGTCCCGCTTGGCCTGCACTGGCCGCTCAACGCGATTATGGTGCAAAACCTCGCCACGCTGGGTTACGACTTCATTCAGGGGCCGATGGGTGCCTGGAACTTTGCCTGCTTCGGTCTCGTCGCCGGCGTCCTCGTTGTCTCCATCAAGGAGCACAACAAGGCCATGCGCCAGGTCGCCACGGGTGGCCTCGCCGCAGGTCTGCTTGGTGGTGTTTCCGAGCCGTCCCTGTACGGTATCGTTCTGCGCTTTAAGAAGACCTACCCGCGCTTGCTGCCGGGCTGCTTCGCTGGCGGTGTCGTCATGGGTATCTTCAACATTAAGGCCAACGCCTTCGTCTTTACCTCGCTGCTTACTATCCCGGCCATGACCCCGGCTCTGGGTTACCTGCTCGGTGTCGCCGTCGCATTCTTCGTGTCCTTCTTCCTCGTCCTCTTCTTCGACTACCGTTCCCCGGAGGAGCGCGACGAAATCCGCGCCCAGATTGCGGCCGAGCGCGAGGCTGAGGGCAAGGAGCCGGTCGAGGTTCTCACTCCGGCTGCCGATGCCGCCCCTGCCGCAGCCGCCGCTGCAGCCCCGGCCGCCGTAGCCGTTGCCGCTCCGGCTTCCGAGGCCATCAATCTCGACTCGCCGCTCGAAGGCGAAGCTGTAGAACTGTCCGAGGTTCCGGACCCAATTTTTGCTGGCGCCAAGCTCGGCGAGGGCATGGCCATCAAGCCGACCGGCAACACGGTCTACGCTCCGGCTGACGGCAAGATCCTCACGGTCCAGAAGTCTGGCCACGCGGTCGGCCTGAGCCTCGATAGCGGCGTCCAGCTGCTCATCCACGTCGGTCTCGACACCGTCGAGCTGGCCGGCGAGGGCTTTACCGTCCACGTCGAGAAGAAGCAGCGCGTCTCTGCAGGCGACAAACTCATCACCTTCGACCATGAGTTCATCGAGTCCAAGGGCTACAACCTCATCACCCCGGTTGTCGTCACGAATACCTCCAAGTTCTTCTCCATCGAGGGCAAGGCCGGCGCGGTGACCCCGTCTGACCAGCTGCTCACGGTCACGCCGAAGGCAAAGTCCGAAGAGTAATCAGCTCGCTTCGCCGCCGCGCTCGTCGCGGCGGCGTTCGCGTTTTTCCTGCCGGTGGCCCGCAGCTGTCGTAGGCTTGAACACCATGAAGCTCATTGGACTCACTGGCGGTATTGGCAGCGGCAAGTCGACGGTCGCGAGGCTGCTCGCGGAACGCGGGTGGAGCGTCGTGGACGCTGACCAGATAGCGCGCGAGATCGTGGAACCGGGGGAGCCGGCCCTCGCGGAACTCGTGGAGGCCTTCGGTGCAGACATCCTCGACGAGGCGGGCACGCTTCAGCGTGCCGAGCTCGCCCGCCGCGCCTTCGTCGACGCTGAGCACACTGCGAAACTCAACGCTATTACCCACCCGCGCATCCAGGAGCGCACACAGGAGCGCTTCGCCGAGGCGCGCGTCGCCGGCGTGGAGTACTGCGTCTACGATATGCCGCTGCTCGTGGACAATGGGCTCGATAGGGACATGGACGAGGTCCTTGTGGTCAACGTCGACGTGGAGGAGCGCGTGCGGCGTCTCGTCGCCCACCGCGGACTCGACGAGGCCGACGCCCGCCGCCGCATCGCGCAGCAGGTGCCCGACGAGGTGCGCCTGGCCGCGGCGACCTACGTCATCGACAACAACGGCGTGCTCGAGGACTTGGCACTCCAGGTCGATCGCGTCGCCGCCGCCATCGAGAAGGCCGAGTAACGCACCCGCATTGCTGCCCGACGAGTCTCGCTGCCGCGGCCGATCCTTGTCCCCTCCGCTGCGAAAAATGCGGCAACCGCGCGCCTCAGTCCGAGGACCGGCGGCGTGCGGTGTGCGCGTGAAGAAGCGAAGAAAGGCTACTTGCCTTCAGCGACGACGTCGCCGACGACCTTGACGCTGATATCCGCCGATGGGTTGTTCACGGCGTAATCGAGGTCGGTACGCATGACGTAGGTGTTGTAGTCGCCCCACGTCGACAGGACGTAGTAGAGGTTCTGGTCGTCGAGCTTCGGCAGAATGAAACCGCCGTAGAGCTGCGGGACATCGTGGCCGGAGATGAGCTCACGCGGCGCGGACCATTCGCCCTCGGGCGTATCGGCGGTGCGCATGACGAGTGCGTACTTGGCGGAGTCTAAGTACAGCGCCACGTACTTGTTGATGTACTTGTTGTAGACAACGGACATCTCGCCGAGCTTGCCAGGGTTCGAAGGACCGAAGACCGGCTCCAGGTCGCGGCGATCGGAGCTCCAGCTGTGGCCGTCCCAGTACTCGAAAGCAGACTCGGACGGGAACTCGCTTTCCTTGGCGCGGGAGAGATACGCGGTGCCCGCGCGGCCGTTCGGGGTGGAGTAGCGGTAGACGTAGCCGTCCTTGTCCGGGGTCTGGAGGAACGCGGACATCTGGAGCTTCTCGTTGCCGGTGTCGTAGCCCTTGCGGCCCGGCAGGATGATGTCGTTTGTGGCGTGCTCGTTGACGCGGGTGGAGTCACCGACGACGGACCAGGTGCGGCCGTCGTCCGTGGATTTCATGGTCGCAGCGTAGTTGGTGACCCACGGTGCATCTTTCGGCCATTTCTTGACGGACATGTAGTCGATGTAGTGGGTGCCGTTGATTTCGATGCCGGCGGTGGGGATGGTGGTGTGCTCGACGCCTGGGTTCTTCTCCGAGGAGATGAACTCGCGGGCCGTGCCGGAGCTCTGCCAGCCGTCGGAGGTGAGCGCCTGGTGGAGGCTCACGCCGTCGCCGTAGTTGAAGTCGCGGGTGCGCAGCAAGACATTGGAGCGCCAGCCGTTGCCCGAGCCGCTGCAGGAGAAGGTGTCGCCAAAGGCGAGGTACATGCGCGGCGTATTTTCTTCCGAGTCATCGAGGTAGGCGATGCCCAAGTCCGTGCTTGTGATACCCCACTTGCGGTCCGTGCGGTCCGGAGAGGAGGGGCCGGTGAGGAAGTGCATGGAGCGCGTTGGGCCCTCAGCCGTGATGAGCTGCTTGGCGACGCCCGTGGACGTTGCTTGCTTGACGGCGTCGGCCTGGGCGGGGCTGAGCGAGGAACCGCCGAAAGAGGAGCCGGCGAAGGAACCGAGGAGATCGGCAGCAGCATTGGCCTTGGGGCTTCCCACCTGGGAGGTGGACTGGGACGTGCACTGCTCCGCCTGCGCGACCGGAGTGGGTGCAAGGGTAGTAAACGGCAAGATGGCAATCGCTGCCGCGGTCGTAGACAGCTTGAGGAGAGAGGACTTCTTCATGGAGCCTTAGTCTAAACGTTTTGCGGCGCGAATGTTCATGTTGCCGCTGTGAGTTGTTCGCTGTGAGTTGTTCATTGTGGGGGATGAAGGTCCAGGGCCAGAGGAACGTGGGATTGTGGGCTTTTCAATAATCACACGGCCGTCGAGCTGCTCTCCGCCCTGCGCACCGGGACCTTTTGCCTCGCGGACTTTTGGCGCTCGTGCGTGCCGGTGGGTGAGGCGGCATCGGAAAGCTGGTGCATGGATGGGGAAGTCGAGGCCTGTGTGGCGCTCGGGGCGCACGCGAGCCAGCCGGTGGCGGATCGACGCCGTGTGGGAAGCCACAGGCGAGGCGGAGCGCTGGCCGCGGGCGATGCTATCGGCTAAGCCTGAAGGTGCGCGGGCGCTAGACTGGGCGGCATGGCTTTTGCTGCTGAACACCCCCTGCTTCCCGAATCCGAGCACCGCGTCGTTGGCGACATCGAGCGCAGAGAGAAGAAATTCGAGGTCGTCTCCGAATACAACCCGTCGGGCGACCAGCCCGCGGCGATTGCGGAGCTCGACGAGCGCCTGAGCCGCGGCGAGCGCGACGTCGTCCTCATGGGTGCGACCGGTACCGGTAAGTCGGCGACGGCCGCGTGGCTCATCGAGAAGCAGCAGCGCCCGACGCTCATCATGGCGCCGAATAAGACGCTCGCCGCGCAGCTGGCCAACGAACTGCGCCAGTTGCTACCGAATAACGCGGTGGAGTACTTCGTCTCGTACTACGACTACTACCAGCCGGAGGCGTATATCGCGCAGACGGATACCTACATCGAGAAGGACTCTTCGATTAATGAGGACGTGGAGCGTCTGCGCCACTCGGCGACCTCGGCGCTGCTTTCGCGGCGTGACGTCGTGGTCGTCTCCTCGGTGTCCTGTATCTATGGCTTGGGTACGCCGCAGTCCTACTTGGACCGCTCGGTGGTGCTCGATGTCGACGATGAGGTGGATCGCGACCGCTTCCTGCGCCTACTCGTGGATATTCAGTACGAGCGCAATGACGTTGGTTTTACCCGCGGCACGTTCCGCGTTAAGGGCGACACCGTGGATATCATTCCGGCCTACGAGGAGCGCGCAGTGCGCATCGAGTTCTTTGGCGATGACATCGACGGTCTCTACTACATCCACCCGCTCACCGGCGACGTCATCGAGCAGGTCAACGAGGTCCGCATCTTCCCCGCGACGCACTACGTGGCGGGCCCGGAGCGCATGGCGCGCGCGGTCGAGGACATCAAGGCGGAGCTCAAGGAACGCCTTGAAGACCTAGAAAACCGCGGCAAGTTGCTCGAGGCCCAGCGCCTGCGCATGCGCACGGAGTACGACCTCGAGATGATCGAGCAAGTCGGCTTCTGCTCCGGCATCGAGAACTACTCGCGACACATCGATGGCCGCCCCGCGGGCTCGGCGCCAGCGACGCTGCTCGATTACTTCCCAGAAGACTTCCTTACGATCATCGATGAGTCCCACGTCACCGTGCCGCAGATTGGCGGCATGTTCGAAGGCGATATGTCGCGTAAGCGCAACCTTGTGGAGTTCGGCTTCCGCCTGCCTTCGGCGGTGGATAACCGGCCGCTCACCTTCGACGAGTTCGAGGAACGCGTGGGACAGACCGTCTATATGTCGGCGACGCCGGGCAACTTCGAGCTCACCGCATCCGACGGCGAGTACGTGGAGCAGGTCATTCGCCCGACCGGCCTCATCGACCCGAAGGTCACGGTGCGCCCGACCAAGGGCCAGATCGACGACCTCATTGACGAAATCCGCACCCGCACGGAGAAGAAGGAGCGCGTGTTGGTCACGACGCTCACTAAGCGCATGGCCGAGGACCTCACGGACTACCTGCTCGAGCACGGCATTAAGGTACGCTACCTGCACTCCGATATCGATACGCTCCAGCGCGTCGAGCTCCTGCGTCAGCTGCGCATGGGCGAATACGACGTGCTCGTGGGCATCAACCTTCTGCGTGAGGGCCTCGACCTCCCGGAGGTCTCGCTCGTGGCTATCCTCGACGCGGATAAGGAAGGCTTCCTGCGTTCCACGACGTCGCTCATCCAGACCATCGGTCGCGCCGCGCGTAACGTCTCCGGCGAGGTCATCATGTACGCGGATAAGGTCACTGACTCCATGGCCGAGGCCATCGAGGAGACGGAGCGCCGCCGCGAGAAGCAGATTGCGTACAACAGGGAACACGGTATCGACCCGCAGCCGCTGCGCAAGAAGATCGCGGACATCCTTGACCAGGTCTACGAGAACGCGGATGCTGCCGATGCCGCCGAGGGCGCGGCGGCCGCGTCCGACCCGGCGTCCATGGTGGAGCGTCCGGATGTTTCGTCCATGGCGACGGAGGAGGTCCAGAAACTCATCGACGACCTCACGGCGCAGATGGGCGAGGCAGCGCGCGAGCTCAAGTTCGAACTTGCCGGCCGCCTGCGCGATGAGATCATGGATTTGAAGAAGGAGCTGCGCGGTCTCAAGGAGGCGGGCATCTAGCGACGGATGTCGCGCGCGGCAGCTGGCGCGGCAAAAGCTCGCCGCGGGTTCGTGCGCGCGTTTATACTCAACAGTAGTGTGTGACGAATCGCACCATGAGTGGGGCGCCGTCACTTTTTCTCAAGTGTTGATGTGAAAGGAATTCTCTCATGCGGTATAAGACTATTGCGGTGGGAACGGACGGCTCTGATACCTCGCTGCGTGCCGTGCGCACCGCTGCGTCGATGGCGGCGGCGTACGACGCGGAGCTCATCATTGTCTCCGCGTTCGGCAGCCACGAAAACGTGGGCACGCGCTCGGGCGGAACTGCGGAAACGCCGATTATCTCCGAAGACATGTCGCAGACCTTCCTTAAGTCTGCCCAGGATGTTGCCGCGGAGGAGGGCGCGAGCAAGGTGCGCATTATCGCGAAGTCCGGCGACCCGGTGGCGACGATGCTCGAGGTGGGCAAGTATCACCGGGTTGACCTGCTCGTGGTGGGCAACAAGGGGCGCAATTCTGTGCGCGACCGCGTCATGGGGTCCGTGGCGACGGAGCTGATGCGCAAGGCATACGTCGATGTCGTTGTGGCGCACACAACGGAGGATCGCTAAACCTGCCAAATGGGGCTAGACTGGAACATCGACTGAGATCCCCCTCTATGAAAGGCCGCCATGAGCGATTACAACAAGATTGTCGTCGGTACCGATGGTTCCAAGTCCTCCCTGCTTGCAGTGGAGCGCGCAGCCAAGATGGCTGCCGCTTTCGATGCCACGCTGATTATCGGCTGCGCGTACTACGAGAACAAGGAAGAGGCGTCCAAGACCCTGCGTCAGGACTCCGTAACCATTCTGGGTGACGACAAGGCGAAGGCAAACCTTTCCGCAGGTCGCGAGCATGCAGAGAAGTTCGGTGTGAAGAGCATCGAGACCGCCGTGCGCCCGGGCACCCCGGTGCAGGCCCTCATGGCCATCGTTAACGAGTTCGGTGCCGACCTCCTCGTTGTGGGTAACCGCGGCATCAACTCCCTGACCGGTCGTCTGCTGGGCTCCGTCCCGGCCGACGTTGCTCGCCAGTCCGACTGCGACGTGATGATCGTCCACACTGTCAACTAAGACGGTGGCCGCGCCGAGCGCGCCGCGAACAGAAAGCCGGCCGGACTGAATTTTCGTTCAGTCCGGCCGGCTTCGTCGTGTCCGGTTTTAGAAACCAAGGTGGAGAAACACCGGTTTAGAATTCCCTCGCGCGGTAGGCCTCGAGGAGTTTGTTGCCGTCCGCGCCCTGGATGAAGGGGAGGGGGCCGAGCGCGGAGTCGCGTTCGTCCACGAGCGGGGTGAGCGAACCGTGGGAGAGCAGCTGCTCGCCCGGGGTGAGATTGCGGATAGCGATGGCTCGGACGCGGTCTGGGTGCTCCTCGGCTGCGTCACCGTACGTGAGCGGGTCGTGTTGGCCGTCGTCGCCGACGAGAATCCACTTAATCTGCGGGAACGCAATGAACAGGTTGCGCAGCTGGACGCGCTTGTGTTCCTTGCCGCTGCGGAACAAGCCAGTGGGCGTGGGCCCCCAGTCCGTGAGCAGCATGGGGCCCTTGGGCAGGCCATTGTGCTCCAGGAAAGTCTCGAGGGTATCGAAGGTGTTCCAGGCACCGGTCGACAGGTAGATGACGGGCGCGTTGGGGTGGTCTTCGCGTAGCTTCTCGTAGAAGCGCGCCATGCCCGGTACCGGCTGGCGGGTATTTGTGCGCTTGACCCAGGAGTTCCAGGCGGCGGTCATGGCGCGAGGCAGCCAGGTGATGAGCACCGTGTCATCGATATCGCTTACAATGCCGACATCCTGGTCGTCGCCGACGATGAGAACCTCCGCCGTCGTGGGCGGCTGGTCAGTGGGGATACCAGCGTTGGGATCTGCGAGGACCTCGATGGTCACGTCGTGCCAGCCGGGTGTGAGTCCGTGCCCATGGAGCTGGACGTCCACGTAGCCCTGGGCCGTGGAGTGCGTCGTGGCGGAGGCCTCGCCCGCGGTCACGCGGACGGGGATGCCGGGGGCTTGGACAGTGAAGAACTGCCGGTAGCCGCGCTGTGCCCACGCCTCGTTCTCGGGGGCTGCGGGATCGCCGTAAAGCATGCGGCCCAGCACGTGGACAGTCTCTTCGGAGCCATAGCCCTTGTAGGCAGTGACCTGAGGAAGCCAGCCACGCGCGGCGCTGCGCCGCACGTTGTAGTCGTTGATGGTGCGTTCAGCCTTACGGACGATATCTGAGAGTGCCATGGCCCCAGACTACGGAATCTCGCCCGACCGTGTCCCTCGGCTGCGTTAGCTTTCGGGGACCTCGGCGGGCAGCGGGCCGACGACGGTGAGCGTCTGCGTCGCGCGGGTTACGGCGACGTAGAGGTTCTGCCAGCCCTGTGGCGAGGCCTCGACAATGGCCCGCGGCTCGACGACGGTGACGTGGTCGAACTCGAGGCCCTTGACTGACTCCGCGGTGGCGGCGGTGACCACGGCGTGAAGGCGGCCTTCGGAATCGGTGAATGAAACTGTCTCGGAGCCCACCGCGTCTCGCGCGGCGTCGAGCGCGGCGGCGGTCTCGGCGTCGAGTTCGTCGGCGCCCGCGAGGAAGCGTACTGGCTCGCCGTCGCGGACGGCTTGGGCCGGGGTGGCGTCGGGGTCGATGACGGCGAGCAGGCGATTGGCAACCTCGGTGACGGGCTCGGGCGTGCGGTAATTGACCGTGAGCGCGTGGTGGCGGAACCGGGTGCCGACGAAGGCTTCGAGGGTTTCGGCCCAGGAGTCGACGCCTGCGGGGGAGCCGGTCTGCGCGGTGTCGCCGACGAGCGTCATCCAACGCGAGGGGCTGCGGCGGAAGACCATGCGCCACTCCATGGGCGTGAGCTCCTGGGCTTCGTCGATGATGACGTGGCCGTAGGCCCACGTGTGGTCAGCCTGGGCGCGCTGCGCCGTCGTGCGGTGGTCGCGGACCTCCTGGCGGCGGGCGAGGTGCTCAGCGTCGATGACGTCGGCAGCGGAGAGGATTTCCGCGTCAAACATGTCGTCGTCGTTATCTGTGGAATCTGACGAGGACAGGATGTCGAGGGCGTCCTCGGCGTCCGCGATCTGCTCGCGCCACGCGCGGTCTTCGGCCTCCTGCTGTTGCTGAGGGGCGGGCATGCCGATGAGGACGGCGAGCTCGTCGAGGAGTGCAGCATCGGAGGCGCTCCACGCCTCCGCGTCGGCGCGGTAGAGCGCCTCGCGCGTCTCGTCGTCGTAGTCGCCCGCGGCGAAGTCGATGGCGTCGCGGTCGCCGAGGAGCTCCGCGAGGACCTGCGTGGGCGTAAGCTCCGGCCAGTGCTCGTCAATGAAGTCAGTGACGACGCGGGTCTCCGCGAGATCGTCGTGGAGCTGATCGATGTCCGCCTGGCCGAGGAGGTTCTCGCCGCCGAGCGGGTCAGCACCGATCTTGTCTGCGAGTTGGCGGGCGAGCTGATCGATAAGGTGTTCCGCGAAGGCGCCGCGCGCGTCATTGTGCGGGCGGCGCGAGCGCCGTGCGCGGGTGCGCGCGGCCTTGACCATCGCCGGTGTCACAGTGAGGTCGAGGTTATCCACGCGCAGGGTCGCGGCTGATTCGGGGGGCGTTTGGTAGGCGCGCACCGCGTTTGTGAGAATTTCAACCATGGCCTCCGAGCCTTTTACTTCGCGGGCGTCGAGCGACTCGGGTTGCGTGCCCTCCACGCCGGGGAACATCGAGCCCACGGTGGCGAGCACGACGCCGGTCTCGCCGAGCTCGGGCAGGACGCGCGAAATGTAATCGAGGAACGTCGGGTTCGGCCCGATGATGAGCACGCCGGTGCTAGCGAGCAGATCGCGGTGGTTGTAGAGGAGGTAGGCCACGCGGTGGAGCGCGACGGCGGTTTTGCCGGTGCCGGGGCCGCCCTCGACGACCATGACGCCGCGTGTGGCGTCACGAATGATCTCGTCCTGCTCGCGTTGGATGGTCTCGACGATGGAGGCCATGTGGCCCGTGCGGGCGCGCTGCAGTGCGGCGTGGAGGGCGGACTCTCCAGCGACGTCGCTGGAGGCGGCACGGCCAAGCTCGGCGCCGGAGAGCACCTCGTCGTTGATGCCGGTGACGGTGCGACCCTTCGTCCGAATGTGGCGGCGGATGGTAACACCCTCGGGCTGGGCCGTGGTCGCGAGGTAAAAGGGGCGGGCCATGGGCGCGCGCCAGTCGAGCAGCAGCGTACGGTAGTCGTCCTCGCGGTCGTCCAGGCCCATGCGACCGATGTAGCGGCGGTCGAGGCCTTCGGGCGTTGGGTTATCGCCTGGGGCGTCGATATCGATGCGGCCGAAGACGAGGCCGAGCTGCGCGAGGTTGAGCTTGTCCAGCTTGCCCTGGAGGGCGTGGTACTCCGTCTCGCGGCGCACGAGGGCGTCCGAGTCCGGGTTCTGCGGATCGACGTCGAGCATGACCTTGCGCAGGCGCTCGTTGGAGGCGGCGACTTCGTCGTCAAGGCGTTGGAACAGGCCGTCGACATACGCCTGCTCGGCGCCGATGGCGTGGGTGGTGGCGTCGAGATGCTGGGAAGAATCTGGGGATGAATTCGGCATGAGGCAGACTCCTTGGCGTGACGCGGACATAGGCGGCGCGAGTGCGCCGGCATAAGAAATGCAGACGGATAAGCATACGCCTGTGCGAAGAAAAACGCGGCACGCGGCGAACGACGTGGTGTCGTTCGCCGCGTGGGAGCGGGAGACTAGATGCGGTCGCCCAGCTTCTTCAGGGCCTTAGCGATAGCCTTGTCAGCCTTGGCCTGCAGCTGGTCGGCCTTCTTTGCTGCCTTGCGCTGGTTGCGGGCAACGTCGATCTGGGAGACGGCCTTATCGGCGCGGGCCTGTGCCTTGGAGGCGTTCTTCACCAGAGCCTTGCGGGCGGTCTTCGAGTTGTCCTGGGCAGCGGCGAGGAAGTCCTGGCCCTGCTTCTTCCAGTCATCCGCGTTGTCATCGATGAAGCCCTCTACGGCCTCACGTGCGTCCTCGACGTAGGACTTGGCGGTGTCGAGGAAGTTACGGCCGGCCTTCTCCCAGTCGTCGCGGTTGTCGTCGACGTAGGCCTGAGCCTTCTCCGAGGTCTCGGTGAACCAATCCTGGGCCTGGGAGGAGAACTCCTGGGCGCGGTTGGAGACGTTGTCTGCGAACTTCTCGGACTCGGACTTGGTGGGTAGCGCCGCCTGAACCTTCTTAGAGGTGCGCTTGGTGACATCCTGTGCGCGCCAGCGCAGGGACGGGTTGCCCTCCGTGTCCTGGGTGAGGATGGCCAGGGCGCCGAGGAGCGCGGCGTTGGTGACGAAACCGTTGCGCTGGGATTCCTTCTCGGCCTTATCCTTGGCCTCCCAGAAAGCATTGCGTCCCAGGAGGGTCGCCAGCTGGGTAGCAGCGAGGATACCGGCCGAGGTGCGCGGGGCCTTGCCGAGGGCGAAGAGGGAACCAGCGCCGACCTTAGCGCTGCCCAGCCCGCGGGCAACGAGCACCGGGTCGTTGGGGATGTAGCCCTTGTACTGGGCCGGCACGACCGTGCGGATCTTCTTGAGCAGCGACTCGGTCTCCTTGACGTGGTCCGAGGTGTTGCGCAGCGTGTCGACACCGTCCCAGACGAATACGGAAGCCAGCGCGGGGCGAGCAATCTTGCGGATCATGCCTAATTTCTCCTTGCGGTTTATTGGATTACTAACTAGTGCCTAGAGTACGCGGGATTACTGCGTGACGGGGCGAAAAACACAGGGGTGGGGTGAACCGAATGGCCTACCAGCGGCGCTCCCACCACTCAGGCAGGTGCGGGCGCTCGTCGCCCAACGTTGTGGGTTTGCCGTGGCCAGGGTGCACGATGGTCTCGTCCGGGTAAACATCAAAAAGACGCTCGGTTACATCTTTATAAAGACGAACGAAATCATTCTCCGAATTGGTCTTGCCTACGCCACCCGGGAAGAGGCTGTCGCCCACAAAGAGGTTGGTCATGCCGTCTATCGATGCCGCCAGCGCCGCGCCGCCTGGCGTGTGGCCGCGCAGAATAATAATGGGCAGCTCCTCGCCGGCGAAGTCGATGTGGTCGCCGTGCTGCAGCTCGACGTCGACGGGCGCGGGCAGGGCGGGAGAGTCGAGGAAGGCCGCGTAATGCGTGGCGCCGGTCTCGCGGAGGATCTCCTCGAGTGCGCGGACGTGATCCCAGTGGCGGTGGGTGGTGAGGACGGCCTCGATGGTCACGCCGGTATCGCGCGCCATCTGGAGGATGGCCGGGGCGTCATCGGCGGCGTCGATGAGGAGGCCGTGTGTACCGTCGTGAAGCAGGTAGCAGTTGTTGTCCATCTCACTGACGGAAATATGTTCTAATTTCAGTGCGTTAGTCATAGTGACAACCCTACGGGTATTTTTAAAGTTCGGAGCACAACCCAACCGGGCCGCCCCTTCTCGCGTCGCGCGGGAACGGGATGACGCGCCCGCTAAGAAGGGAAAGAAAACTAGTGGCAGATCGCCTCATCGTCCGCGGCGCCCGCGAGCACAACCTCAAAGGCGTCGACATCGACATCCCCCGCGACAAGATGGTCGTCTTTACTGGCTTGTCCGGTTCGGGAAAGTCCTCACTCGCGTTTGACACCATCTTCGCGGAGGGCCAGCGCCGCTACGTCGAGTCGCTGAGCTCCTATGCGCGCATGTTTTTGGGCCAGATGGACAAGCCGGACGTGGAATTTATCGACGGTCTCTCGCCGGCGGTGTCCATCGACCAGAAGTCGACGAACCACAACCCGCGTTCGACGGTGGGCACGATTACGGAGGTCTACGACTATCTGCGCCTGCTTTTCTCTCGTGCGGGCACGCCGCACTGCCCGGTGTGTGACGCCGTCATCGAGCGTCAGACCCCGCAGCAGATCGTTGATACCGTGCTGGAGAACGAGGAGAAGCTCAAGTTCCAGGTCCTCGCGCCCGTGGTGCGCAAGCGCAAAGGCGAATTCGTCGACCTCTTCGCGGACCTGTCCGCGCAAGGTTTCTCCCGCGTCCGCGTGGACGGCGAGATCCACCAGCTCACGGATCCGCCGAAGCTGAAGAAGCAGATCAAGCACACTATCGATGTGGTCGTCGACCGCCTGCAGGTCAAGGCCTCGGCGAAGCAGCGCCTCACGGACTCCGTGGAGACCGCGCTCAAGCTGGCCGATGGCCTCGTGACCATCGATTACGTGGACAACGAGGAGCTCACTCACACGTACTCGGAGAAGACCTCGTGCCCCAACGGGCACACACTCACCATCGAGGAATACGAGCCGCGCGCGTTCTCCTTCAACGCGCCCTTCGGCTCCTGCCCGGCCTGCGACGGCCTGGGCACGCGCCTCGAGGTGGACACGGAGTTGCTCATCCCGGACCCGGACGCTCCTGCCACGGAGGCCATTCAGCCGTGGCATTCCTCGCCGAACTCCCGCTATTTCGTAAAACTTGTCGAAGGCCTGGGCAAGACGCTTGGCTTCGACCCGCAGACCCCGGTGAGTGAACTTACCGAGGAGCAGCGCCACGCGCTCATCTATGGCACGGACGTGGAAGTCAACGTCCGGTATAAGAACCGCTACGGCCGCACCCGCAACTGGACCGCGCCCTTCGAAGGCGCCGTGGGCTTCCTCGAGCGCAAGCTCGAGACCGCGGATTCCGACTCGCAGAAGGACCGCCTCCTGCAGTACACGCGCCGCGTCGCCTGCCCGACCTGTGGCGGCACGCGTCTCAAGCCGGAAATTCTCGCGGTGCGCCTGGAATCCACCGCGCATGGCGAGCAGTCCATCGCGGGTCTCACGGCGCTGTCCATCGAGGACGCCGCGGAGTTTCTCGACTCGCTCGTGCTCGGATCCCGCGAGGAAATCATCGCTGGCGCCGTCCTTAAGGAAATCCAGGCCCGCCTGCGCTTCCTCCTCGATGTGGGGCTCAACTACTTGACGCTCGACCGCGGCGCTTCCACGCTGTCTGGCGGCGAGGCCCAGCGTATCCGCCTCGCCACGCAGATTGGCTCCGGCCTCGCCGGCGTCCTCTACGTCCTCGATGAGCCGTCCATCGGCCTGCACCAGCGCGATAACCAGCGCCTCATTAAGACCCTCAAGCGCCTGCGCGACATCGGCAACACGCTCATCGTCGTCGAGCACGACGAGGACACTATCCGCGAAGCCGACTGGCTTGTGGACGTCGGTCCGCGCGCCGGCGAATACGGCGGCGAGATCGTCTACCAGGGCGAGCCGGCCGGCATTGAGAAGGTCGAGGACTCGCTCACAGGCGCCTACCTCTCCGGCCGCCGCGAGCTCGCCGTGCCGGATCACCGCCGTGAGATCGATAAGGACCGCACGCTCAAGGTCGTCGGCGCCCGCGAGAATAACCTCAAGGGCATCAACGTGGAAATACCGCTGGGGGTCATGGTGTGCATCACCGGCGTCTCGGGTTCGGGCAAGTCCACCGTCGTCAACCAGATTTTGGCGAAGACCCTGGCCAATAAGCTCAACCGCGCCCGCCAGGTGCCGGGCCGCGCCAAGCGCGTCGAAGGCATCGAGCACCTGGACAAGCTCGTCCAGGTCGATCAGTCGCCCATCGGCCGCACGCCGCGCTCCAACCCGGCGACGTACACGGGAGTCTTCGACAAGATCCGCAACCTCTTCGCCGAAACCCAGGAGGCGAAGGTGCGCGGCTACAAGCCGGGACGCTTCTCCTTCAACGTCAAGGGCGGCCGCTGTGAGGCCTGCCACGGCGACGGCACGCTCAAGATCGAGATGAACTTCCTGCCGGACGTCTACGTGCCGTGCGAAGTCTGCGGCGGTGCGCGCTACAACCGCGAGACGCTCGAGGTTCACTACAAGGGCAAGAACATAGCCGAGGTCCTCGACATGCCGATTTCCGAGGCCGCCGAGTTCTTCGAGCCGATTACCTCCATCCACCGTTACCTCGCCACGCTCGTTGACGTGGGCCTCGGCTACGTGCGCCTGGGCCAGGCCGCGACCACGCTCTCCGGCGGCGAGGCCCAGCGCGTCAAGCTTGCTTCCGAGCTGCAGAAGCGCACCAACGGCCGCACTATCTACATCCTCGACGAGCCAACCACCGGCCTGCACTTCGAGGACATCCGCAAGCTCATGCTCGTCATCCAGGGGCTCGTGGACAAGGGCAACTCGGTGGTCATCATCGAGCACAACCTGGACGTTATCAAGGCTGCAGACTGGATTGTCGACATGGGGCCGGAGGGTGGCGCCGGCGGCGGCACCGTCGTGGCGCAAGGCACGCCGGAAGACGTCGCGAAGGTGGAAGGGTCCTACACGGGACAATTCCTCAAGGAGTTGCTGCCGCACTAGCCCGCGGCGTGCTTTAGACTCATGCGAATGAAAAAGTCGTTTCTGTGCGCAGGACTCATCCTCCCGCTCGCCGCATGCTCGCCAGCGCAGGAGCAGCCTTCCGATGCCCCCGCAGCCGCCGCTGGTGCCTCCGCCGCGGCGTCTGCGTCGGGCGAGTCAGGCCGCGCGGGGATTGAACGGCGTCTCGACGGCCTCGTGGCCGACCTCGTTAAAGAACACCACGGTGCAGAGGTGGGCATCGCGCTCGCGGATGCGCAGGGCACGCTCGCCGCGGGCGCGCCCGGCAAGGGGCCGGCATGGTCGACCATCAAGGTGCCCATCGCTATCACGGCACTGCGTGACGGCGGATCGGCGGACCTCGTCGACGCGGCGATCACAGAGTCCGATAACGACGCGGCCTACGCACTGTGGTCCAAGGTGAAGTGGAGCGAGGACAACGCCACCGCCGCCATCGACGAAGTGCTCGCCGAGGGCGGCTCGAAAGCCACGTGGCAAAAGCCGGACGCGAACGGCGACGTGAGTTTTGGTTATGCCGAATGGCTCCTCAAGGATCAGGCGACCTTTGCGGCGCACCTCAACTGCGTGGCCGATCACAAGCAGGTCTCACGCGCAATGGGCGATATCGTCGAGTGGCAGCAGTATGGTCTCACCGCACTGGACAACACGCGTGCGAAGGGCGGCTGGGGCTTCGACGAGGACAGCGGACGCTATACCCAGCGTCAGTTCGGTGTCCTTGACGTGGGGGACACGAAGTCAGACGCGCATGGCTCCATCGGTATAGCGCTCACCGTGGTCTACAACGATATGGATGACTTCGGTTCCGAGCAGGACGCCTACGACGACGCGGTCAAGGCCCTTGACGACGCAGCGGGCGACCTCAAGGACATGATTTCCGAGGGTATCGACGACGGAACGCTCACCCCAGTTCACGACTGCGACGGCTTGCCGCGTGCACATGCAACCTCTGCGCCGGAGCACGCCTCGGAGAAAGGGGCATCGGCAAGCGCGGCGACGAGTTCCGAACCTGCCAGCTCGAGTCGTAGGCCAGCGGCGAACTCGGCGCGGAACTAGGCGGCGTGGCGAATTTGGTTCCGCGGGCCGGTGGTGTTAGTCTTAGTTCCACTACCGCCCGCAGAACCTTCCAGGAGGTCTCGGGTCACAAGCGGAGTTTCTCCCACCTGATGCCGCGCCTCGCGCGTTGGCTCAAGGTAAAAGGGTCACCAGGCTTTCGGGTCTGGCAATTCTTTCGAGAGCTCCCGGCTGTGCACGCACAGACCGGGATTTTCGTTTGTGGTCGAGGTAGGCACACTACGAATCATCTTTATCAAGGAGACCACAATCAGCGCTGAAGCTCGCATTAATGAGCGTATCCGAGTGCCCGAGGTCCGACTCGTCGGCCCGGGCGGTGAACAGGTGGGCATCGTCCGTACCGATGATGCTCGCAAGCTCGCTTATGAAGCAGACCTAGATCTGGTCGAGGTTGCACCGAAGGCCAAGCCGCCGGTCGCCAAGATCATGGACTACGGCAAGTACAAGTACGAGCAGGCCCAGAAGGCTCGCGAGGCTCGCAAGAACCAGCAGCAGACTGTGGTGAAGGAACAGAAGTTCCGTCCGAAGATCGATGAACACGACTACGAGACCAAGAAGTCGAACGTGGTGCGCTTCCTGGAGAAGGGTTCCAAGGTCAAGGTGACCATCATGTTCCGTGGCCGCGAGCAGTCGCGTCCGGAGCTGGGTTTCCGCCTGCTGGAGCGTCTCGCCGAGGACGTCCAAGAAGTTGGCGTCGTCGAGTCGCGCCCCAAGCAGGATGGTCGCAACATGACCATGGTTTTGGGACCAGTCCGCAAGGGCAAGAAGTAGAACGAACAGAACTTTCGGGAATTAAGGACTTAACTCTCATGAAGCAGAAGACCCACAAGGGCATGGCCAAGCGTATTAAGGTGACCGGTTCCGGCAAGCTGCGCCGTGAGCAGGCTGGTCGTCGCCACCTGCTCGAGGGCAAGCCCTCCAAGCAGACCCGTCGCCTCAAGGGCGAGAAGGATGTCGCTCAGAACGACATCAAGCGCGTTAAGCGCCTGCTCGGCCGCTCCTAATAGCGCCGAATCAACCCACACTCAATAAACCACTAGATTTTTTAAGGAAGTATTACTGTGGCACGAGTCAAGCGCTCCGTTAACGCTAAGAAGAAGCGTCGCGCAATCCTCAAGTCCGCTAAGGGCTACCGCGGCCAGCGTTCCCGCCTTTACCGTAAGGCCAAGGAGCAGTGGCTGCACTCCATGACCTACGCTTACCGCGATCGTCGCGCCCGTAAGTCTGAGTTCCGCAAGCTGTGGATCCAGCGCATCAACGCTGCTGCCCGCATGAACGACATCACCTACAACCGTCTCATCCACGGCCTGCGCCTGGCTGAGATCGAGGTTGACCGCAAGATCCTCGCTGACCTTGCCGTTAACGACTTCGAGGCATTCTCCGCTCTCTGCGAGGCCGCTAAGGCTGCGCTGCCGGAGGACGTCAACGCTCCGAAGGCTGCCTAATTACTTAGGCTGAAGCTTCTTATGCCTCCTTCCACGTTTCTCGTGGAAGGAGGCGTTTGCGTTGTCTAAGCAGGCTTGTAAGGAAACACGCATGAAGGCAAAGAGTTGGATGGGGGCATTGCTCGGAGCGTGGGGCGGATTCGCTGGCGCGCCCGTGTGCTTTTAAGGCGTTGCGTTGGAACACTCAACCGATGCGGCTCGCAGCTTTGGGTTTATGGCGCCTTGGGGCCTCCGTTTGGGCCTGAGGCGCCATAAAACCAAAGTTGGCGTCGTGTGGCAGTAGCGCGCTATGTCTGGCTCGGGGTTGCGCCCGGCGCGGCTCCGCGAGCGAGGAGGTTGGAAGGGGCTCTGGCGTGGCTGATAGATTTGGGGGCATGAACCTCGACTTCGATAATGCCTTTACTGAGCGCACCCCGCGCATCGTCAACGCCGCCAAGCTGCACCGTTCCAAGGAGCGCAAGAAGGCAGGAAAGTTCATTATCGAGGGCGAAAATGCCGTCGACGCAGCAGTGTCGACCGGCGCCGCCACGGATATCTTTGTCTCCGAGGCCGCCGCGCAGCGCTTTGACTATATCTTGACGGCCGCTGGCTACATGGACGTCTACGTCCACCCGATTACGGATAAGGCGGCGAGGCACCTGTCCGATACCGCAACGACCACGGGCCTCTTCGCGCTGTGCAAGCCCGTGTTGTGGTCCGCCGGCAAGATCCTCGCTGGCAAGCCGCGGCTGGTCTCCGTGCCCGTGCTGACCTCCGAGCCAGGCAATGCGGGCACGCTCATCCGTACCTCGGACGCGATGGGCGCGGACGGCGTCATCTTCGCGGGGGAGACGGTGGACCCTCTGGGCTGTAAGGTGGCGAGGGCATCGGCAGGCTCGCTGTTCCATGTCCCCGTCGCGCGCGAGCAGAACATTAAGGACGTGCTGGGACAGCTGCGAAAGTCCGGCATGCAGATCCTCGCTACGGCGGCCGATGGGGAAGTAGACCTTGCGGAGGCTGACCTCACCCAACCCACCGCTTGGCTCTTTGGCAATGAGGCCCACGGCTTGGGTGAGCTGCTCGAGGAAGCTGACGTGCGCGTGCGCATTCCCATCCGGGGCCGCGCTGAGTCCCTCAACCTCGCGACGGCGGCATCGATTTGCCTGTACGAGTCTGCGCAAGCGCTGAATTCTTCAGGCGCCTAACGCGTCGCTTGTGCGCCGTGCGCTTGCTCTTGACAACCCCCAAGTCGCTGGGGCGGGAGCCGTGACCCTCTGCGTCATTGCCGCGGAAGTAGCTGGTGGCTATGTGTGGCGGAAGATGACGTACCACGCCCGCCGGGACCGTTCTACTATGCCTGTGCACGGGGCGCCTATCCCGGTTGCCTGTCGGACTATTGAACTGCGCTAAGATAGCGGGCGTTAGTTTTCGCGCAAGAAGAAGGTTTTAAGGCACGTGTCCGACACTCCTCAGATCGAATTGACCGAAGCTGCGCTGGGCGCGGCTGCCGAATCCGCCATCGCGGCCTTCGACGCCGCTACGACGCTCGATGAGCTCAACGCCGCTCGCCGCGAGCACCTGGGTGACCAGGGCTATATCCCGCGGGCCCGCATGTCGCTGGGGCAGCTGCCGAAGAACGAGCGCAAGGACGCCGGCAAGGCCGTCAACATGGCCCGCGGCCGCATGGAAAAGCGCTTCGCACAGGTCAAGGAGGTGCTCGAGGCGCAGGCGCGTGAGGCACAGCTCAAGGCCGAGACCGTTGACGTTACGGTACCGACCACTCGCGCACAGACCGGTGCGCTGCACCCGATTACGACGCTGTCCGAGCGCATCGCCGACATCTTCATCGGCATGGGCTGGGAGATCGCGGACGGTCCCGAGGTCGAGGCCGAGTACTTCAACTTCGACGCGCTGAACTTCAAGCCGGACCACCCGGCCCGTACCCTGCAGGACACTTTCCACGTCTCGACGGCAGGATCCAAGCAGGTTTTGCGCACGCACACCTCGCCGGTGCAGGTGCGTACGATGCTCTCGCGCGACGTTCCGCTGTACATCGCCTGCCCGGGCCGCGTGTTCCGCACGGATGAGCTCGACGCGACGCACACTCCGGTCTTCCACCAGGTTGAGGGTCTTGCCGTGGACAAGGGTCTGACCATGGCGCACTTGCGCGGCACGCTCGACCACCTGGCCAAGGTCCTCTTTGGTCCGGAGACGAAGACGCGCATGCGCACCAACTACTTCCCGTTCACCGAGCCCTCGGCCGAGGTCGACGTCTGGTTCCCGAACAAGAAGGGCGGCGCCGGCTGGATCGAGTGGGGTGGCTGCGGCATGGTCAACCCCAACGTGCTCCGCGCCGTGGGTGTGGATCCGGAGGAGTACACCGGCTTCGCGTTCGGCATGGGCCTGGAGCGCACCCTCCAGTTCCGTAACGGCCTTACTGACATGCGCGACATGGTCGAAGGCGACGTTCGTTTCACCCTGCCGTTCGGCGTGCAGGCATAACCAAGAACCCAGAAAGGAAGAAAAGAACAATGCTTATTTCCCAGAGCTGGGTCACCCGCCTGCTGGATGCAAAGAACCCGGGCTGGTCCGTTACCGCCGAGGCCCTCGACGCTGGCTACGTCCGCGTCGGCTTCGAGACCGAGGGCTACGAGCACCTGCCCGAAATCAAGGGCCCGCTCGTCATCGGCCGCGTCGAGTCCTTCGAGGAGCTCGAGGGCTTCAAGAAGCCCATCCGCTACTGCCAGGTCAACGTGGGCGACGCCAACGGCACGGGTGAGTTGCAGGGCATTATCTGTGGCGCCCGCAACTTCCGTCTCGGCGACTACGTCGTCGTCTCGCTTCCGGGCGCGGAGCTGCCCGGCGGCTTCAAGATCGCTGCGCGCAAGACCTACGACCACATCTCCAATGGCATGATGTGCTCGGCCGCGGAGCTCGGCATGTCCGAGAACTCCGCGGGCATTATCACCTTGGGCGAGGAGGTCGCTGACCTCGTGGGCCAGGACGCCCGTCCGGTTATCGGACTCGACGACACCGTCTTCGACGTCAACATCACGCCGGACCGTGGTTACGCGCTTTCGTTGCGTGGCCTCGGCAGCGAGGTTGCCTCTGCCTTCGGCCTCGAGTACGCCTGCCCGGCCGAAGATCCCTCCGTCGTGGGCATCGAT
The DNA here is from genome assembly GCF_001552965.1 of Corynebacterium sp. DNF00584. Classification (NCBI taxonomy): domain Bacteria; kingdom Bacillati; phylum Actinomycetota; class Actinomycetes; order Mycobacteriales; family Corynebacteriaceae; genus Corynebacterium; species Corynebacterium sp. DNF00584. Next base: position 16,234 of record NZ_KQ959726.1, on the reverse strand, counting down.
GTCTCCGGCGTTCCGGCACCGAGCGGTGAGCTCATCGATGTCGACCTCAAACCGGAGACCAAGGCCGTGCGCTTTGGCCTGCGTAAGGTCACCGGCATCGACCCGAACGCCCGCACGCCGTTCTGGATGGAGCGCGAGCTCATGCTGTGCGGTCAGCGCCCAGTCAACCCGGCGACGGACGTGACCAACTACGTCATGCTCCTGCTCGGCCAGCCCATGCACGCTTTCGACGCGAACGCCATCGAGGGTAACCTCGTCGTGCGTAACGCGCAGGCGGGCGAGAAGTTCGAGACCCTCGACCATGTGAAGCGCGAGCTTGACGCAGAAGACGTCGTCATCTGCGATGACAATGGCATCCAGTCCCTCGCGGGCGTCATGGGCGGTACCAAGTCCGAGATCGCGGACGACACCACGGACGTCTATTTCGAGGCCGCGAACTGGGATCCGATCACCGTGGCGCGCACCTCGCGCCGCCACAAGCTGTCCTCTGAGGCGTCGCGCCGCTTTGAGCGCGGCGTGGACCCGGCCATCGTCGAGGCTGCCCTCGATATCGCCTGCGCGCTGCTGGTGCAGATCGCCGGCGGCACCATCGAGTCCGGCCGTACGCTCGTGGGCGAGGTTCCTGCGCGCGAGCAGATCACGCTGCGCGCCGCGAAGCCGGCCGAGTACGCGGGCGTTGACTACTCGCGTGAGACCGTCATGAGCCGTCTCTACGAGGTGGGGTGCGAGATCGAGCAGTCTGGTGAGAACCTCCTGGTCACCCCGCCGACGTGGCGCTCTGACATCACGATGGACGTCGACCTCATCGAGGAAATCCTGCGCCTCGGGGGTCTGGAGGATATCCCGACCATCCTGCCGACCCCGGTGGGCGGCCGCGGTCTCACCCCGGCTCAGAAGCGTCGCCGCGCCATAGGCCACGGCCTGGCCTACGCGGGCTACGCCGAGGTCATCCCGGCGCCGTTCGTCCGCAACGACACCTTCGACGTGTGGGGCCTGGACGCTGATGACGAGCGCCGCAAGACCGTCGAGGTCCAGAACCCGCTCGAGGCCGACAAGGCGATCCTGTCCACGACGCTGCTGCCGAACCTCCTCGAGGCCATCGCTCGCAACGTCGCTCGCGGCCGCACGGATCTGGCCCTTTACGGCCTGCAGCAGGTCTCCTTCAAGCGTGCGGATGCTTCGCCGATGCCGTCGGTCGAGTCCCGTCCGTCCGAGTCCACGGTCGAGGAGCTGCTGGGCACCCTTCCGTACCAGCCGCTACACGTCGCGACGGTCGCTTCCGGCAACATTGAACACGAGGGCCCCTGGGGCCAAGGCCGCGCGTACACCTACGCCGATTCCATCGAGTCCGCACGCCTCGTCGCGCGCGCCGCTGGCCTGGACCTGGCCGTTGAGTCGGCCTCCGAGCTGCCGTGGCACCCGGGCCGTTGCGCCGCCCTCAAGGTCGCGAACGCGGACGGCACGGTTGCTGCCGATGCCCCCATCGTCGGCTACGCCGGCGAGCTCCACCCACAGGTCGTTGAGGCCTTGGGCCTTCCGGCCCGTACCTGCGCCATGGAGCTCGACGTCACGGCGCTGCCGCTCGAGGAGCGCTTCCCGGCGCCGGTGCTCTCCGCTTTCCCGGCGCTGCACCAGGACATCGCCCTTGTCGTCGACGAAGCGACACCGGCCGAGGACGTGCGTCGCGTGATTGAAGAGGGCGCGGGCGACTTGCTCGAAAACGCTGCGCTCTTCGACGTCTTCCGCGGAGCGCAGCTGGGCGAGGGTAAGAAGTCTCTGGCCTTCACGCTGCTTTTCCGCGCGGGCGACCGCACGCTCACCGATGAAGAGGCCAACGAGCACCGCCTCGCCGCGGCCGAGCTGGCCAAGGAGCGTCTCGGCGCTGAGATGCGCGCGTAGTTACGTTTGCGTCTGAGGAACGGCACGACCATGTCGATGGTCGTGCCGTTTGCCTGTCGTGGGCGGGGCCGAGCGTACGCGCCTGTGGTCGACCATGGCACCGGAGCGCGGGCGGAGTGCGTTGCGCTGTCTGTGCTGACGGAATGTTGTGTGCCACGGAGCGGTGTCCAGTGAGGTGTTCGACGAAGTAATGTTGCACACAGGGTGATGCGGATCATATTTTGGGAGTGGAATTGTTTCCCAAACTCAAGGACCTATCATGACCCATCGCTTCTTTTCCTCTTTGGCCCGCAGGGCAGCCGCCGTCCTCGGCGGTACCGTGCTGGCCAGTGCGCTGTTGGGAGCCCCGGCTGCTCAGGCGCAGAATCTGCGCGGCCTGTCGAACGCGGACGGCACCATTCAGTGTGAATACGGCGACGTGGGTGGCACGTACATCCGCTGCCACAGCCCGGGCGCACGCGCCACGCGCACTGAGTGCAATCCACCCAACTATCTCGTTCCGCGCGTTCAGTATTCCAACGGTGAGTCGTGGGCGGACTGCTTCAATCAGGGGCTGTCGGTGACGAACTTTAAGAAGCTGCGCCCGGGCGAGGTATTCCAGTTCAAGGAGCTTGCGGTCATCGCTGACCTGCAGGGTGGCCTGCACCTGGTGAGCCCTAGTGGTTACGCCGGTTACGTGGGCAAGACGGCTATTGATGATGCCTCCGGCATGGGCAAGGTGTCTTCCCGCGCTGTCTAAGGAAGCGCATCGGGCCGACACCGCGCCGCTTCGAGTGACGCCGCGTGCGACTCGGGGCGGTGCGTCGTGCGGCGTGGGGGATTCGGTCGGGGGAAAGAAATAGCTCCTGCATAATTTACAGTCGATTGCATATTTGCTAGGATGTCTCCATGGCTATCACAGTTGCAGTTGCAGGCGCCTCCGGTTACGCCGGTGGCGAAGTCTTGCGCCTTCTTTTGAATCACCCGGCGTACCTGTCGGGTGAGCTCGAGATTGGCGCCCTGACCGGACACTCCACCGCGGGGGAGTCCGTGGGCGCGCTTATGCCGCACCTTCCGCAGCTGCGCGAGCGACGTATCGTCGATACGACTGTCGAGAACCTCGCCGGCCACGACGTTGTCTTCTTGGGTCTGCCGCACGGCCACTCCGCGGAGATCGCCAAGACGCTGGGGGAGGAGGTTCTCGTCATCGACTGTGCCGCGGACTTCCGTTTGAAGGATAAGGCGGCCTGGGACGCCTACTACGACGGCGAGTACGCGGGCAGCTGGCCCTACGGCATCCCGGAGATGCCGGGGCACAGGGAAGCCATCGCGCAATCCAAGCGCGTGGCCGTGGCCGGATGTTTCCCCACGACCACAACGCTGGGTGCGTTGCCGGCCGTCGCCAAGGGGCTCATCGAGCCGGACATCTCGGTAATCGCCGTGACCGGCGTGTCCGGCGCGGGCAAGAAGGCCTCCGTGGCGCAACTGGGCGCAGAGACGATGGGCAACGTGCGCGCGTACAAACCGGGCGGCTCGCACCGCCACACGCCGGAGATGGTGCAGAACCTCTCCGAGTACTCGCAGCAGGGTCCAGTCGCCGTGAGCTTTACGCCTGTGCTGGCGCCCATGTCGCGCGGCATCCTTGCGACGATCACGGCCAAGCTTGCCCCAGGCGTGGACGCTGCGGCGGTGCGCGCAGCATACGAAGAGTTCTACGCAGACGAACCGTTCTGCCTCGTGCTGCCGGAAGGCCAGCAGCCGGAGACCCAAAACGTGGTGGGGTCCAACATGGTCCACATCCAGGCGCACGTCGATGACATCACGGGTCGCCTCATCGTCACGGCAGCGCTCGACAACTTGTGCAAGGGTACCGCCGGTGGCGCGGTGCAGTGCATGAACCTGGCGCTCGGCCTGCCGGAGACCGCAGGGCTGCCGCAGGCGGCGGTGGCCCCCTAAAGGGGCGGATTGACGATATTGAGCCAACTAGATGCAGGGTGAAGAGGAAAATAGAAACATGACTATCGGTGTACTCGCAGCGCAGGGTTTCGCGGCCGGCGCGACGACGGCAGGAATCAAGCCGTCCGGAAAATCAGACATGGCGCTCGTGGTCAATGAGGGCCCGGAATTCAACGCCGCCGGCGTCTTTACGCGCAACCGCGTCAAGGCCGCACCCGTGAAGTGGTCGCAGAAGATTATTGCTGATGGATCGCTCCACGCGCTCGTCATCAACGCAGGCAACGCGAATGCGTGCAACGGCGCTCAAGGTGACGAGGACGCGCAGGCGATGGCCGAGGCCACGGCGCAGGCGCTAGGCGTTGATGGCACGGACGTCGCGGTGTGCTCGACGGGCCTCATCGGCGAGCCCATGCCTATGGACAAGGTGCTCGCGGGTATCGAGTCCGTAACAAAGCTCGGCGCGGCGGGCAACGACGCCGCGATGGCAATTATGACGACGGATACGGTCTCTAAGGAAGTCGGTGTCGAAGGCAACGGGTGGACCCTCGGCGGCATGGGCAAGGGCGTGGGCATGATGGCGCCAAACCTCGCCACCATGCTCGTGTGTCTCACCACGGACGCGAAGGTGACGCCGAAGGCTCTGCGTGCGGCGCTGGAGGCGGCATCGGCAGTAACGTTCAATACCTTGGACGTGGACGGCTCGACGTCGACGAACGACACCGTCATCATCATGGCCAACGGTGCGTCCGGCGTGGAACCTACCCAGGAGGAGCTCAACGCGGCGGTACTCGAGGCCTGTGCCGGCCTAGCCGACATGATGCAGGCCGATGCCGAGGGCGTGACCAAGCGCGTGAAGATCACCGTCGAGGGCGCCGATTCGGACGCCGAGGCGCTCAACGCCGCGCGCACCATTGGCCGCGACAACCTGTTTAAGTGCGCGATGTTTGGCTCAGATCCGAACTGGGGCCGCGTACTCGCAGCCGTGGGCATGGCGGATGCCGCCATGGAACCGGAGAAGATTTCCGTCTTCTTCAATGACCAGCCGGTGTGCGTGAACTCCACTAGCGCGCCTGGTGCCCGCGATGTGGACCTCTCCGGCGAGGATATCGACGTGCGCGTCGACCTCGGCACCGGCGGACCGGGCTCCGCCTTCGTGCGCACGACTGACCTCTCCCACGCCTACGTCGAGATCAACTCGGCGTACAGCTCCTAAGGCGGCCGATACCATGATGAAAGGTCTTACCGATCAGGATCGTGCGACAGTCCTCTCTGAGGCACTGCCGTGGCTTCAACACTTCCGCGACAAGATCGTCGTCGTGAAGTACGGCGGCAACGCGATGGTGGACGACTCGTTGCGGGAAGCATTCGCCAAAGACATGGTTTTCCTGCGCACCGTGGGCGTCAAGCCCGTGGTCGTTCACGGCGGCGGGCCTCAGATTTCCCAGATGCTGGCACGCACGGGCCTGGAAGGCGAGTTCAAAGGTGGCTTTCGCGTCACCACTCCCGAGGTTCTTGAGGTCGTACGGATGGTGCTCTTTGGAAAGGTGGGCCGCGAACTCGTGGGGCTCATCAATTCCTACGGCCCCTATGCGGTGGGCACCTCCGGCGAGGATGCCGGGCTCTTTACCGCCGAAAAACGACTGGTAGAAGTCGACGGGACTCCCACGGATATCGGCCAAGTCGGCGATATCGTTGACGTTAATCCAGCAGCCTTGATGGATATCATCGATGCGGGCCGGATTCCGGTGGTCTCGACGATTGCGCCGGGCACCGACGGCGAGGTTTACAACATCAACGCTGACACCGCAGCGGGTGCGCTGGCCCAAGCAATCGGCGCGGAGCGCCTGCTCATCCTCACCAATGTTGAGGGCCTCTATACCGACTGGCCAGACCGCGATTCCTTGGTGTCCAAGATTGAAGCGGCGCAACTCGCGTCCCTGCTGCCGCGGCTCGATTCGGGCATGATCCCCAAGATGGAGTCGTGCCTGCGGGCCGTCGAAGGTGGCGTCGCCGCTGCCCACGTCATCGACGGCCGTTCGGCCCACGCCGTGCTCCTTGAGCTGCTTACCCCCGGCGGCATCGGCACGATGGTGTTGCCCGATGGCTACAACCGCAACGAATACCCCGACGGAACCATCTTCAGGAAGGACGATCGCGCATGAGCGACAACAACAAGCGCCTCGTAGCCCGGTGGGGCGACAACCTCATGGACAACTACGGCACGCCGCCCATTGGCATTGTCTCCGGCTACGGCTCCATCCTCGTAGGCGAAGACGGCAAGGAATACATCGACTTACTCGCCGGCATTGCCGTCAATGCGCTGGGACAGGCACACCCCAAGGTCGTTGAGGCCGTCACGGAACAGATCTCTACGTTGGGTCACGTGTCTAACCTCTTCGCGTCGCAGCCGGCTATCGACGTGGCGGAAAAACTGCGGGCTCGTGTCGGAGATACTTCTGCCCGCGTTATCTTTGCCAACTCCGGCGCCGAAGCCAATGAGGCGGCCTTCAAACTCGCGCGTCTGACTGGCCGCCGGCGCATACTGGCCGCTGAACACGGTTTCCATGGCCGCACGATGGGCTCGCTCGCGATGACGGGGCAGCCCAGCAAGCGGAAGGCCTTTGAACCGATGCCCGGTGGAGTGGAGTTTTATCCCTACGGGGATATCGACTACTTGCGAAAGCTCGTAGAGATGAACCCCTCGGACACCGCAGCTATCATCCTGGAACCGATTCAGGGCGAAACCGGGGTCATCCCGGCGCCGGAGGGCTTTCTCCAGGGGGTGCGCGCTCTCTGTGATGAAAATGGGATGCTCATGATCGTCGACGAGGTGCAGACCGGAGTCGGCCGTACGGGCGAATTTTTTGCGCACACGGCGGCCGGGGTTAAGCCCGATGTCATCACTATGGCGAAAGGGCTCGGCGCCGGGTTACCTGTTGGCGCGTGTATAGCACGGGGAGCGGCAGCGAAACTATTCACGCCGGGATCGCACGGTACGACATTCGGCGGAAACCCGGTAGTCTGCGCAGCGGCCAACGTTGTACTGGACTTATTGGACGAGGACTTCTTGGCAGAGGTAGCGCGCAAGGGCGAGCTATTTGTGCGTGAGCTGAGCATAATACCGTATATTATGCAGATCCGCGGACGAGGGCTTATGCTGGGAGCCGTATTAAATGCACCCGTGGCCAAGCAGATTGTCGCGAAGGGGCTTGAGCACGGACTCATCCTCAACGCGCCGGCAGCTGACGTTATTCGTTTGACGCCGCCGCTCATCATCACCGACGAGGAAATTACTCGGGCAGCCGCGGGACTGGCAGCCGTTGTCGAGGAGATTGAAAAGGAGGAAGCCTAGACCATGCGCCATTTTCTCGTAGACGATGATCTGTCGCCGGCGGAGCAAGCAGAGGTGCTCGACCTTGCTGCACAGATGAAGGTGGACCGCTTTGCGCACCGCCCTCTCGAAGGCCCGCAGTCGGTTGCCGTGCTCTTCGATAAGACATCGACGCGCACTCGCTTCTCCTTTGAAGCAGGTATCGCGGAGCTGGGCGGCCACGCTGTTGTGACCAACACTGGATCGACGCAAATGGGCAAAGGAGAGACGCTGCAAGACACGGCGGCGGTGCTCTCCCGTTATGTTTCGGCCATTGTGTGGCGCACCTATGACCACGCCAATTTTGCGGCTATGGCGGAGACTACGCGCGTGCCGCTCATCAACGCGCTGTCTGAGGATTTCCATCCGTGCCAGATCCTCGCCGACTTGCAGACGATCCGTGAGAGCTTTGGAGCCACCCAAGGGTTAAAGGCGGTCTACCTCGGCGATGGCGGCAACAACATGGCCAACTCGTACATGATTGGTTTCGCCACCGCCGGTATGGACATCGCTATTGTCGCGCCACCGGAGTTCCAACCCCGCGCAGAGTACGTGCAGCGCGCCGAAGCGCGAGCGGAGCTTACGGGGGCGACCGTGACGGTTACGGAGTCGCTTGACGCCGTTGCAGGTGCCAATGTTGTGATCACTGATACCTGGGTGTCGATGGGACACGAAAATGACGGGATCGACCGCCGGACGCCGTTCCTGCCGTACCAGGTCAACGGCGCTGTCATGGACCGTGCGGCGGAAAACGCCATCTTCCTGCATTGCCTTCCGGCGTACCGCGGCAATGAGGTGGCGGCCAGTGTCATCGACGGCCCGCAGTCGCGGGTATTCGACGAAGCAGAAAATCGCCTGCACGCGCAAAAAGCCGTGCTTGCGTGGCTGCTTCGCCACCAAAACGATTAACAAACGAGGAGATCAACCCCCATGCCCACCAACCCGGCCAATCGCAACGCGCGCCAAGCAAAGATTTTGGAAATCCTTGATCGCTCGCGCGTGACGAGCCAGGTGCAGTTGTCTGAAATGCTGCTCGAAGAAGGCATCGACATCACGCAGGCCACGCTGTCGCGTGACTTAGATGAGCTGGGGGCCAAGAAGGTCAAGCGGGACGGTGGTCGCTCGTTTTACATGGTGGGTGGTGAGCTCGAGCAGTTCGATGACCAGGTCAATGGACCGCGGGAGAAATTGCGTCGCATGCTCGATGAGCTCGTCACCACCACGGATCACTCAGGCAATATCGGCATGCTGCGCACACCCGCGGGCGCGGCGCAATACCTGGCGTCCTATATCGACCGTGCTGGGATTCCAGATGTTGTGGGCTGTATTGCTGGCGATGACACGATCTTCATCCTGGCTCGAGATCCGATCACTGGTGAGGAATTGGTGCGCAATTTGGTGCGTAATTAGTTGATGTTTTAGCCCTGCTCCCGCGCTGCGTCGCTGTCCGGCTCCCGCGGGTGGCAGGGCATGAGTGCCTCCACCGTCATAGACCATTTTCCGCGGTCAGGCGGTTGCACAGTGCGCGCGCAGTCATCATCGAAAGGGAGTGTTTTACATCCCGCATACGTTTCGTATATTATCGAGTCTATTGTATTATTTCCACAATCTCGCAAGGAGATAGAAACCATGACTGCACGCGTTGTGCTCGCGTACTCCGGTGGCCTGGATACCTCGGTCGCCATTCCGTACCTCGCTAAGATGACCGGCGGCGAGGTCATTGCCGTCTCGCTCGACCTAGGCCAGGGTGGCGAGGATATGGAGTCCGTGCGTCAGCGCGCACTGGACTGTGGCGCCGTGGAGTCCATCGTCGTGGACGCCAAGGACGAGTTCGCAGACAACTACTGCCTGCCGGCCATCCAGGCCAATGCCATGTACATGAAGCAGTACCCGCTGGTCTCTGCTATTTCCCGCCCGCTCATCGTCAAGCACCTCGTTGAAGCTGCCCAGGAGCACGGCGGCACGCATGTCTCCCACGGCTGCACCGGTAAGGGCAATGACCAGGTCCGCTTCGAGGTCTCCTTCCGCGCCCTCGACCCGTCCCTGGAGATCATTGCACCGGCGCGTGACTACGCCTGGACTCGTGATAAGGCGATTGCCTTCGCTGAGGAAATCAAGCTGCCCATCGAGCAGTCTGCGTCCTCGCCGTTCTCTATCGACCAGAACGTCTGGGGCCGTGCCGTCGAGACCGGCTTCCTCGAGGACCTGTGGAACCCGCCCACGAAGGATCTCTACGCCTACACCGAGGATCCTGCCCTGGGCAACGCCCCGGACGAGGTCGTCATTTCCTTCGAGGAAGGCAAGCCTGTCGCCATCGACGGCAAGAAGATGACCGTCCTGCAGATTATCGAGGAACTCAACCGCCGCGCCGGCGCTCAGGGCATCGGCCGCCTCGACATGGTCGAGGACCGCCTCGTGGGCATTAAGTCCCGCGAGATTTACGAGGCACCGGGCGCCATCGTCCTCATCAAGGCCCACGAGGCCCTCGAAGACGTCACCGTGGAGCGCGAGCTCGGCCGCTACAAGCGCCTCGTCGACTCCCGCTGGTCCGAGGAGGTCTACGACGGTCTGTGGTTCAGCCCGCTCAAGCGCTCCCTCGACGCCTTCATTGGCGAGACCCAGAAGACCGTCTCGGGCGATATCCGCATGGTTCTGCACGCGGGTACCGCCACCGTCAACGGCCGCCGCTCCTCCCAGTCGCTGTACTCCTACGATCTGGCCACCTACGACACGGGCGACACCTTCGACCAGACCGCAGCCAAGGGCTTTGTCCAGCTTCACGGCCTGTCCACCCAGATCTCCAACCAGCGTGACCGCGAGGGCGGTTTCCCCACCGGAAAGTAGGTTCACATGGAGCAGCACAAGACGAACGAAGGCGCGCTGTGGGGCGGCCGCTTCTCCGGCGGCCCGTCTGAGGCCATGTTTGCCCTGTCCGTGTCCACGCATTTCGACTGGGTGCTCGCTCCCTATGACGTGCTGGCCTCCAAGGCCCACGCCAAGGTCCTGCACAACGCCGGTCTGCTCACGGACGAGGATTTTGCCACCATGCTCAACGGGCTCACGCAGCTCGGCGAGAAGGTCGCTTCGGGCGAGTTCCGCCCGCTGCCCACAGACGAGGACGTCCACGGCGCCATGGAGCGCGGCCTCATCGATATCGTTGGCCCCGAGGTCGGCGGCCGCCTGCGCGCGGGCCGTTCCCGCAACGACCAGGTCGCCACCCTCTTCCGCATGTGGGTCCGCGACGCCGTGCGCGACATCGCCATCCAGGTCACTGAGCTTGTCGATGCCCTCTCGGCCCAGGCCGCAGCCCACCCCGATGCCATCATGCCGGGCAAGACCCACTCCCAGGCCGCCCAGCCCGTCCTGCTTGCACACCAGCTGCTCGCGCACGCGCAGCCGCTGCTGCGTGACTGCGAGCGTATCCAGGATCTTGACAAACGCCTGGCCATCTCGCCCTATGGCTCGGGTGCCCTGGCGGGTTCCTCGCTGCACCTGGACCCGGAAGCCATTGCGGAGGAGCTCGGCTTCGACTCCGCTGCGGAGAACTCCCTTGACGGTACGTCCTCGCGTGACTTCGCGTCCGAGACGGCCTTCGTCCTGGCTCAGATTGCGATCGACATGTCGCGTCTGGCGGAGGAGATCGTCTACTGGTGCACGCCGGAGTACGGCTATGTGACTCTCGACGACGCATGGTCGACGGGCTCGTCAATTATGCCGCAGAAGAAGAACCCGGACGTCGCCGAGCTCACGCGCGGCAAGACCGGCCGCCTCATCGGAAACCTCACCGGCCTTCTGGCAACCCTGAAGGCGCAGCCACTCGCGTATAACCGCGATTTGCAGGAGGACAAGGAGCCCATCGTGGACTCCGTGGCGAACCTCAACCTGCTGCTGCCCGCGTTGACCGGCCTAGTCTCTACGTTGACCTTCCACGAGGACCGCATGCGCGAACTGGCCCCTCGTGGTTACACCTTGGCCACTGACTTGGCCGAGTGGATGGTGCGCCAAGGGGTGCCGTTCCGTGAGGCACATGAGGCATCGGGAGCATGCGTGCGCATCGCCGAGTCCCGTGGCGTTGACCTTATCGAGCTGACCGATGAGGAGCTCGCCAGTGTCGACGCGCGACTGACACCGGCTGTACGCGAGGTACTTACTATCGACGGTGCGGTTGCGTCGCGCTCAACGAAGGGCGGCACCGCCGGTGTCCGCGTCGCCGAGCAGCGAGCCAATGTCGATGAACTTGCCGCCGACTTTCGGTCGTGGGCCGCCACCCCGGTGATACCCCACAAGTAAACGGCATATCCCCCGGACGTGGGGGTTAACGATAGTCCTATTGAAAATGGCCCAGCACGTAGTGTGCTGGGCTTTTTTGTGTCTCGCTACTCTGTGTCAAGTGAGACACGACTTAAAATAAGTGAAACCAGTCACTGAAAAGCGTGCTTTTCGTTACTCTTCTATGTCGGCGAAGGTTTTCGCGAAGAAATTTACTAACTGTCTGTGAAGGTACACCGCATGTCTATAACTTCTCGTCCGGCGCCCTCAGAAGAGGGACGCGCGGTCTTTGACGCTGAGGATCATGGTCTTCAGCAGGGAATGGGCAAGCGCCAGCTGCAGATGATTGCCATCGGCTCCGCCATCGGCACAGGTCTTTTGCTTGGCTCAGGTAGCCGTCTGCAAACTGCTGGCCCCTCGCTCGCCATCCTTTATCTCATTTGTGGCTTCTTTGGCTACATCATTCTCCGGGCCCTCGGCGAACTTATTGTCTACCGCCCGAGCTCTGGTTCCTTCGTTTCTTACGCTCGTGAGTTCTATGGAGAAAAGGCCGCCTTCGTCACGGGGTGGCTCTATTGGGGCAACTGGGCTATGACCCTCGTTGCCGACGCAACGGCGGTCGCGATTTACATCAAGTGGTTTGGCCAGTACACCACGTGGCTTGATGGAATTCCCCAGTGGACACTCGCCCTCGTCGTGGTCGGTTTCATCTTCTTCTTCAACATGCTCTCCGTCGCTATCTTCGGCAAGCTCGAGTATTGGTTCTCGATGATCAAGGTCGTTGCACTGGTGATCTTCATGCTCATTGCCATCGGCGTCCTCATTCTCGGCCACCCAGAGGGGACTCCCACCGGCTTTAGCCTCATTACGGACAACGGCGGATGGATGCCGAACGGCCTGCTGCCCGCAGTGATCGTAATTCAGGGCGTCGTGTTCGCCTACGCCGGCATCGAGCTCGTTGGCACCACCTCGGGTGAGACTGAGGACGTGCAAAAGCACATCCCGTCGGCCGTGAACTCGGTTCTCTTCCGCATCGTGGTGTTCTACTTCGGTTCTATCCTGTTGCTCACGCTCGTTCTTCCCTACACGGCATACGCCTCGGATACCTCACCGTTCGTCGTATTCTTCGAGTCACTCGGCATCCCGTACGCTGCCGCTATCTTCCAGTTGGTCGTGATTACCGCCGCCATCTCGTCGCTCAACGCCGGGCTGTATTCGACTGGGCGCATCATGTACAACATGTCGCAGGCTGGCTCCGGCCCTGCCTTTGGCAAGCGCATGTCAGACTCCGGCGTGCCCTACGGCGGCATCGTCATGGCTGTGCTCGTCGCACTAGCTGGAGTTTTCCTCAACTACGTGGTGCCCGAAATGGCCTTCGAAATCGTCTTGAACCTCGCAGCTCTTGGCACCCTCGCGTCGTGGGTCGCCATCGTTTTGGCACACCAGCGCTTTGTTCGTCTAGCCGCGCGCGGGAAGTTTACCCGCCCGGATTATCGCTCGCCCTTTGGCGTCGTTGGGGATTGGGTGACGGTGATCTTCGTAGGCATCGTCCTCGTGCTCATGGCCTTCGACTATCCCATCGGCTCCTATACGCTGCTCGCGACCATCGGCCTCATTCCCGTCTTCGTTGGCCTGTGGTTCTTGTGGCGTGACCGCATCAACGCCATCGCGGAGGAGCGCAAGCGCACGCATCTGCCAAGCTTCCGCTTTACGGCGGATCCGCACCAAGATCTGCACCCGAAGCGGTAACATCTTGCTTCGGCCACGCTGAACACATTTTGACTTTGAGAAAGGACTCATTTCCCCAATGATGATTAAGTTTGTCGACGTGACCAATATGGCCCGCTGGATCCAGCGTGATGGAGTTGAAAACATCATCACCGGCATGGTCGACTACCTCGAGCGCGACTACAAGCGCTGGGCTCGTTTCGACAAGATCCCGCGAGTAGCTTCGCATACGCCCTTTGGCGTAATCGAGCTCATGCCGACGTCCGACGGCGAGGAATACTCGTTCAAATATGTCAACGGCCATCCCTCCAACCCCGCACGCGGTTTCCAGACCGTGACTGCTTTTGGAGTTCTTGCGGACGTAGATAACGGTTATCCGACCTTCGAAGCGGAGATGACCCTTCTCACTGCCTTGCGCACTGCTGCAACGTCCGCGATGGTGGCAAAACACCTCGCCCGCCCGGATTCCAAGCGCATGGCCATGATCGGCGCTGGCTCTCAATCCGAGTTCCAGGCCTTGGGCTTCCGCGGTGTCCTCGGCATTGAGGATCTCACCATCTATGACATTGACCCAGCGGCGGTAGAGAAATTCAAGCGCAACCTCGAGCCGCTTGGCTTCAACATCACGGTGTGCTCGAGTGTTGATGAAGCAGTGGTAGGTGCCGACATCATCACCACATGCACGGCCGACAAAGCGCAAAACCAGATCTTGGCCGAGCGTCACGTCGCCCCCGGCGTGCACCTCAACGCGGTGGGCGGTGACTGCCCAGGAAAGACGGAGCTCGAGGAAAAGATCCTTGATATGTCGAAGGTGTTCGTCGAGTTCCCCGAGCAGACCCGTATCGAGGGCGAAATCCAGCAAAAGCCAGCAGACTTCCCAGTCGTCGAGTTCTGGAAGGTGCTTACCGGCGAAGAGACAGGTCGCGATAATCCTGAGCAGATTACGTTGTTCGATGACGTCGGATTTGCCATCAATGATTTCTCTGCGCTGCGCTATGTGCGCGATGCAGTTGCGGGGACGGATCTAGAATCTGAGATCGACATCATCGCTAATCCCGACGACCCAAAGGATCTCTTCTCACTCGTTGCCCACGTCCCAGCTCCGCTCTGATCTGGTCTGACCCGGGTCGTACCGGATGACTGGTGCGACCGCTCGAGGGGGTGAGTACGCCGCGCGTGCCTGACGCAGTCTGCGCGCGGCGTCCCGTGTACCCTATGAAGTTATGAGTCTCGATCCGAAGTTGCTAGAGGTCCTTGTTTGCCCGCAGGACAAGGGCCCTTTGACGTATCTGGAGGACAAGCAGGTGCTTGTCAATGAGCGCAAGGGGATTGCCTATCCCATCGAAGATGGCATCCCTGTCATGCTCGTCGATTCCGCCATGGCCTGGCCACCGGACGCCGCCTAGGCGCGAAATTTTCCACACGTCACAGCCGCGCACAGCGGCTACTTCGAAGAGAAAGATCACACTTCCATGAACATCATTGATGAGCTGCAGTGGCGCGGCCTCATTAATCAGTCCACCGACCTTGATACGCTCCGTGAAGCGTGCGAGAACCCCATCACGCTTTACTGTGGGTTCGACCCGACGGGCGATTCCTTGCACGCCGGCCACCTTGTCCCAATGATCATGTTGCGGCGTTTCCAAAAAGCTGGACACCACCCGCTGGCGCTGGCTGGTGGCGCAACCGGCTTCATTGGTGATCCCCGCGACGTGGGGGAGCGCTCCATGCTCTCCGAAGAAACCATTCAGCACAATCTCGAGGCCATTAAGAAGCAGCTGCGCCGCTTCGTCGACTTCGACGGTGAGAACCCCGCCGAGATGGTCAACAACGCTGATTGGACTGCGAACATGTCCGTCATCACCTTCCTGCGCGACGTGGGTAAGAACTTCTCGCTCAACACCATGCTCGACCGTGACACGGTCAAGCGCCGCCTGGAGTCCGACGGCATTTCCTACACGGAGTTTTCCTACATGCTGCTCCAGGCCAACGACTTCCTCACGCTGCACCGCGAGAAGGGTTGCGACCTGCAGATCGGCGGCGGCGACCAGTGGGGAAATATCGTCTCCGGTGTCGACCTTATCCGTCGCGTGGACGGCGACAAGGCCCACGCCCTGACCGTTCCTCTTGTCACCGACGCGCAAGGCCAGAAGTTCGGCAAGTCCACCGGTGGCGGCAAGTTGTGGCTCGATGCGGAGAAGACCTCCCCGTACGCCTGGTACCAGTACTTCCTCAACGCCGGTGATTCCGTGGTCATCGACTACCTGCGTTGGTTCACCTTCCTCACCCAGGAAGAAATCGCCGAGTACGAGGAGAAGGTCGCCAACGAGCCCTTCCGCCGCGAAGCCCAGCGCCGCCTGGCACAGGAGATGACGAACCTCGTTCACGGCGAGGATGCCACCAAGGCTGTAGAGCTCGCCGCCCAGGCTCTCTTCGGCAAGGCCGAACTCACCGAGTTGGACGAGGCCACCCTTGCCGGTGCTCTCCAAGAGACCACCGTCGCCGAGATCGCCGCTGGTGAACAGCGCACCATCGTCGATCTGCTCGTCGCCTCCGGTCTCGCCGACTCTAAGGGTGCGGCTCGCCGCACCATTAAGGAAGGCGGTGCCTACGTGAACAATGCACGCATTGAGTCCGAGGACTGGGAGCCGGCCGACGAGGATCTGCTCCACGGTTCCTGGCTCGTGCTGCGCCGCGGTAAGAAGAACTTCGCTGGTGCGAAGCTTGCCTAGCTAGCACAGCTGCAAGGTCGTTGGCTGTGGTTTCCACAGATTCACCGCCCTAAGTTCGTCCCCCTCGCCCTCGTGACGTGGGGGACTTCGTCTTTAACCTGCAGATTTGTGGGAAACAACGGAGCTGTGTAGATTATTCCAAGTCGCCGCGGAAACGAGGTGACAACGACATGAACTGCAGGTTGACAAGCCTTAAAGACTTGCACTACAGTGAGTGTTCGACTGCTTCGAGAAGGGGTATCCCGATAGGATGAAACTTTTTGAGTGCGGATGATGTTTGAGAACTCAATAGTGTGCCAAT